>NZ_WWRZ01000001.1:0-418696 GCF_009875595.1 Eggerthella sp. BIOML-A1 | reverse complement strand
GGCCTGAACTCCGTCATCCAGTCGGTCAAGCGGGCGGCGAGGGGCTACCGCAACTTCGAGAACTTCAAGGCGATGATCTTCCTGCACCTGGGGAAGCTGTCGCTCGGGATCCCCGAGAGGTATGGTACCCACTAGAAACAGCGAAGGACCCGAATGTTTCACGTGAAACATTCGTTCGCTTCGATGTCCGGCAGGGTCGCATGATCGCGACGGTGCGAACACCGGATGTTTCACGTGAAACATCTGTGCGGTTCTGCTCGGCTTCGCAGAGCGCGGCGGGCGCGGGTGCGTTATAGTGGGGCGCGACTGTTTCGCAAGCAAAGGGGAAACGATGAACGCGCACGCATCCGACAAAACGCGAATCCTCGCCCTCGCGGCGGCGGCCACGCTCGGGTTCGGCCTGCTGCAGGGCGCGCGGCTGCTCGACCTCAACACGGGGCCCTACAGCCCCAGCCCCTACGCCCTGGTAGGCCTCGTGGCCGACGGGCTCACGTTCCTTGTCGTCGCCGTCCTTTCCTACGTCGGGCGCATCGACCGGGCGAAGCCGCTGTTCGTCACGGCCGTCGTCGTCAGCTCGATCTACGCCGTGCTCGTTGCGTCGGGCAACACAAACGATATCGCGCTTATCGCCATGCAGGTGACGGCGGGCATGGGCTGGTCGCTGTCCATCCTCTGCTGGATGGAAGTGTTCACCAGCTACCGGCCGCGGCTTTCGCTTCCCCTGATCGCCGCCGCGTATCTCATTGATACGCTGCTTCCGCCGCTGACCAGCTCGCTGTTCCCAGGCGGGCGTAGCATCATGCTGCTGGCGTCGTTCGTCCTGTCCACCGTCGCGCTGCTGTGGTGCCTGCGCAACAACGCGTTCGTCGCCCAGCAGATGAAGGAATCCGTCGCACCCGCCACCTCCATGGCCGAGGCGCTTTCGCGCACGAAGCGCGCAGTCGTCGGGACGTTCGCGTTCTCGCTGATCTGCGGGTTCGTGATCGAGCTCGACATCCACAACAACCTGCAGTACGCGCAGACCGACCTCACCGGCCTGTTCGGGATCATCGCGGCCGTGGCCATGCTGGCCGTGCTGCTGGTGGCGAAGCCGCGCAAGGCGAACATCGACTACATCACGCCCATCACCGCGTTGTGCCTGGTCACCATCTTGCTGTACCGCAGCCTCAACGTCGCCGACGGGCACGTGGCCGGATCGCTGATGACCGCGTTCCTCATCTCGTTCTACGTGTTGCTGTGGCTCATGTTCATCAGCGAGGCGAACGAGCGGAAGCTGCCGGCGTTCTTCCTGCTGGGCTTGGCCTTGGGCGTCGCGAGGCTGTCGGTGGCGCTGGGACGCTTCGCGGCGCAGACGCTGTTGGAGCAAACCGGCGTCGATCCGCAGCTCGCGCTCGTCGGATCGGTGTGGCTGCTGGTGGCCACGTTAGCGCTCATGTTCTGCAGCTACCTTCGCTATGCGTCGAAGCGGGATGCGGCCGGCGATGCGAGCGCCCCCGAGGAAGCGGCGGCCGCCCCGCTGGCGCACCTGTCGGCGGGCGATGCCCTCGTGCAGATGAAAAGCACCTACGAGCTGACGAACCGCGAGTTCGAAGTGATCGAGGAGTTTGCGGCGGGACGCAGCGCCCGGGCCATCGCCGAGCGTTTCACGCTGTCGGAGCACACGGTGAAAACCCACCTGCGCCACGCTTACGCGAAGATGGACGTGCACTCGCGCCAGGAATTGCTCGACCTCATCGAGGAGACGAGCGCCGCCAAGAAGAGTTAGCCCTTTTCGTTGACAACCCCATCGCGGGGGGGCAACGCCGTCGCGAGGACGAAACCCGCAACGAATCAGCAATCGAACGAATGTTTCACGTGAAACATTCGGAGCGCTTGGCGCCGCGACAAGCGTGTGCGGATCCCTGTCGTCCTATGGGACGATAGAGCGGGGATTTTCGACGCATGCTTGACGGCGGGCAAACGCAAGCGTAGGCCGGGGAGGGGGTCCGGCCTGCGCGCGAGGGAAGATCGGGTTGTTACGCCGTGGCCAGCGCCGCTCCCGTCAGACGACCCATGGTGAGGGCGCTGGAGTTGGAGCAGTGGCGCACAAAGCTGCGGTTGTACATGAAGCGGTGCGTGGCCTCGCCCACCGCGAACAGGCCGGGGATGACGCTGCCGTTTTCGCCGAGCGCTTGGCACGATGCGTCGGTTTTCACGCCGCCCATCGTGGCCACGTAGGACGGCACGAACTTCACCAGGTAGAACGGGCCGTCGCCGTACGCCGCCAGCATGTCGGCCTTCTTGCCGAACGCCTCGTCCGCACCCGCAGCTGCCGCCTGCTGGTACGCCTCGAACGTCGCCGCAAGCTGGGGCGCGCCGGCCGCGTCGGCCAGCTCCTCGATCGAAGCGCCCTTCAGCACGTCGCCCGTGGACAGGCCCTTCTCGATGACTGCGACCACCTCGGCGTTCGAGCTGTCGAACAGCACGTAGTACGGCCCCGCCTGGTTGTCGGTCATGGACGTGGCCAGCGCCGTCACCGGGGCCGCCTCGTTCACGAAGCGCGCGCCCGTAGCGTCTACCAGCATCTTCGACGACGTGGCAGCGCCTTCCATGCCGGTGTCGCACAGCTTCTTGAAGCCCGCGTCGGCCTTCGTCAGCGTGCGCGTGGGCATGATGACGTTCGGGATGACCCACGGGTCCTCGTACAGCGCGGCGCCGATGGCGGAGGCCATGGTCATGCCGTCGCCCGTGTTCATGGCGTTGCCCAGGTACTGGAAGCCCATCTCGTTGATGGCGGGCACCAGCTGGTCGCAGTACTCCGCGCTGCCGCCGAAGCCGCCGGTGGCCAGCACCACGGCCTTCGCACGCAGCTCTTGGGCACCGTCAGGCCCCTCAACCTTCACGCCCACCACGGTGTCGCCGTCCATGATCAGCTCTTTCGCCTCGGTGGACAGCATCGTCCGCACGCCCAAGCGCTCGAATTCGGCCGCGAACGCGTTCGCCACCTGGACGCCCGCTTCCGTCGCGGGGTCGGCGCTGACGTCGGGCTTCACCGTGTCGGTGCCCACCATCTCCTTGGTGAACGACTTCTCGAACGTGATGCCCAGCTGCTCCACCCACGCAATGGTGGCGCAGCTTTCCTCCATCATGCGCTGCATGCGGCTATAGTCGGGATACGGCGCGTCCACCTTGCCGATCTCGGTGAGGTTGCGGTAACGGCTGACGAACTGGTCCATGGTGTCGGGCGTCTCGGATTCGAAGCACCACTCGTCCTTATTCTCTGGAACCTGGGCAATGGACACGTTGCCCTTCGAGGTGAGGAAGGTGGACGTGAGAAACGGCGCCTTGTCGACCAGCAGCACGCTCGCGCCGCTCTGCGCCGCGGAGATCGAACAGGCCGAGCCGGCCAGACCCGAACCGATGACGATGATATCGGCTTGCACGGGCTCGGTTGCGCCCGACGCGCCGTCCTGCTTCTTGGATTCGGGCTTCGGGCTGCATCCGGTCAGCGCGAGCGACCCGCCCAGCACCATAGCCCCCATGACGAACTGCCTTCTGGTGAACGTGCTCCCCATTGCTCTCTCCTCTCGTAGACAGGCGGCCGAGCCGCCTCGAACGCTGCGCACTATACGACGGAGGAAGGAGCGCACCATCGCACGAAAGGACGTAACTTTCGATCGCACGAAACGAGCTATGGGCGTTTTAACTGGGAATATGCGTTGAACGGTACAGATGTTCCACGTGAAACATCCGTACATCTGGCGGGCACGGCGGGCGGGGCGACGCGGGGCGTTAGCCATTGCGCGCGGGGCGACGCGGGCGCGGCGGGCGGGGAAGATGCGGAGCGCGGCAACGCGGGGCGCTCGCCGTCGCGCGCGAGGCGAAGCGGGCGCGGCGGGCGGGGAGCGACGCTGGGCGCAAGCGACGCCGGGCGACGCGCGGCGGCTCCGGGCGCAAAAAAGCGCCCGGGGCGGAGTGGCCGTCCCGGGCGCTCGCTGCGCTTCGCTTGCTCGCTTGCCCGCGTTCGCGCTTACGCCTTCGCCGCCCCGTACTTCGAGCGGTTCAGCACCAGCACAGCCGCGATCATCAGCACGGCGCCCACGACGAGCGCGATCCACGGGTTGCCCGTGAAGCCGGCGATGATGTAGCCCACCAGACACACGGCCGCCACCACCGAAGCGTACGGCAGCTGCGTGGCCACGTGGCGCAGGTGGTTGCATTGCGCGCCCGCCGACGACAGGATAGTGGTATCCGAAATAGGCGACACATGGTCGCCGTACACCGCACCGCCCAGCGTGGCGCCGATGGCCACGAGGAACAGCGGATCTTGCGCCGGAAACACGCCGATCACGATGGGCAGGATCAGCGCGATGGTTCCCCACGACGTGCCCATGGCGAAGCCGATGAACGCCGCCACCACGAAGATGACCACCGGCAGCAGAGCCAGCCCCACGCCGATGCTGTTCAGGAAGCCGCTGACGAACTCGCCCGTGCCAAGCAGGTAGCGGCACGTGCCGCCTAGGCTCCATGCCAGCACGAGGATCATGATGGCGCCCACCATGGAGCGCACGCCCTCGGCCACGCCGTCCATGTATCCCGACAGCGTCATCAGCTTGCGCGGCAGGAACATGGCCGCCGTCACCACCAGCGCCACGCACACGCCGATGCACAGGCCGAACACCGGGTTCTCGCCCACAGCCGTGGCGAAGTCGACGCCCTGGAAGAAGCCGCCCGCGTACAGCATGCCCAGAATCGAGAAGATGATGAGCACGATGATGGGAATGATCAGGTCGAACACGCGTCCCTTGTCCGAGATGGCCATGCCCTTGAACTCTTCGACGGCCACCTTCGCAGCCTCGTCCAGCTCGTCCTCCTCGGCTACGATGGTATCCAGCTTCGCCGGCAGCGCGTCGGCCGCGTTCGGATCGGAAATGCCCACCGTCGACATCGACTCGAGAGCGCTGTCCTTCGACGGAATGCGATGCTGCTGGTCGGCCGGCTTCTGCACCTCGGCCTCGGCAACGCGCATGGGGCCGAAGTCCTTCTTGGTAGCGCACATGAAGAAGACGAACACGATGGTGAGCAGCGCGTAGAAGTTGTACGGGATGGACTGGACGAACGTGGTGAAACCGCCTTCACCCAGGTAGCCGCCTACGGCCACGGCCCACGAAGACACCGGCGCGATGATGCAGATAGGCGCTGCGGTGGAGTCGATGATCCATGCCAGCTTCTCGTGGCTGATGTTGAATCGATCGGTGACGGGGCGCATGACCGCGCCCACCGTGAGGCAGTTGAAGTAGTCGTCCACGAAGATGATGATGCCCAGCACCGCGGTGAGAATCTGCGCCATCTTCGCGTTCTTGATGTGCGTAGACACCCACTCGGCGTACGCGCGCGATCCGCCGGCGGCCGCGATGACCACCACGAGCGCGCCCAATAGCGCAAGGAACAGCAGCAGCGCCCCGTTGCCGGCTATCTGCTCGGCCATCATCTGCGGCACCATGGTGAACGAGTCCACCAGCGGCTCGACGCCCACGCCGTTGAGCGAGAACTGGTAGATCACCATGCCCACGAACACGCCGATGGCCAGCGAGGAATACACCTCCTTCGTGATCAGCGCCAGGCCCAGCGCAAGAATCGGCGGTATGATTGACCATACCCCCGTGCTGATGAGGTCGAATCCTTCCATATGATCCCCTTCGTCGTGCTATTCGCCGAGCGGCATGCACGTGGTTCCGCCTTCACCCTCGCCGCGCTTCTCCCGACGCGATGCTTGAGGACGCAGGCCGAATCGCCGCCGCTCGGCACCAGTTTCCTAAGTATACAAGGACAAGCGCGCCCGAGGGGGCGAAAACGCCGATGTTTTCGATCGACGAAGCACGCGAGCGCGAACGCGAGGAGCCACGCGTGTCGGACGCGGGCGCAAGCGCGAACGCGAGCCGCGCGACGTCGGACGCAAGTGCAAGCGCGAATGCGAGGAGCCACGCGTGTCAGACGCAGGTGCGAGCGCGACGCGTTAGGCCGTGCGACGTCGGGCGCGGGCGCGAAGCGCGTTACAGCTGGAACAGCGCGATGGCGGCGAAAGGGAGCCAGAACACGAAGATGACCACGAACGGCCAGCGGTGGGCGTTGCTGACGGCCACGTATTCGCGGATGAACGCGGTGGGCCAGAAGTAGCGCGCGGTCCTGCTGCCCACGCCGTCGGCGGCCAGCCCGATCTTGTGCGCGTACTCGGCCGTACGGAACACGTGGTAATCGCTGGTCACCACCGCGGCGCGGTACGCGCCCGCGCCCGACCGCGCGTCCATGATGGCTTTGGAGTTGCGCAGGTTCTCCATCGTGGTGGTGGATCGGTCCTCCTCGATGACGGCATCGGCGGGCACGCCGCGCTCCTCGACGAGGTACGTGCGCATGGCCTCGGCTTCCGACACCTCCTCGTCGGCTCCTTGGCCGCCCGACGCGATGATGACGGCGCGGCGGTGGTCGGCCTCCCATAGCTCGACGGCCTTGTCCAGGCGCGCGGCCAGCAGGGGCGTGGGCTTCGTGCCCGACAGGCCGGCGCCGTGCACGACGATGTAATCGTAATCGCGGCGCTTGGGCAGACGGCGGTACAACCACGAATACAGCAGCAGGGCCGCGAACGTGAACGCCACGTACGAGCCCTCCATCAGCACCAGCAGCGCCAACGCCAGCACGATGGGCGGCGCCTGGACGAACAGCAGCACCGGACCTCCCACGCACGCCATCACGATGCAAAGCGCCAGCAGGCCCGGCAGCAGATGCGACAGCGACAGGCCTTCGCGCTTCACCACCACGAACGTGTTCGCCAGCAGGAACACCACCAGCGCTACCGTGCCGAACGGAATGGCCGCCAAGCCGATGAGCACCAGCCACGGCAGCTCGAACTGGATGGACAGCCCGTACAGCGCGAACAGGCACAGCAGCAGGAAGTACAGCGCGTTGCGAAACTGCCGCGGCTCCTTGCGGTAGTTTTTGATGAACAGAAACCCGAACACCAACGCGGGAAAGTATATGAGAGCAAGCTGGAAGATCATGCGCGCGCTTTCACGAAAGCCGATACTGGCTGACAGTATACCGCGGAACGCGAGCCGCCGCCCCCTTCGCTCCCGCGGGGCGCGAGAACGCAGGGACGGAACGAGCACAGAGTACTCAGGGGCTGGAAGTTCCGAGTCGCGAGTCGAATAGGAATCCTCCCTAACCCCCAACAGCACACAAGCCATCGCGCGGCGCGCTGATGCGAGCCGTAGACGGCGCGCGGTGCCACCACCAAAGACGAACGGGTGTTTCACGTGAAACACCCGGGCGAACCGGCCGGTTCGACGCATCGCCCTCGGCAGCGTTGCGCACCGAGTTATCCGCGCAGTCGAAGGCTCCCCCGGATGGCGAAAACCCATCGAATTCGGAAATTTCGCCCGCGGCGTAGCCGCGCGGCGAAAACCCCTCCCGCATAATACCTGGTCGCAGAGGATACCTTACGCGAAACCTCGCGCCGAACAAGCGCGACGCGCGCGATAGCTTCCGAATTCGATGGGTTTTCGCCATCCGGGACGCGACGGGCTGCACGGAAGACCGTCAGACGGAACAGCGCGACCCTTGATAAGGAGCCTCTTCGGGCGCAATGCGCCAAACAGGCGGTCGTGACCAGCGCTTCGCGCGATACGCTCGCGAAGCAAGCCGGTGCTTCATGCGAGACACAGGCGGCAAACGGCTTCCGAGATGCAAGCTTCGCTCCAAGAACACGCCTCGTTCGCTGAAGCGTGTTCTTGGAGCGAAGCGCCCTCTGCCGTCCCGCAGACTTTGAGACGACAGAGGTTTCGAAGCTTCGGCTCAGAACTACTCCGCTTCCAGCTCCTGCTCGTATTCGCGGTCGATGGCTCCCTCGACGTGCGGCGGGTCGACCTCGAACTCAACGCGCTTCGTGAACAAGCTGACCACCGGCACGATGATCAGCGACAGCACCATCGCGATGGCGCCGCAGTTGATGGGCGACGCGATGAACGCCGCGCCCACGAACCCGGCGATCATGTTGCCCGTGGTCAGACCCACGCCCACGATGAAGCTGGCCCACACAGCCGGACGCGAGACGCGCTTGGAGTACAGCCCCCAGAAGAACGGCCCCAAGAACGAGCCGGCCAGCGCGCCCCACGAGATGCTCATCAGCTGCGCGATGAACGTGATGGACGAGTTGTACTGCACCAGCGCGATCACCGCCGAGATCACGATGAACACCACGATCAGCACGCGCATGTAGCCCAACTGCTTCTTCTCGCTCATGTTCTTCACCACGTTGTCTTTCAGCAGATCGAGCGTCAGCGTGGACGACGACGTCAGCACCAGCGATGACAGCGTGGACATGGACGCGCTCAGCACCAGCACGATCACGATGCCGATGAGCAGGTCGGGCAGCGTGGACAGCATGGTGGGCATGATAGAGTCGTACACCGGCGTGCCTGCGGCGGTCATCTCCACCTGATCGCCGTACAGGCGGCCGAACCCTCCCAGGAAGTAGCTGCCGCCGGCCACCACCATGGCGAACACGGTGGAGATGATGGCGCCCTGCTTGATGGCTGGACCGCTTTTGATGGCGTAGAACTTCTGCACCATCTGAGGCAGACCCCACGTGCCCAAGCTGGTCAGCACGATGACCCCGATGAGATCGGGCAGGTTCGGCCCGAAGAAGCTGACGAACGGCCCGGCCATCTCGCTGCCCTCGGCGGGAATGAGCGACAGCGTGGTGAGGGCCTCGGTGAAGCCCCCGTTGTTCACCAGCACCGCCACGATGACGGCAACGATGCCCAGCAGCATGACGATGCCCTGGATGAAGTCGTTCATCACCGTGGCCATGTAGCCGCCCAGCACCACGTACACGCAGGTGATAACCGCCATACCGATGACGCACACCTCGTAGGGCAGGCCGAACGCCATGCCGAACAGGCGCGACAGGCCGTTGTACACGCTGGCCGTGTACGGGATGAGGAACACGAAGATGATGGCCGCGGCCGCGATGCGCAAACCCTTCGACTGGAACCGCGCGCCGAAGAACTCGGGCATCGTGGACGCGCCCAGGCGGTGCGTCATCTCGCGCGTGCGCGGGCCCAGTACCCACCAGGCCAGCAAGCTTCCCAGGATGGCGTTGCCGATGCCGATCCACGTGGCGGCCACGCCGTATTTCCAACCGAACTGACCGGCGTAGCCCACGAAGATGACGGCGGAGAAGTAGCTGGTGCCGAACGCGAACGCGCTCAACCACGGCCCCACGTTGCGGCCGCCCAGGATGAACCCGTCGACGCTTCCGGTGTGTCGTCGGCAGTAGATGCCGACGCCCACCGCCACGCCGACGAAAATAAGCACCATGCATATCTTTTCGATCATGAGTCTTCCTATCGATTCATGCGCGCCGCCCGTCGGCGGGCGCTCTTCCCCAAGAAAGCGAGCCCCGTTTTGCTTCGTGTTCCGCGACCGGATGTTTCACGTGAAACATTTGTTCCTTTGTCGCACTGCAATGCGATGAATTGTTTCACGTGGAACATCGCGTCGGGAAGGGCCCGCGCGGTGGCGCACATGACTTTGCCGGAACGCAACACCCGTCGGCACGACGCCGACGAAGCACCACGGGCAAACCCATGTGCTAGAGGTATCGATAGGAATAATAGGAAACGGCACGGTAGGCGGTTCGACCGGCCAGGGGCGCGTCAGAGGCGTCGGCCGCACGATGGGCGACAGCGCTGACCGCGTCGATTGCGCTGGTCGTCACGGCGGCGTGGGACGCGTGGGGCGAAGCCGGCTGCGCGGCGAATACCGTTACAAGCGAGTCCGCGGGACGCGGAGCGAGGGAGCGGCACACAGCCGCGACGGCGAGCTGAAGCTGCCAGCGCTGTTCGACGGCGGTATGTCCCTTCGCGGAATGCATGCGCATACTCTACCATAGTGGAGCGCCTCCATCATGCAAAAAGTTCGCAAATCCCCCTCCGCCGCCGAACGGATGTTTCACGTGAAACATCCGGAAGGCATCCGAAGCTTCCGCATCATCTAGCTTGCACCAAAGAAGGCGGTTCGCGCGCAAAAAGAGGGAGGCAGCCCGTCAGGGTGCCTCCCTCCACGTACGAGAAAGCTCCGCTTTGCGACTAGTACCGGCTGTCGAAGATGCGCTTCGTTTTCTTCTCGCTGCGGGGCAGCTCGCCCATGGGGACGCCCTTGGCATCGGGGGTGCAGCCGCACTTCGCCTTGAAGATGAGGGCCAGCTCCTCCTCGGCGCGCGTCTTCGCCTCGTCTTGCAGCGGGGTTTCGAACAACACGGTGAGCACGTCCTTGCCGCTGATGTTCTCGATCATCACCTGGTACTCGCTGGACGTGCCGTCGGTGGCGGCGATGACTTCCTCCACCTGGGCGGGGAAGATGTTGCAGCCCTTCACCTTGAACATGTCGTCGGTGCGGCCGGTCAGCGTGTCGATGCGCGGGTGGCGATGGCCGAAGCCGCACGTGCAGTCGCCCGGGATGATGCGCGTGAGGTCGTGCGTGCGGTAGCGGATGAGCGGGGCGCCCTGCTTGCGCAGCGTGGTCAGCACCAGCTCGCCCACTTCGCCGTCGGGCACGGGCGCGCCGGTGTCGGGATCGACCACTTCCACGTACACGTAATCGTCCCAAATGTGCATGCCGTGATGCTCGTCGCACGATATGCCGATGCCAGGGCCGTACACCTCGGTCAGGCCGTAGATGTCGTAGATCTCCACGCCCAGCTCGCCCGCGATGCGCTGGCGCATCTTGTCGCCCCACCGCTCGGAACCGATGACGCCCTTGCGCAGGCAGATGCGGTCGCGGATGCCGCGCTCGGCGATCTCCTCGGCCAGCAGCAGCGCGTAGGAGCTGGTGGCGCACAGCACGGTGGACTTGAGGTCCTGCATCATGCGCAGCTGCTTCTCGGTGTTGCCCGGCCCCATCGGGATGGTCATGGCGCCCAGGCGCTCGGCGCCCAGCTGGAAGCCGATGCCAGCCGTCCACAGACCGTAGCCGGGGGTGATGTGGATGTGGTCGCGGTTCGTGATGCCCGCCGTCTCGTAGCAGCGTGCGAACTGGATGGCCCAGTCGGTGACGTCCTGCTGCGTGTAGGGGATGATGACCGGCGTGCCCGTGGTGCCGCTGGAGCTGTGGATGCGCACGATCTCCTCGTCGGGCACGGCCTGCAAGCCCAGCGGATAGGCGTTGCGCAGATCGTCCTTCTCGGAGAACGGAAGCTTCTCGAAGTCCTCCTGGGTTTGCACATCGGAGAGGTCGATGCCCTCGAACTTGGCGGCGTAAAACGCCGAGCGCTCCTTCAGCGTGGCGAACTGCTGCTTGATGAGGGCGAACTGGTCGTTGGTAAGCTGCATGATGATCCCCTTCTGGGACGATGGTCTTCTACCGGATATGAGGATGCTTCAAGCCCGCGGGCGCGAGTCTTGAAGCTAAAGCCATCGACCCGCCGAAACCACGGCTGGGAAGGAGAGGATGTCGTTGTCGTTCGCGAGTTCCATGCGTTTATTCTAGGCGAAGGGCGTGCGATTGCAAACCCGCAAGTTCCCCGGGAAGCATCATCGCCCCAAAAACACGCCTCAACGCGTGAAGCGTGTTTTTGGGGCGATGATGCTCCGACATCGGCCTTACGATTTCTGGCCAGAACGACAAGACGAACCAGCGCGCAGGGCGGTTCGGCACCGGCTATCATGCGACCCAGTGCCGACGGCGATCACCAGCTGTAGCAGCCTTTTCCGTTGTCCTTGCTGGCGTACAGAGCGCAATCGGCGGCGCGGTAGAGGTCGAAGAACGTCTCGCCTCGCACAACGCGCACGATACCCACCGAACATCCCAGCTCTACGGCACGCGAAGCAGAATGCGATCCCCATGCCTCGATAAGCTCGCACGCTTTGCATTGGGCTTCCTCTACCGAAAGCGGGCAGGTAGAGAACACGGCGAACTCGTCGCCTCCCATGCGCCCGACCAGCGCATCGCGCGGGAAGACGCGCAACAGCACGTCGGCGAACTCTTGGATGACCCGGTCGCCTTCAGGATGACCCAACGTGTCGTTCACTGTTTTGAAGTTGTCGAGGTCGATCATGAAGAAAGCGCTGCCCTCGCCGCCTTCGACAAGCGCCGCTGCCACATATTTCTCGAACGCGGCATGGTTCAACAGCTCGGTCATAGAATCAAGCTCGGCGCGGCGCTCCATAGCCTTGGAATACTCCAAAGCGGCGTTCGCCTGCTCGGTAGCCGTTTTCGGATAGTACTCTTCGCGCCGTTGATCGACGTTGGGCGTGGAATGATGCAGATGCACCAGCAGCCACCGGTCGCCCTCGCGACGGAATACCAGCGTGAAACGCGTGTCCATTTCCACGAGCAACGGTTTCGGACGGTCGGGTCGCTCACGCGCCCACAACGTGCCGAACACGATGCAGGTGTCCTCGCCAATGGCGCGCGGCTCGTAATACTCGTCGAGGATCTCGAAGGTGATGTCCTGAGCTTCTTCCTGATCGCGCTCGAGTCCCGCGAAGAACGCCTCGAGGTTGACATAGAGCTCGTGCTTTCCTGTGCCGATGAGCGAGAGGTTCTGCGGATCCATGGTGTCCACGATGAATTGAACGCTTTCGTCCGAAGGCTCGATGATGTACGCGTGCCAAAGCTTGCGCGCCAAATCGACCGCTTCCTGCAGCAACACCTGATCCATCGCCCGCCCCATAACGCCCTCGCCTTCCGCCGACTATTCAAACAAAATTTGAATGACCGCAGTATACATCAGGGGGCGGTGCTTAAAGACGATGGCGACCCCGAACGCGCAAGGAGCCTTCCCCAACTAACCGCGCGCGGGGCGCGGGGCGCGGGGCGCGGGGCGCGGGGCGCGGGGCGCGGGGCGCGAAGATTATCGCGCAGCCACCGCGTCGACGGCGGCCAGGTTGAGGGCGACGAAGCGCGGCTTCACGCACTCCTCGAGGGCGCGGCGCAAGTCGTCGAGGTCAAGCGCGATGCGACCCTCCTTGAGAGCGCTGGCCAGCAGCACCGAGTTCAACACCTTGCGGCTGCCCACCGCGTCGGTAAGCGCAACGTCGTCCACCGCGACGAAGCGCGCGCCGATGCCCGCCAGCGATCGCTCGATGTTCGCCAGCACGTTGTCGGCGCGATAGGGCTTGTCGGACAGCGCCGCCGTGACCGGCTGGATGGCTGTAGTGGCCGTGACCAGCAGCCCGTCGGGCGCGAGGAACGGCAGCACGCGGGCGGCCTCGGCCGGCTCGAACGCGATGACGAGGTCGGCCGTGCCCTCGGCCAGCAGCGGGGCGAACACCTCCTCGCCCGCGTCGCCCATGCGCACGTGCGACACCACGTTGCCGCCGCGCTGCGCCATGCCGATAGTCTCGGCCGTGCGCACTTGCCAGCCTTTATCCTGCGCGGCCTGGGCCAGCACCTTCGCCGCCAGCACGGTGCCCTGCCCGCCCACGCCCGAAAGCAACACGTTACGCATGGCAGCCTCCTTCCGACCCAGAAGCGTCCGAAGATGTTTCACGTGAAACATCTGTTTGGGGTTCCGTCATCGACAGCGCGTCGAAGGGGCACACTTGGACGCACAGGCCGCAGCCGTTGCAGAGGCCGGGGTCGACGAACGCCTGGCCACGCTGCTTGCTGCGCGGGCCGCGCGCGTCGGCGTCGAAGCCGATGCCGGGACAGCCGATCTCGGTGATGCACTTCTTGCAGCCCGTGCACGTTTCGGCATCCACGACGGCGGGCGCGTCCGGCTTCACCAGCTGGATGCACGGCGACTCGAACAGGACGGCGCTGGGGCCTTCATGGTCGAGCGCCTCGCGCACGGCCGCCACCGAAGCATCGAGGTCGAGCGGGTTCGCATGCACGATGCAGTCGAAGCCGACGGCCTCCAACACGCGCGGGATGGAGATGGGTTGGCGCTTCGGCCCCATGAGCGTGACGCCGGTGCCGGGATGCGGCTGCGAGCCGGTCATGGCCGTGGTGGCGTTGTCCAGCACGCACACGGTGATGTCGTGGCCGTTGTACACGGCGTTCACCAGGCCAGGCAGCCCGCTGGCGAAGAACGTGGAGTCGCCCACGAACGCCAGCGTCTTCTTGTGCGGCTCGGCCACGGCGAAGCCCTGCGCCATCGTGATGCCCGCGCCCATGCACAGGCAGGTGTCCACGGCGTCCAGCGGCATCGCGTTGCCCAGCGTGTAGCAGCCGATGTCGCCGCACAGCACGGCGGACGTCTTCCCCAGCGCGCGCTTCACCGCGTAGAAGCTGCCGCGATGGGGGCAGCCCGCGCACAGCACGGGCGGGCGCACGGGCAGCGGCGCGTCGGCAGGCGCGTCGTAGGCGAATGTTTCACGTGAAACATTCGTTCCAGTTTCGGCAACCGGAATAGAGGACGTCGCGGACGCGGAAGCGGCCGATGCGGCGGTCGGCGACGCAGGGGCGGGCATCGCGGGGGCGAGCACCTGCGGGATACCGAGGAAGAGCGCGATGCGGGCGGCGCAATCGTCCACGTCGTTCTCGCCACGGTCGCGCGCGTCGCCAGTCAGGCGGCCGCGCACTTCGTAGGACGCATGCGTGCGACCAGCATGCACGAGCAGCGCATCCTCCAGCACATGGTCGAGCTCTTCCAGAACGAGCACTTCGTCGAGGCCTTCCGCGAACGTCGCGGCCAGCTCCTCCGGGAACGGGTAGGGCGTTCCCACCTGCCAGAACCGGTACGCGGGCATTTCCACGCCCGCTGCCGCCGCGCGCGCTTCCACCATGCGCAGCGCCTCGCGCGCATAGGCGGCCGACACGCCGCCCGCCACGATGCCGAGGCGCGGCGCGACTGCGGCAGCTGCAGACTCCGACGCGCCCGCGCCGATCCCCACCGCCTTGGCGCCCGCACTCGTCGCCGTCTTCGGCATACTCCCGTCGTCGAATGTTTCACGTGAAACATTCGTTCGTGCATCCTCGGTCGACTGCGCGCCGCCCTCGACCATCGGGTTGAACGCGGCCAGCGCGGGATCGACGGCGAAATCGTGCGCGATGGCCGCCAAACGCTCGTTGATCTCGCCGTGCGCCTGGTAGGCGCGGCGCGGGAAGATGACCCACTTCGGGTTGCGCTCGAAGCCCTCGTCGGGCACCGGGCGCGCGTCGGTGGCGTCCGCGACGTCGAAGAACGTCGAGGCGTGGTTGATGCGCGTGGTGGGACGCACGATGACGGGCGTATGGTAGCGCTCGGACAGGTCGAATGCGGCCTGCATCATGGCGAAGCCCTGGTCGGGCGTGGCGGGATCGAGCACGGGCAGTTTCGCGAAGCTGGCGAAGCGACGCGTGTCCTGCTCGGTCTGCGACGAGATGGGACCGGGATCGTCGGCCACGAACAGCACCATGCCGCCCTTCACGCCCACGTAGTTCAAGCTCATCAGCGCGTCGCTGGCGACGTTGAGCCCCACCTGCTTGCAGGTGAACAGGCAGCGCGCGCCCGTGTACGACGCGCCGGCCAGCAGCTCCAAGGCCGACTTCTCATTCGTCGACCACTCCACGTGGATGCCGCGCGCGGCGCCGTCGGCATGCAGCTTCGCCACCGTCTCGATCAGCTCGGACGACGGCGTGCCCGGGTAGCCCGCCACCACGCGCACCCCGGCCTCCAACGCCGCATGCGCGAACGCCTCGTTCCCCATCAGCAGTTTCTTCGTCATGGTCCTCGCCCGCCCCATCGCGTACGGATGTTTCACGTGAAACATCCGGGTTCTTTCGTTCGAGCATCCATGATAGCGCACAAGCGCGCCCCTCGCGCGGTCGCATCCGCGAGGGGCGCGAAGGACGCACCGCCAAACCGCCCGGTTACTACAGCAGCGACTTGATGCGGAAGGCAACCCTGTCGGCATCGTCGTTCGCATACGGGGCGAAGACGAACAGCGGATCGGCCTGTTCGTCGAACTCGTCGAGCACGACGTACACAACCGAAAGATCCCGCGTTTCGTGAGGTGCCAGTGCCGCTCCCCAATTCGAATCGACCCCGGCTTCGAAGCCGGTCATCCATAGGGCGCGCGTCGCCAACGCAGAGCAGCGGCCGTCGGCGTCGCGAACGGCGAACGTGCCCAATGTTCTCGCATCGACGGGAACCTCCTCGTCGGACGGGTTCGTCGCCTCGAACGTGACCGTGCGGTACGAGAACCCCGGCGTCAACGTGCCGTCGTCTGCGATTTGGTAGCCCAGCGTCTCGTCCGACACCTTGTTCATATAGGCGAAGTCTCCCAGAAAGCCCGCGTAGTCGGAGGTGTCTTCGACCGCCAGCCCGAACGGCAGCCGGTCGCTCCGCTCGATGCGAAGGTTCGACAGCTCGATGTCGCACATCTCGCCGTAGCGCTCTTCTGACAGCGGATCCGCCGGCACCGAAACCGTCACCCGTCCGTCGGGATCGCTTATCGACTGGTCAGCCAACACCGCATCTCCCATGCTGGTGAACGTCTCGCGCCGCTCGAACGTGTAGGGCACCGCCGCATCGAGCCACTCGTTCGCGTTGTCGAGCGAGTACGGATGCGGCCCGTCGTTCTCGTCGACGATGACGCCGTACAACGAGTGCAGACAGAAGGGAGCGCCCTCATCCACCCCGTCCCCCAACACGTTCGGCAGCATCGAGCGGTCGACGATCTCGGGATACACCTCGATGGAACCGTAGCCGTAGAACGCCATCGGATCGTTCATCGTCGCCTTGAAGTCTGCCGTGTGCAGCTCGATGGTTTGCGTGGCGCAGCTGCCGTCCTCGAAGTAGGCCGTCACCGTTATGGTTTGGCCCTCGAACGTGTCGAACACCGCATCGGTCGCCGCAAGTGGGTCTTCCGCGGTTTCGACCGCGTCGCCGTAATCCTCGTTGGTCCACAGGCCGAAGCTCTTCGCGTCGCCGTCATCGTCCGCGCTGATAGGCAGGTCGATAGTGGAACCGAGCATTTTCGTGAGGCGCACCGTCATGTCACGATCGGGATCGGGCAGGCCAAATCCGTCGACCACTTGCACGCTCTCGTACTTTCCGTAATGATCGCCCAAGCCCGCCTTCTCCGGTTTCCATGCAGTGACCTCGGCCACGCGCTCAGGATCGTCTCGCCCGTTGATGGTCTCGTAGCTGTTGCGGTAGAACATCCCCGCCGAGGTGGTGGCCTGGATGCGTACGATGCCCTCGCCCTCCACGGTGAACATGCAGCCGGTGTACTTCCCGTATTGCAAGTACCAATCCTTCGTTGGCGTGGTCAGGCTGCCGGAGCGGTCGAACACGATCATCCCGTTATCGGTAGGAGGAACCAGCGTGCGCGTGTCCGACGCGTACGCCCGCACGGAGAACGCCTGACCCGCAACGGCGCCGCCATGGCCACCCATATCGCCCAGCATGTCGAAGAGCTGGCCGCCAAACGGCACGAGCGCCGCCACGACCGCAAGCGCGCACGCCCCCGCGGCGACCGGCCTCCACCGAAGCCGCCGGACGACCGCCGCCGTCGCGCCGTCGCGCGCACTCGCCGCCGCATCTCCGGGCGCGCCCGCTCGGCGCGCATGCGGTGCGCGACCCTTCCGACGCTCCTCGCGGCGCGCGCGTTCGATCTCGGAGAGGATGCTCTCATGCACCGTACTCGGGCTCTCGATTTCCTCCATCAAAGCACGATACTCGTCCATCGGCGACGGCTTCATGAGATTCCTCCTGTTCTATCAACGTCTTGAGCTGGGCGCGGGCACGACGCAAGCGGCTTCGCACCGTCGAGGGCCGACACTTCGCGATCTCGGCGATCTCCTCGGTCGAATACCCTTCCACATAGTGCAGATGCACCACCACGCGATACTTGGGCGGAAGGGTGTCGAGAACCCTCCACACCTCGTTCGCCATCAGCGCGGCCGATGCCGGGGGCGTTTTGGGAAGCAGCGTTTCATCATCGGGAAGAGGTTGGGTCCGATGGCGCGACGCGGTACGGCGAAGCTGGTTGCACCGGTTGATGGTCACGCGGATGAGCCATGCCTTGAGGTGTTCGTCGTCTTGGAACACAGTTGCGTCCTTCAGCAGGCTGATAAACGTTTCCTGGCACACATCGCTTGCGTCGGCGGGCTCGCGCGTCTGGCTGAGCGCGAGACGATACACCATGTCCTCCCAATCGCGCAGGGCATGGTTCATGAATTCGTCCGAGCGCAAATCAGCCATGGTTTCCAATCGCCTCCTTACCCCAAACATGCCGACGCCATGGAAAATGTTGCAAAGTTCTTGAAACCATATAGTACGCCTCCGAAAGCGAAGCATACGGGCATGAGAAGCGCGTGGGATGAAGGCGCGAAAGGCACGGCCCGCCCGGGCGCATTCGGTGCGGGATGCAGCTGGCGCCCTTCTCCTGCATCCCCGCGAAGACGTACAAATGTTTCACGTGAAACATCGTGGCGCTTCCGCGCAACTCGCAGCATCTCTAAATGGCAAGAAGGCATCGAATTCGGAAGAAATCTCGCGCCTTGACCGTGTCCGACGCAAAGCCGCTCGGAAGAGCACGCTCACGAACAGGCGTTATGCACAGGGGGGCTTTCTTTTGCCCTTGCGATCCGCGCGGGCGATTCCGAATTCGATGCCTTTTTGCCATTCGCTGCCCTATCGGCTTGCATGAAGGGCGCAACGCTCGTTGCCAAGAAAGCGCTGTCGAGAATCAAGCGTCACCGACTACGTGGCAACGCGAGCGTTCTAACGAAACAGCGCGGCCGGATGCAGGTCGCATCCGGCCGCACGTTGCAACCGTTCGAGCAGGACGCCGCCTACGCGTCGGCCATGCCTCGCTTGAAGTCGATGATCTTCTGACGGTCGGCGTCGCAGCCGGTGCCGAGGATCTGCACGGCCAGGATGGCCGCGTTCTTCGCACCGTTGATGGCGACGCAGGCCACGGGCACGCCGGAGGGCATCTGCACCATGGACAGCAGCGAGTCCAACCCGCCCAGGTCGCTGGTCTTCATGGGCACCGTGATCACGGGGTTCGGCGTGTACGCCGCCACGACGCCGCCCAGGTGGGCCGCCTTGCCCGCCGCCGCCACGATCACGCGGATGCCTCGCTCGTGCGCCGAACTTGCCCACTCGTGCACCTCGGCCGGCTTGCGGTGCGCACTAGCCACCTTCACCTCGTAGGGCACGCCGAACTCGTCGAGCTGCTTCATGCACGGCTCCATTGCGGGCATGTCGCTTTCGGATCCCATGATGATGCCGACTACCGGGCTGTTCTGTTCGCAGGACATTCGCACTCCTTCTGTCGCCGTAACTGGTTCGCATTCAGTGTAGCGAACCGCCGCCGTGGGCGCTATCCCACGATGCGCCTGATCACCGCTTCTACTTCGTCTGCACTGGGCAGGCCGGACGCCGGATCGTCGGCGACGCGGTACAGCGCGAACTTCGCGGCTTCAAGCGCCTCGGACACGACGATGTACGACTCTTCCGCCGAGCTCAGAACATCGGAGCATGTGCGCAGCGAAGGATTCGCTTCAAAATACGCCTCCACGATAGTGCGAAAATCGCTGACGAAGCCGAACGCGTTGTCCAAGAACAGCTGCATGAGCGAGGGCGTTTCACTGACGAGCGCGATCCGCTGCGCCGCGATATCGCTTTCCCAATCGAACGATCCCGCCACCTCGAGGAACAAGGTGAGCGTGGCGTGCAGCATCGAGCAGGGCATGAGGCGATCGAATGCGGCGCGCACAGAGTCGGCATCGAGGTCGTACTCGCCGATGCCCACGATAGCCGCGTCTTTCGTGCGGAAGTAGTTGAAGAACGTGCCTTGAGATACGGAAGAAAGCTCGCATATTTGAGCCACGGTGACGTTGTCGTAGCCGCGCTCGCTCACCAAGGCGATGGCCGCCCGCTCGATGGCGTCCCGCGTGGCGCGGCGCTTGCGCTCGCGCAATCCCATCGACTGCCCGCCGTCCGCCTGCCGCTGTTCCATCGTCCGCCCTCCGCGATTCGCCGTGCCGTTTGCTCTGCATTATAAGAGCCGTCCGCGCTTTTCGTCGAAATTGTCGGTTTTACTACAAAATTATAGTAACTACAAATTTAAAGTTGCTATAATGCTCGGCACTGAACGCGAGGAAGCCCGGAAGGAGCACACGATGAAGATATTCGGAATGGGCATGCCTGAGCTCATACTTATTCTGGTGGTGGTGCTTATCATCTTCGGACCGAAGAACCTTCCGAAGCTCGGCGGCATGCTTGGCCGCAGCGTCAAGAAGATCCGCGGACGCGTGGAAGACGACGACGTCGACGCTGCTCCGGGAAAACAAACCGCATAACGACCCTCGGCCCACGCCTCGCCCCGGTCTCCTCACGCAGTTCATCGCAAACCGCTTGAGGAGACCGGGGCTTTTTCGTATGGCGAAGGCTCTTGTATGGCGAATCGGCGATTCGCGCCGTCAAGCCGCCCTTCGCGCACAAACGCTCGAACGCTCGCAAGCCGGTGATACAATGCGTCAGAGAAACGCATGCCGAAAGGCAAGACGAGGAGGAGCGCTCATGGCGACATTGAAGAAGAAATGGGACTGGAGCCTGATACTGGCGGGAATCCTGCTGCTCGCATGCGGCCTGCTCTGCTGCTTCGCGCCGAACTTGACGCTGGCCACCATCGCCATGATCGCGGGCGTGGGCTTCCTGCTCTCAGGCGTGCTGGGCATCGTGTTCTACGTGCGCTTCAGGTCTATGATGAGCGTGTCGGGATGGTCATTGGCCTACGCGATCCTCGACGTGCTGATCGGCCTGATGTTCGTGCTGCATCCGCTGGTGGGCGGCGCGGCCATCTCGTGGCTGGTGGCCCTGTGCTTCCTCGTGTTCGGCCTGTTCGAGATATTCGCGGCGATGAAATCGAAAAGCATCGGCTTCTCAGCATGGGGGATCGGCCTGTTCTCGGGCATCGTCAACATCGTGTGCGCCATTATGCTGTTCGTCTCGCCGATCTTATTCTCTCTGCTCGTAGCCGTGTTCGTGCTGTGGCGCGGCGTCGCAATGATCGCCGAGGGCGTGACGGTTGGCAAGATCGTTTATCGCTAGAAGAACGGCGCGGCAGGTACGCCGACAGGTGTGCGGACAGGCGGCCGATGGATGCGCGCCGGGCTTCCAAGCAGGCGGCCCGGTAAGCAGAGGGGGATTTTTGGGAATTTCCTCTTGCTGAGGCTATGGGATATGGTAGAATATCGTCCCACGTCCCCATGGACGGTTGATCGTGGTCGGGTAGCTCAGTTGGTAGAGCAGCGGACTGAAAATCCGCGTGTCGAGGGTTCAAGTCCCCCTCCGACCACCATTCGAATGCAGAAGCGCTCCCTTTCGGGGGCGCTTTTTTGCGCGCCCGGCTGCTGTCGAGCGGCCATGCACGGATGCTTCACGTGAAACATCCGTGCGGAACACGCAAATGATCGCGCACAGGCAGCACCCCCCGTGCGAATTATTTGAAAAAAGAGGCTATACTGTAACCCCGATATTCCACCCGGAACAAGGAAGCACGACGAAGAAGAGATCACATACGACTGCCTTGCGCTTATGCACGAGAGTGCTGCTCTCGGCGGTTTTAGCCTGCGCGCTTCTTATACCGGTCACCACTGAAGAAGCTCATGCCTCCGACCAGCCACGCATCGTCAAGGTGGGTTACACCGACAGCGAAGGCCTGCTCGCAAAAAACGATGACGGCACCTATGAAGGCTACACCTACGACTACCTCATGCGCGTCGCCCAGTTCACCGGCTGGTCGTTCGAGTTCGTGGAAGCCGAGGGCGACAATGCAAACGAACGCGCTTTGCGGCTTTTAGAGATGCTGGACAACGGCGAGGTGGACATCGAAGGAAGCATGTCGTACAGCGCCGCCCTTGCCGAGATGTACGAATACCCCGAAAACAGCTACGGCTCGGCCCACACCGCCCTGTTCGCTCCGAACATACATGCCACCGTCTCGAAAACCAATCTGTTCACCCGAAGCGAGCTGCGCGTGGCCATCCTCGCCACCGCGAAGAAGCGCCGCGCGGAGCTCGAGTACTACTGCGATCAGAACGGCATCAACCTGGTCACCGTCGAATGCTCCACCACGCAAGAGCTGCTCGACAAAACCTTAACCGGCGAAGCCGACGTGTTCCTCGAGATCGACGTCAACATCTTCGACGGGTTCCATATCGTGTCGTCGTTCGCTGGACGGCCCTTCTTCTTCGCCGCGCCTAAGGGCGAGCGCTCGATCATCGACGAGCTTGATGCCACCATCGACCGCATCAACCAAAGCAACCCCCAGCTCCAGGAAACCCTGTACAAGAAGCACTTCCTCCCCTCGGAGGACAACTACGATCTGACCAGCGCCGAACTCCGTTACGCGCGCAACTACAAAACGCTGCGCGTAGGCGTCCTCACCGACAGGCCGCCGCTGCAGTCGTTCGACCCGGAAACCGGCGAGTTTAAAGGGGTTACGAAGGGCATTCTGGAATATCTCTCGAAGCACACGGGGCTATCGTTCGAAGTGGTGAGCATACCGCGCTATGACGATTTGGCCACTGCGCTGCGCGAGGAGAACATCGACATCGTTGCCGGCGTGAACGACGACGACAACACGGAAATCGACAAGATCGTAGCCATGACGGCTCCGTACATGACCACCTCCATACTGCTGGTATACAACAAGTTCGTAGACCCCGATCGCCTGGACGGCAAAAGCATCGCACTTTTATGGGACCAGGCTGAAACCGCCCCTGAAGGCGCGCCGGTGCAGCTGTACGACACTATTGAAGAATGCCTCGAAGCGGTGAACTCCGGCGAAGTCGACTACACCTACGGCACGTCGTACACCACGCCGTACTACCTCAACATCGACGAACTGAGCAACATCCTCTATTTGCCCACCTCGACGCAATCCATCGACATCTGCTTCGGCCTCGCGCAGCCGGTTGACCCCGATTTGCTGGTCATCTTAAACAAAGCGCTGCGCAGCCTCAACAGTGCCCAGCTGGACTCCATCATCTATGACAACTCGCTGATCGACCAGGACGAGCAGATCAACCTGTTCATCAAGGATCACCTGGGAGAATTCGCGCTGGCGTGCATATCGCTGCTGGTGCTCATCATCGTTCTGCTTGCGCTGTACCTGCGCTCCCGCATGCATGCGGCGCGCGCCGTACGCGAAGAGAATTTGCGCTTTCAAGAGCTGTACCGCCTGGCAAACGAGCAGTTCTTCGAGTATTCCATAAAATCGGACACCCTGCGCATTTCGAAGTCGAAATCGCTTCTTTCCAGCTCCTACGTTGACGATGCCACGAGCATGGACGACGGATCCTCCTACGTCTCGTACGAGAACGCACGCCAGCTCATCAAGCACAGTGCGAACCCCGAGCTGCTGGATGCGTTCACCTCGCCGTCGAACGCCGTGACCGAGGTGCTGTGCCACGAGGAAGCGAATCCCGACAAGGATAGGAAGTGGATACGCATCACTTCCCATTTCGTGGAGGACGATGCGGGCAAACCCATCTCGGTAATCGGGAAAATCGCCAACATCGACGATGAAATGCGCGAGAAGATGGACTTGTCCGAACGCGCCCACCACGACGGCCTCACCGGATTGTTGAACTGGCAAACGTTCCAAGAAACGGCAGGGGAGCTGCTGTCAAACGGCACCGCCGGAGCCGTGCTGGTGGTGGACACCGACGACTTCAAGGGCGTGAACGATACGTACGGCCACCTTGCCGGCGATCGAGCGCTGCAACAGACGGCCGCGGCGCTGACGGCCGCGTTCAGGCCGCAAGACCTGATCGGACGCCTGGGCGGCGACGAGTTCGCCATCTGCGTGAACGGACGCATCGACGATGAGCGTTTGGCCAGCGCTTGCGCCGGCATCGTAAAACGCGGCGTGACGTTCACCGACCAGTACGGCACCGAACACGAAGTGACGCTCAGCATCGGCGGCGTAGAACTGCACGGTAAAATCGCCTCGTACCAGAGCGCCTATCGCCAAGCCGACAAAGCTCTCTACCGTGCGAAAGCCGCCGGCAAGAACCGCTTCGTCATCGGCAGCTACCAAGCGGAATAGATCGCCAGGATGACAGAAGATCCTGCGACTCTAAGCTTTTTCTACTTGGCTTTTTCAACGAGGCCGGCGGTGGTTGCGGCGCCGTTCGTGGTTTCCAAGTAGGTGACAGTCAGCACGGCGTCGACGCCGTCCACCGTGCCGTCGGCCAGCATGTCGCCGTTCACGGAGAAGTCGGTGATCTCGCAACGGTACGTACCGTTCTCCAGCTTGCGCACCACGTCCAGCGCAGCCGCGTAATCGGGCACCGTGAACGACACGGTCACCTCGCGGCGCACCAGCTTGTCCTCCACGGTGGGCTGCGCGAACGAGAGGTTGTACGTGGTCGCGCCTCCCATCAGCGCGTTCAGTTCGTTCAACTCGTTGCGGATGTTGTCGTACACGGCCACCACGGGCAGCGTGCCGTCTTCGCCCAACGCCTCCAGCTCGGCCTTCATGCGCGCGCGATCGGCCGCAAGCATCTCCTGCGCGTTGACGCTGATCTCGATGTCCGCCAGCCGGTCTTCATTGGCAGCTATCGTGTCGGCCACGTTCTTCACCACCAGGAAGTAGTAGCACGCCACCACCAGCAGCACCGCCAGCACCAGCATGAGCACCTTCTCGCTGGTGGAGAACGAGCGGTTCAACACGCTACGCCGCGCCATCGCCGGCCCCCTTCTCCTTCGAGCCGCCGTCGCCTTCGACGTCCAGCGGCCCCGCGAACACGATCTGGATCGTAGCCGACGTGGAGCTATCGTTCTCGCCCTGCGCCGTGGATACCGTCACATGCGCTACGCGCTGATCGCTTTCCAAACTTTCCACCAGGGCGGACACCTCGTTCAAATCGGCTCCCAAACAGGTAACCGTGGCCGTGTTCTTCTCCATGCGCAGCGACGACAGGTGACCTACGCCCATCACCTTCTGCTGCAGCAAGTTCAGAACCACATCGCGATCGACCAGGTTCCGCTCTTCTTCGGACAACCCCGGCACCACATAACGATCGTATTGCGCGTTCAGCTCTGCGTAGTCGGCGTTCTCGGCCGCCAGCACGTCCAGGCGCGCCTGCGCTGCGGAAACCTCGTTGCTGCTTGCCGCGCTCGCCGCCAAGGGATCCACCACAGCGAACTTCGTGAATATGCCGATCAGCACCAGGGCGATGGCGAACAGACCCAGCTGCGCAAGCAGGTTGCCGCGTTGCTGCTGGGTGTCTACCAAGTTGATGGACGTCTTGACGGGGTACGCCGGCGCCTTGCCGCGCTTCAGCGCGCTCAGCGACACCTCCTGCTTCAAATCCATGGCTACCGCCCCGCCTTCATGGTGGCGCCGATGGCAACCGGACAGCGAAGAGCCTCGCCCAACGGCGCGCTCATCGGCGGCAGCACGTCGACGATGGACGACACGCGCAAGTCGGCATGGGCAGCCACCGCCTCTACCAGCGGATCCAGAAGCAGCCCGCCACCGCAGCAGTATGCCACCTCGATGACGGCGTCGGGGTTGTTGAAGCCGTAGAAGTTCAGCGCGCGCCCGATTTCAATCGCGATGGACTGGTACACCGCGCGGGCGGCCTCGGAGCGCTGCGCGCCCTGGTAGTCGGTGCGCTTGTACTGGTCGGCAACGTGCTCGTCGACGCCGTATTCGTTCGCGATGGCGCGATCGATGTCGATGCCGCCGATCTCTATGACGCGGGCCACGTCGTAGGCGCCGTCGAGGAAGAAATGCAGCTTGGTCATATGATGGGAGAAGTCTATCACGCAGCAGTTAGCCAGCGCGCGAGGATTGCCTCCCACGAGGTTCTGGTACGCCGCCTGTTCGGGCAGCGCCACCTTCAGCTTCAAGCCTGCGCGACGGAACATCTCGGTATAGTCGGCGATGGCCTGCTTAGGCGCCGCAACCGCCAGCAGATCCATGCCTTCGGGCTGGCCGTCGGCGTCGTTGCGCATGCCCAACATCGCATAATCGTACACGTAGCGGTCTTTGCCTTGCGATATGTAATCGCGGAACTCGTACGGCAGGTTCAGCCGCAGCTCTTTCTCGGTCATGGCGGGAAGCGACAGACGACGGAACAGGCTGTCGTAGCCCGGAACCACGAACGCTACGTCCTTCGAAACGCCGCCGATGCTTCTTACCACGCTTTTGATGAAGTCGGCCATCGCGTCGTGGCTGACGATGCGTCCGTCGGCCACCAGGCCCTCGGGCAGCATCTCGATGGCAACCTTGCTCACCGACTGGCCGTCGGAAACCGCCAGCTTGATGCTGCTGTCCCCGATATCGACACCCGTGTACGTTTTGCCCATGCGGCGCGTTTTCCTTTCAGCCCGCTGCATATCCTGTCAGAACAACCCCGCGTACCACGTGAGGATGGTCGGCCCCGCCAACAGCGTGAACGCCGTGGCCGCGGCAATGGCCGGCCCGAACGGAATCGCCCTTGTTCGGACGCTTTCCCCCTCGCCTTCGCCCTCGCCCGGCGAAGAAGGAACGGAAAACCCCTGAGCAAACGCGAACGCCAACCCCATAAGGCACGCCATCAGCAGATTCAGCATAGAACCCGCCAACCCGAGGAACAACCCCACCATGAACAGCAGTTTGACGTCGCCGCCGCCGAGCGACCGGCGTTTCGTCACCTTGTCGAACGCCACGGACAATACCAGCACGCCGCCCGCGACGACCGCCGCGCCTACGATGCCGTCCAGCGCCACCGCGCCGCCCGGATGCACCCAACCCGAGAACAGGCTGCCCACCGAGAACGCGTCCACGCGCGGCGCGGGCATGAACCAGATGGACACCAGCCACAGCACGCAGCCCGCCACCACGAACCCGTTCGGGATGATGAACGTATCCAGATCCACCAGCGCCACGGCCATGAGGATGCACGCGAGCACCAGGTAGGCGGCCGTTTGCACCGACAGCCCGTAGCGCACGACGATGGCGGCGAACAGCGCGGCCATGAGCGCTTCCACGATGACGTAGCGCGGGCTCACCCGCTGCCCGCAGTGGCGGCAGCGGCCGCGAAGCGCAAGCCACGATGCCACGGGGACGAGATCCAGCGCCCCCAGCACGTGGCCGCACGACGTGCAATGGCTGCGGCCGGCCAACACGCTCTCGCCGTTGGCCAGCCGCCATGCCAGGCAGTTCACGAAACTCCCCAGGCAAGCACCCAGCACGGCGGCGATCCCCAGAAGGAACGCCGCCTGCGCCGGATTGAAGATGCCAAGGGGAATGGTCATGCGCTAGTTAGTGGGCTCGCCGTCAGTCACGTCCGTGACCGTGATCGTCGGCTTAGTTTTATCGGTGGAATCATCGATCGTCACCTTGTACACATACTTGGCGCCTTCAGAAGCTGCGCTTGCCGGACCGGTCAGGTCGCCCTTGTCGTTAGCGCTATAATACATGTTGTTATACTTGGTCTTGTCAAAGCCGTCGGCGAGGTAACCCGTCGTCACTTCGGCCTTCACCGAGCGCTCGTTCGCCTTCTTCACCGCGTCCTCGGCGCTGCTCAGCGAGCTGGAGAACAGCGGCACGGCGATGGCCACCAGCACGGCCACGATGGCCACGACGACCAGCAGCTCGGCCAGCGTGAAGCCGCCGCGCTCTTCGCGCATCTTCTTGATCATCTCTTTCATATCGGTTCCTTTCTCCTTATCCGAGCCATTCGGGCACCGGAAATATCCCCATACATTTTTCTGCATAAAGTAACGGCTGTGACACGAAACGGTGTCAGAACGGTTACATTGCAGCATACAATGAAAACATCGGCAAATACAACGCGATGACGATGAAACCCGCGAACAACGCCATCAAAACAAGCAGGGCGGGCTCCATGATGGAAATCGCCTTGTTGGTCACGCGCTGCGTCTCGTCGTCGTAGAACGCACCCATGGTTTCCAGCGTCTCCTCCAGCTCGCCGGTGTGCTCGCCCACGGCGACCATCTCGACCAGCGTGCGCGGCAGGTACGTGCTGGCCTCCAGGCCCTCGCCCAGCGTGCGCCCTTCCTCCAAACCAGCCTCCAAGCGCCCCACCTCGCGCGACAACACATAGTTGCTCATCACGCGCGACGTGATGGCCACCGCCCGCGTGGCAGGAAGGCCGGCCGTCACCAGCATGGCCATCGTGTTCGCGAACTGAGCCGCGCCCGAGCACACGCCCACCGCGCCCAGCACCGGCAGCCTCAGCTTCAAGACGGCGAACGTCGTCTTGCCGCGCTCCGTGGTGCCGAACAGCTTCACGCCCACGACGATCAGCGCCAGCACCACCGCGATCAGCAGGAAGTTGTCGGTGACGAAGTTCGAAGCGTCGATCAAAAACTGGGTCATGGCCGGCGTATCCGCCCCCAGCGATGCGATCATGCCCGTCATCGAGGGGATCACCATCACCATCATGATGGCCAGCACCACCACGGCGATCACCGCCACGAAGATGGGGTAGGTCATGGCGCTTTGCACCTTGGCCGACACCTTCGCGCGCTTGTCGAAGTACCCGTGCAGGCGTTGGAAGCTCTCGGGCAGATGCCCGCTCTCCTCGCCGGCGCGCACCGTCTCGATGAACACGCGCGGCAGGTTCTCGCCCTTGCTTTGGAAACTCTCGGCCAGGCTGTGGCCCGACGCCACGTCGGCGGCCACGTCGGCCAGCACGCGTTTCAGACACTTGTCGGTCACCTGGTCGGCCACCAGCGACGTGGCGCGCGCGGCGGGCACGCCCGCGTTCAGGATGGTGGCGAACTGGGCGCACATGACGGCAAGGTTCTTCTGCTTGGCCTTCGGCTTCGTGATGTCCATGGACAGCAGGTTTTTGCCCTCGCGCACGGGGACCACGCTTTGGACGACACGGCACTGCTCGCGCGCGCGTTCCATGGCCTCGATCTCGTCGAACGCCTCGACCACGCCGTCGATCTGCTGGCCGGCGGCCGTTATCCCGGTGTAAGTGAAGGTTGGCATCAGCGAACGCTCTTTCTCACGTAGTCGACATCGTGCGCGGCATCGATGGCGGTTTGGGACGTGATGTCGCGGTTGCGGGCCAGGGCGATCAGCGCGTTGTCCATGGTCACGCTGCCCGCCGAGGCCGACGTGGCCAGCGAGCCGGCTATCTGCGGCGTCTTGCCCTCGCGGATGAGGTTGCGGATGGCAGGCGTCACCATCATCAGCTCGCACGCCAGCGCGCGGCCCATGCCGTCGCGGCGCGGCAGCAGCTGCTGCGACAGCACGGCCACCAGCGTGGTGGACAGCTGCATGCGCACCTGGCGCTGCAAGCCCTCGGGGAACACGTCCACCATGCGGTCGATGGAGTCGGCGGCGCTCTTCGTGTGCAGCGTGGCCAGAACGAAGTGGCCCGTCTCGGCGGCGGTCAGCGCCGTTTGGATGGTGTCGAGGTCGCGCATCTCGCCGATAAGGACGACGTCGGGGTCTTCGCGCAGCACGGCACGCAAGGCGTTGCTGTAGCTTTCGGTGTCCTGGCCGATCTCGCGCTGCGAGATGACGGACTGGTCGGGCGTGTACACGTACTCGATGGGGTCTTCCATGGTGATGATGTTCTCGGCGCGCGTGTGGTTGATGCTGTCGATGAGCGCCGCCAGCGTGGTTGACTTGCCGCTGCCGGTTTCGCCCGTCACCACCACGATGCCGCGCTGGATGCGCGGGAAGTCCATGACCGCAGGCGGCAAGCCCAACGTCTCCAGCGCGGGGATGCGATCGGACAGCAGGCGCAAAGCCGCACTCACATGGCCTTGCTGGCGGAACAGGTTGATGCGCACGCGCACGCCCCCGATGGTCTCGGCGCGATCCAGCTCGCCGATCCGCTGGATGCGGTCGAAATCGTCTCCGGCCAAACGGCGGGCCAGCTGCTCGCAATCGTCGTGCGACAACGGTGCGTCGCCGTCCACGCCCGCGTTCTCAAGACGCCCGGCCAGGCGGAACTTCACGGGCAGACCGCACACCAGGTGCACGTCGGAAGCGCCTGCCTGGCGCGCCATGTCTATGATGTGCTCAACGTTCATGCGTGGTCCTTCTCTTTCGGTTTGCTGCTATCGCCGCGCTTTTGGCATCCGCCTTCCTCTTCCCTACTCCAGCGCGGTGATGGTTTTGCGGGCTTCCTCGACGGTGGTCACGCCGGTCAGCACCAGCTCGCGGCAGCTGTCCTCCATCGTCTTGAACGAGCCCGTGCGCTCGATGGCGTCCTTCAGCTCCTCGCGCGTGGCGCCGCCCGTGATGCGGCTGCGCAGCGCGCGGTCGATCACCAGGATCTCGAACACGCCCGTGCGCCCGCGGTAGCCCGTGCCGAAGCACATCGGGCAGCCCGATCCGCGGTAGAACCTCACGCCGGGATCGTATCGCAGGCCGATAGCCTCAAACTCCTCGGGGCTGGGCCGATACTCCTCGCGGCAATGGGGGCACACCTTGCGCACGAGGCGCTGCGAGATGACGCCGCGCACGCCGCTGGCGATGAGGTACGGCTCCACGCCGATGTCGATGAGACGGTCGATGGTGGACGCCGCGTCGTAGGTGTGCACGGTGGACAGCACCAGGTGGCCGGTGATGGCGGCGCGCATGGCGATCTCGGCCGTCTCACCGTCGCGAACCTCGCCCACCGCCACGATGTCGGGGTCCTGGCGCAGGATGGCGCGCAGGCCGCTGGCGAAGGTCATGCCCGTTTTCTCGTTGATCTGCACCTGGTTCACGCCGTCGATGTTGTATTCCACAGGGTCTTCTAGCGTGACGAGGTTCACCGAATCGGTGTTCAGCTGGCGGATCATCGTGTACATGGTGGAGCTTTTGCCCGAGCCGGTGGGGCCCACGATCAGCACCATGCCATTGTTCGAGCCGATGAGCCGCTGGTACTTCTCCAGGTTGTCGCCCTCCAGGCCGATGCCCGCCGGGTCGAACAGCGCCTCGCTCTTGTCCAGCAGGCGGATGACCACCGTCTCGCCGTGGATGGTGGGCAGCGTGTTGATGCGCAGGTCGATGTCCTGCTTCTTCAAGCGGATGTTTGCGCGGCCGTCCTGAGGCACGCGGCGCTCTGAGGTGTTCATGCCGCCCATGATCTTCAAACGCGAGATGACCGAAGCCTGCAGCTCCTTCGGCACCGTGAGGATCGTGCGCAGCACGCCGTCGATACGCATGCGCACATGCAGGTCGATCTCGCGCGGCTCCAGGTGGATATCGCTGGCGCGCTCGGTGGCGGCTCGCTCGATGATGCTGTTCACGAGACGCACCGTGGGAGCCGATTGCGCGTCGGCGTCGTCGCCCAGCGTGGAGGTTTGGAACGATCCGGTCGAGGCGTCGTCGGCGCCTGTCGTGCGGGCGTCGCGCTTCATCTCCTCGATGGCGCGGGCGGCACCCTCGTTGCCGTACAGCGTCATGATGGCGCGCATCAGCGAATCATGCGTGGTCACCATAGGGATGACGCGCTTCCGAGTGGCGTTCTTCACCGCTTCGATGGCCATGAAGTTCAGCGGGTCGCTCATGGCCAGGCACACCTCGTCGGGCGAAGTGCGCACGGGCACCACGTTGTACTGGCGTGCGACGTTCTTGCTGATCACGCGGCTTAGCTCGGGGTCGAGGTCGATCGCCGAAAGGTCGACGAACTCCACGCCCAGCTGCATCTGCAGCGCCTCGATGAGGCCCGCTTCCGTGATGACGCCTTCGGCGATAAGCTCGTCGCCCAGGCGGCGTTTCGTCTCTTTCTGCTGTTTGAGCGCGTGTCCCAGCTGGTCCTCGGTGATGAGGCCCGCGTCTATCAGCACGTCTCCCAACCGTTTGTACGCCATTTACGATCCTATCCTCTTCACGGTCATGGCGGTTTCGGCCGCCACGTCCTCGCCTGATGCGATGGTGATGCGGAAACTCCAGGTCTCGTTGTCCGCGTTGTATGAAAGCTCTGCCAGCTTGGGCGCGAGGCCGTCGCGTGCCGGCACGATTTGCGACCGCTCTCCGGCCGCGTTCAGCCAGATGCCGTCTTCGATGCCGTCTTCGCCGGCATCGCGCGATTGCAGCACCGCCGTCTCGTGACGCGTGGGGCTGGTGAAGTACAGCGGGTTATCGGGCGCCTGCGTTCCCTCGCCCTCCACGTCGCGCGCGTACGTCAGCTCGTCGCTCACTACCTCCACCGCCTGTTGCAGCAGCGCGTCGGCCTGCGCCTGCCGGGTGATGGAGGCGTACGAGTTCATGGCCACCTGCAGCCCGACGCCCACCGCAACGCAAAGAAGCCCGATGAACACTATGCTGGCCAGCTGCTCCGCAATCATGAACCCCCGCGTGTCGCGCAGGCGGGATCGAAGCGACGCTTTGTCGAGGAGGGGCGTCATGCTACCGACCCTCCTCGTAGTATGCATAGCCGCCCGACTGGTACACGTTCACTTTGATACGCGTCGCTTCCTCAGAGTCGGGAATCGTCACGAAGACTTCTTGAAGGGGAACAGACGAATCGAACAAAGAAGCCTCCGCGGCGTACGAGGCGTTCAGCACCTGCTGGCTTCGGGCCGAAGCAGTTGCCGACACCGTCACCATGGTGGCGAGCATCGTGGCGCCCAGCGCCGCGATGAACACTGCCGCCAGCACCTCCACCATCGTGTCGCCGTGGCAATCTTGCAGTTTCTCGCGCAGCACGCGCGTCGTTTTGCCGATCATCACGCCGCCTCCGTCTTCTTCACGGTGGTGTTGTCGCCGTACTCGATCACCGTCACGCGGCCTTGGCTATCGAACGTGGGCGTGCATTGGATGGAGATGGTGGTGTTGTAGGGGGAATCCGCCGCGAAAGCGGAATCGAGCGACAACTCCACGGTGATGTTGAGGTCGGGATCCACCGTGATGCAGCCGTACACCGGGGCGAGACCCCCCGCCTCGCTTGGAGGGTCGATGCGCAACCGGTTGGATGCGGAGCCGCCCAGCACGTAATCCTTCCCCTCCGCGCGGGCGGCGAGGATGTCCTTCGTGCGCTGTTCGGTCCAGAAATTCTGGCCGATCATCGAGCGCAAGCTATTCGTATCGACACTCGCCTCACCTGCGGTATCGTAGGCGATTTTAACGACTACCGATTTCTCCTCCCAGACAGCATCCTCGCCGCCCAGCTGCTGGGCCATCAGCTTCGCCGCCGACTGCATCGCGTACTCTTTCTGCTGCAAGTCCACGTGCGTCTGCGCTGCCTTGGCCTGCACCGAGGCAGCCGTCATCACCACCGACCCGATGATGCCGCAAATAAGGAAGAACACCAGCGCAATGACGACAGAAGCCCCGGAAGTGTCACGAAGGATCCTCACGCGCTTCATAGGGAACCACCAACTTCCGCCTCGATGGGAACCCATGCGCTGCCACCCAAAGAGTACTGAACAGGCTGCGTGACCGTGTTGTAGTGCGCCGAACACGCACCGCTTTGACCGCCGATCACCGAACCGGCGGAAAGCCGGGTAAGCACCTGCTGGTTCTCCGGAAACGAGAACGACACCGTTTTCACCGTGCAGTAACTCTCGTTGAGAGACCACCCGGCACTACCGACAACGCCGCCCAAGCAAACGACCGAGGAGGGCTTCACTTTGTTTTCAATGTTGAAGACGACGTCGGTCACCGAACATGATGATAGGTTCACCTGGCTTGTTCGAGCAACGATCAAACCCGCCGACAATCCATCGACCGTCCCGGTATCCCTCCAAGAGACTCGGACATCGACATCGAAAACCTTGCACTTTTCGATGTCGCACTCTTCCGCATACCCTATGAGCGGTGACACCGCATGGGTTCCGTAGGAAAGCCTGTCCACGACAGCAGTCGCGTTCTCGCTAGCACCCTCAAGCGTACAGTTCACAATCTTGGACTTCGCAGCATTGCCCACCAGAAAACCGAAGTTCGAGTTCGAGTTCGTACCGACGGCGGCATACGAATTGCCGTCAACGACAAGCCTCACGTTCTTTATAACCGCAGACGAAGTTCCATCACTGAGAACCCAAGGGAAGAGACCCTGCCCCTGCCCAACACCCTCGTACTCTTTCGCTGAGTTCAGCACGGAAAAGCCGCTGGCATCGCCAAGGCTGGCATACGTCGCTCGTCCGAAATTGAAGATACGGTAGCTTCCGCCATCGTAAGCCCCTGTGAATATGTTGTTGAACTTGTACCCGTCAACGATATTCTTCATATCGAGATCATGTTCTTGAATAAAGGCATCTCCCATGTACGCATACTGTACGCCGTTGACATTGTTAAACCATTTCAATGAACCAGGAAACTGCATAGCATGGCGCACGCTCCAGGGCGAAGCATCTTCTCCCCAGGTTTTCGCAGCGTCGCCATCGAGTGTCACGGCGCGGGCGAAATTGAAGTTGACCTGGTAGGTTGCGGTCAACTCGTTCGGCTGGGACTTGTTCACGAGCACTTCCACCGGCGTAGACTGATTCTTCAGCACAGCATCTCCCGACGCAAGGATGCGATATGCAGAATACGTCGTCCCAGACAAAGAAACCGTTATAGCTTCTTCATCCTTGATTTTGTACTGGCTGCCTTTGCCTTGTGTGATGGCTGACTTCTCAGTGCCCTCCCCAACGAGGATGAAGTACCCCCAGTCGTCGATGGCGTTGTCTGTGCGAAGCTCATTAACGAACGAGCCTTCGTCGGTTCCGTAATAGCCGTACCAGCTGGTCGCAGCACCGTTGGCATCAAGCTCGATATACGCCAAACCGAGGCTCACCTTCGGTTTGCGTATCTCGTCGAACTTGGCCACGAACGTCGTTCCCATGAATGCCAGCTGGCCGTCGTACTTTCCGACCGTATCGCCCGGCACGCAGACAAGCGACCCCGATCCGGCATCGCGAACATCAACCGTTTCCCAACCCACGAAACGATAGGTGAACTCGTCTGTCTCGGGTTTCGCAGGAGGGTCGACCTCACCCAGAACAACTTCCGACTCGATCGACGAATACGGAACATACTGAACCGCATAATCGGGTTTTCCAACACCCTGCTCGGTGTAGTAGAGCAGCGCCCGGTAGAAGCGGTAGTCTTCTTGGGTGGTTATCTTGAAGTCGTACGTACTTCCTTGGCGGCACGAGAACTCCAACCCCTTGTAGTTCTTCAGAAGTGCGGGCGGCATAACGGCAAGATCATCAAAAGAGGGACCGCGATACAGCCAAAGCGAGACGTTGGTCAAGCGCGTGCTGAGCACGCCGCTTAGGTACCCGCTGCCGTTGCCGTTATCGTAAGATCTGATGTTCGCGAAACCAACCCCGGGGGCGATGGAGTAGTACACCCGCACCGGCACGGTGCCGGCGGTGCTCAGGTATTCGTCGCCCTGGGAAAACCCGGCGACCGTGGTTTTGGACACCGCCCATGACACGTCGGACGACGAGGCGCCGAACTCGCCTTCGAACGCGGCGCGTGCCGTGACCGACGGGGTATCCGCGGTGCGCGAGCCGGTCTCCCGGGCGCTGCCGCTCAGATAGGCAGCCTTCAACGGATTCTCAACCGAAGCCGGTTCAGGAACCGCCAGCTTGTTGAAGTACGCCTGGACTTCGGATGCCTTCGGAGCCGTGCGCACGTACACCGTTGCATTGCCGTCCTCGTCGGCCAAGCCGTGGTTCTTATGGTTCTCGGCCTCGGCGTAGAACTTCTGCACATCGAGGCGCAGGGATATGACGTTGTTCGCATCGGTATCGGTTCCGGCAAGGGTACCCGAAGCATCGCCCGTTTCATTTGTTCCGTACCAGGTGAAGCAGTCGTTCAGAAAACGGTAGTCGTAGTTGACCCCCTTCTGGTTGAACACGCCCCATTCCCACTTGCCATCGTTCAAGTAGCCCACGCGCATGCATTCACCGGTGTCGGCTCGCTTGATCCACAGCTCCCAAATCTGGTACGCATGATTGTTGTACGCGCCCACAGTTCCCTCGAGCCGGTACGTGGCGTCGTCACGCACGGACGACGAGGCTATCCAGCCTCCCGCGTACGACTGGTAGCCGGCCTGCGGGTTCTCCTGCTTCAACTGCGTGTTCGCGTTGGAAACGCGGAAGTGATTATCCTTATCCTCATAGAAGGGGGTGACCGTCAACCCGTCCTTCACCACGCCGTCGCCGTTGCCGGAGCCCGCCCCAATGGAAGGATGCGCGCTGTCCGCAACCGTCGACCGCACCTGCGGATCGGTGTAAGCTTCGTTCTTCTCGCCGGCCACGACGGCGGAGTACGGGTTGGTTATCAGCATCGTCAGCTTGCCCGCAGGGTTCGGCCACTCCACATGGGCGGCAGCCGTGCCCGGCACGCAGCTGCGCGAGGTGTCTTTCGTCTCCACCGACACCGTCAGGGCGTCGCCCGCCACGCACGCGTCGAACACCTGCTTGAGCGCCGCCTCCTGGGAGCCGCCGGTCGTCGGCTTGCCATCGTTCTCCCTCGTCACCAGCTGCGAAAGGGCATTGAGGTCGATGGCCCACACATTGCCCTTCACGTTCGCGTCGTCGCGCGTCTGCTGCTTGATGGCTGCGGCGAAGTTGGTGAAGCCAACCGGATCCGAACCGTCATCGGCCGTGGACAACGACACCATGGTCGTTCCGTTGCTCAACCCGGAAATCGCGAACGCCACGTTCTTGCTGGTGTTCTCGATGGTCACCGTGGACGTGGTGGAGCCCGCGCTTCCGTCCGCGGCGATGTTGGGATCTTGCACCATCAAGCAGCCCGTTGCTTCGTCCACCCAGATCACCGGATTCGCGAGCGCTTTCTCGGGCGTGGCGCCGGCAGGGGTGCCGCCATAGTAGCCGATCATGGGGTCGTGACCCATGCGCGCCGCCTGATCGGTGGAGGCGCCCTCGGTTTCGTAATACGTCTTCGCGGCGTTCGTGGAGGTAGGGGTCGATCCGAAGAAGCCGGACCTTCCGTCGGCGTAGAACACGCCGATCACCTGCGCCGTGTCGGCATCGAACTCGATGATATAGTCGGCGTCGCGCACAGCCTCCTCCACAGCGAGCGCCGGGACGATACCCTGCTCGCGGGCGGTGTCCGCCGTCATGTAACGTTTGGAAGACTCCGCAGCAGAAGCGGAGGGAGGAGCAACCTCGTCGGACCCGAGTGTTTCACGTGAAACATGTTCCGTTTCGCCCTGCGAGCGGGATGAGCCCTCGGATGTTTCACGTGAAACATCCGCCGAGCGCGCGGCGGGGAAGCAGACGCGATACGAGTCGCCGTCCTTCACGGAATCCACCCACGTGCCCGACACTTTCTTGGCCGTCATCTGGGCTTGGGCGGCGTTCGCGATGGCTTGGGCGGCGTTGTTCAGCTCCAACATGCGCATGTTGTTCTGCGCCGACACAATGGAAGGGAAGGCGATGGCAGCAAGGATGAGTATGATGGCAACGCTCATCAGAAGTTCGGCGAGCGTAAAGCCCTCCGTATGCCGTCCCCTCTTGGCCACGTCTATGCCGTTTCCTCCTCCTATCAGGCAATAGAACGTCCCTCTTTGTGGTTTTGTATCATAGCACGTACATTGCCGAGGAATGCCGAAACGCGCGCCCGCCGATGAAAACGTCTACGTTGGATACTCCGCGGAACACGGAAACAAGCGCGTTCCACGTGAAACAGTCGGACACCCGAGCTCGCAGTCGAGCCGGAACACGTTGCCAGACGCGGCTCGGCACACACGAAAAACGCCCGCGGCAGATGCGCGGGCGTTTCGGTGTTCGAGCGGATGCGGACAAACGGTTATTTGCCATCGCCGAAGATAAGCTCGCGTTCCTCACCCACCAGGGCGGCGCGCGCCTGATCGCGCAGGTTGTTCACGCCGATGAAGAACTGGCGCATCATCACCACCATGAGGTAGCGGCCCCGCGAAGTAAGCGTCAGCTCGTCGGCGTTGTCGCGGTCGAACGCGCCCGAGGCCTTCATGAACGCCATCTCCACCGGCAGACCGCGCTCCACGGACACGCCGAAATCCTTCTTGAACTGGCGCTTGTCCAGGCGCAATCCGAACAGCTGCATCATGAAGCGGTAGCGCATCCGGTCGTGCTTGCTGAACGTGGCCTTGCCCATCAACGACATGCGGTCGTGCTCGATGGCGTCGTTGTAGTCGTTCACCGAGAACGTGTTCACGTACAGGTTGTTGCCCAAATACGTGATGCCGCCGCTGCCGATAGCGGGGTATTCCTCGTAATCAACCACGTACTCGTCGATCATCGCGCCCTCGCCCGCCGCGCCCGTGCCGCGCTTGTTGAACGTCCAGGCGCTGCCGTGTTCGAACAGCGGGTTCTCGCCGCCGGCCAGCACTTCGGAGATGATCTCGTAGAAGCGCTGCTCGCGCGCGTAATCAACCTTGCCCACGGTGCGAGCCAGCGAGCGCGCCACGCTGGGGCTGGCCATCAGCGGGTAGAACGTGGTCTGGCTCGTGCCGCTTTCCACCACGCGCTCGATGTCGCTGAACAGCACGTCCTCGGTCTGCGCCGGGAAGTTGAAGATCATGTCCACGTTGAGCGACGTGAAGTAGGGGCTGGCCTCGCCGATGCGCTCGAGGATCTCCTCGCCGCTGCCGTACTTGTCGTAGCGATCCATCTGCTTCAGCAGGTCGTTGTCGAAGCTCTGCACGCCAACGCTCAAACGCTGCACGCGACCCTGCAGCTTGTCCAGGTAGCTGGGAATCAGGTGGTTCGGGTTCGTCTCGCTGGACACATCGCCGATGCTGAACGTGTCGCGCGCCATGTCGATGGTTTCGCACAGCTCGTCGATCATGATGGTGGGCGTGCCGCCGCCCACGTACAGGCTTTCGAAGTCGTAGCCGAGGTCCTTCAACATGAGCATTTCCTTGCGCATGTTGGCGAAGTAGGGTAGCGCACGATCCTCCGCGAACGGGAATCGGTTGAACGAGCAATAGGGGCACAGCCGCTCGCAGAACGGCACATGCATGTACAGCATGTACTTCTGGCCGGGCTTCGGGCCGGGCACGCGTCGCTCTTGCGTCGGTTCGAGGCGCAGGTAATTCTTCGTGCATTCGCGAACAACAGACGTGAGCAAGCGTTCTGAAAGCATTTAGTTCTCCCAAGCGGCACGACCGGCCGCAGCGCGTTTGCCGATGTCGCTGCGGTACTGCTTGCCTTCGAAGTTGATAAGATCGCACGCTTCGTACGCCTTCTCGCGCGCGTCGTCGAACGAGTCGCCCAGCGCCACCACGTTCAGCACGCGGCCGCCCGCAGTGACCAGCTCGTCGTCGAAATTCTTGGCGGTGCCGGCATGGAACACCGTGACGCCCTCGATCTGCTCGGCCTCGTCGATTCCGAGGATGACCTTGCCCTTCTCGTACGATCCGGGATAGCCTTCGCTGGCCAGCACCACGCACACGGCCCACTGCTCGGACCAGCGCAGGTCGATGTCGTCGGGGCGTCCTTCGGCCACGGCCAGCATGATATCCGCCAGGTCGGACTCGAGACGCGGCAGTACCACCTGCGTCTCAGGGTCGCCGAAGCGAGCGTTGAACTCGATGATCTTCGGACCTTCGGGCGTCAGCATGAAGCCGCCGTACAGCACGCCGCGGTAATCGTTGTCGAACTCGCGCGCGGTGGCAACCGCTGCGCGCTCCATGATGTCGTGCATGGCCGCCAGCTCGTCCGGCGTCACGATGGGCACCGGCGAGTACGCGCCCATGCCGCCCGTGTTCGGACCGCGATCGCCGTCGAACGCGCGTTTGTGGTCCTGGGCGGTGGCCATGCAGTGCGCCTTGCCGTCGCTGACGAACGCCAGCATCGAGCACTCGGGGCCAGTCAGGCACTCCTCGATGAGCACGGTTTTGCCCGAGTCGCCGAATGCGCCGTCGAAGCAGGAGCGCACGGCGTCTTCCGCGTCCTCAAGTTCGTCGGCTACCACGACGCCCTTGCCAGCGGCCAGGCCGTCGGCCTTCACCACGATGGGCGCGCCCAGCTCGCGCACGTAGGCAAGCGCAGGCTCGAGGTCGGTGAAGCTGGCGTAGCGAGCGGTGGGGATGTCGTTGGCGTCCATGAATTTCTTGCTGAACGTCTTGCTGCCTTCCAGCTGGGCACCCTGGGCGTCCGGCCCGAACGTGGGAACCCCCGCGGCGCGCAGCACGTCGGCAACACCCGCAACCAACGGAGCCTCGGGTCCGATGACCACGAAGTCGATGGCGTTCTCGCGAACGAACGCCAGCACGGCCTGGCCGTCCTCGGGGTTCAGGTCGGGTACGTTCTGGGCGATGCCGTCCGTGCCGCCGTTGCCCGGCGCTACGTACAGGCTGTCGGTACGCGGGGACTTCGCCAGCGCCCACGCGATGGCATGTTCGCGACCGCCGCCACCCAATACCAAGATGTTCATGTCAGGTCCTTTCAAACCCTCAAACTACTTACGTCGTGCAAAAGCGCTTCAGTGCTGCTGGTGTTGCCACTGTTTCACGTGAAACATTTGTTCCCATGTCGCACGTCATTGCGACGAAGTGTTTCACGTGAAACGTTTCGTCGCTTTGCAGGTCGAACCCATACGTCAGCGAGAAGCGCCGAGTCGTTCCGCCGTTCGACAGAACGGCGGAACATTACCGATCCCAGCCTCGCATGATGGTCTGGTCGCGGTCGGGGCCGACAGCGATGATGCTGACCGGCACGCCGGTGATCTTCTCCAGGTACTCCACGTAACGCTGGGCGTTCTCGGGAAGCTCCTCGAACGTGCGGCACTCGGTGATGTCGACGCCCTTCCAACCGGGAAGCTCCTCGTACACGGGCTTCGCGTGGAACAGCACGCTCTGCTGCATGGGGAAGTAATCGTACACCTTGCCCTCGCACTCGTAGGCCGTGCACACCTTGATGGTGTCGAAGGCCGACAGCACGTCGAGCTTCGTGAGCGCCACGTCGGTGAGGCCGTTGACCTCGGCCGCGTAGCGCGCGATGACCGCGTCGAACCAGCCGCAGCGGCGCTTGCGCCCCGTGGTCACGCCGAACTCGTGGCCCACCTTGCACAGCAGCTCGCCGACCTCGGCCTCCTCGCCTTCGCCGCCGTCCTCGGGGAAGCGCTGCTCCGTGGGGAAGGGGCCTTCGCCCACGCGCGTGACGTAGGCCTTCTGGATGCCCAGTACGCGATCGATGACCGTGGGGTCCACGCCCGTGCCCGTGGCGGCGCCGCCGGCGCAGCACGACGAGGACGTGACGTAGGGGTACGTGCCGTGGTCGATGTCGAGTAGCGTGCCCTGCGCGCCCTCGAACAGGATGGACTTGCCGGCGCGCACGGCCTCGTTCAGCAGCTGGGCCGTCTCGGCCATATACGGCTTGAGGATGCGCGCATAGGGCAGGTACTCCTCGCAGATCTCCTCCACCGTGTAGGTGTGCAGGCCGTAGATCTTCTCGAGGATGGGGTTCTTCTGCGAAAGCACCGCTTCCAACTTAAGGCGGAAGATCTTCTCGTCCAGCAGGTCCTGGATGCGAATGCCCTTGCGGGCCACTTTGTCCTGGTAGCAGGGGCCGATGCCGCGCTTCGTGGTGCCGATCTTGTTCTCGCCCAGGCGCTTCTCGTCGGCGCCGTCGAAATCCTTGTGGTACGGCATGATCACATGCGCGTCGCATGAGATCTTGAGGTTCTTGCAGGAGATGCCTTCGGCTTCCAGCATGGCCATCTCCTTGATGAGCACGCCGGGATCAACGACCACGCCGTTGCCGATGACTGGAACCGCATGCTCGTACATGACGCCGGAGGGCATGAGGTGCAGCGCGAGCTTCTTGTCGCCGTGGATGACCGTGTGACCCGCGTTGTTGCCGCCCTGGTAGCGAACCACGTAATCGTATTCGCGCGCGATCAGGTCGGTGACTTTGCCCTTGCCTTCGTCGCCCCACTGGGCGCCAATCAGAACCGTGCTCGGCATGTCTGTTTTTCCTTTCGGTGTTCGAACCACAGAATTACAGTATATCAATCTGGAAGGCAAATGGAGTTTGCACATGTTCTTTTCGAGGTCTCCACATGAGTTCCGGAGGGTTCGATCGCCGGACGGCGGGGAGGGCGCCGACGCCAAAGGCGCACAGCGGCAACGGGTGAGGCGTTCACGCAGAGAGCCCACCGACGCGGCAGGCAGAGGAAGGGATCGGGCAACGCGGTCGCAAGCGGTCGGAAAACCGGTATCGGCACGGCTCGCCCAGGGCATCGAATGCTGCGCCCATCGCAGAAAGAGCCTGCGAGAGCATCCCGCGGCATCCGGAATGTTTCACGCGAAACATCCCACATCGCAACCTCGAATGTCCCACGAAGAGCATCTCGTGTCGCGCCCGGATTGTGTCACGGGAAACAATCCGCGTCGGACCTCAAATGTTTCACGTGAAACAATTCGAGCCGAGAGAAGGCTCGGCGCGCGGGAAGAGCCGCCCCATCAGTCAGAACAGCACCTTCACCAGGATCAGGATAAGAGGCACGGTGAGCAGGAACAGGAACATGCTTTGCGTCGTGGCCCGGGCGGCGAACTTCGGGTTCGCACCGTATTGCTGGGACAGAATGACGTTGAGCGTGCCGCACGGCATAGCAAGCAGGAAGACGCTGACCGAAGCCACCAGCGGGTCGATCCCGGGCACGAACGAGAGGACGACCGCAGCCAGAGCGGGCAAGGCCAGCAGGCGCATGAAGGAAACGATGTACGCCCATTTGTCTCTCACCACATCCGACAGCTTCATGCGCGACATTTCGTAGCCGATTATGAACATGGCCAGCGGCGTCATCATAGAACCGGCCATATTGAACGCGTCCGCGATGGGGGTCGGGAACCTGAACGGAAGCGCGTACAGCACAAGCGCGACGACGGTGCAGATCAGACAAGGGTTCAGCAGAATGCCCTTGATATCGGGCTTCGCCTTGTCCTGCAAAACCGCGATGCCGAAGCTGAAAAGGGTGATGTTGAACACGATGTTCGCCGCGATGGCGTACAACATGCCGGACGAGCCGAAGAATTGCATGGCCAACGGGATGCCGATGAACCCGTCGTTGCCGTATGCGCACAAAAGCACGAAGATGCGGTTGCCGCCGTCAGGGATGGGAATGCGCTTCCGGACAAGCCCCAAGCCGCCGACAACCACCACGTAGAAGACCAACGACACCGCCATGGTGACCACGAACCCCTGCAGCACCGATCCATCGAAAGCAACCTGGGACGACGACAGGATGACCAGCGGCAACACGGCCTTCAAGAGCAAGGTCGACAAGCCGTTCTTCATCGACTCCGTGATGATGCCGCGCTTGGAGAACAAGAAGCCGAACGCCAACAGGATCAGAATCTGAAGGAAAATCTCCACCATTTTGACCGTCACCGAAATCACCTTCCATCGCGCCGTCGATTCGCGCGTGCGCCGTCCGCGACGCCGCGCTGCGAACCGCACGGTCTTCGCGCGGCCCGCATCCCGTCGTCCGGACGCCTAGCCCGGCGGCAGATCGCCAGTCCAGTACGTCGTTTGCGCACCGCCCGCCCCAAGGTCCACGCGGATAACGATCTCCCGATCGCCCGCTTCGCGCAGCAGCCGTTGCTCGTCGAAGGGGCACAGCGCTCCGCGTCTCAGCACAGGAACGCCCATGACATCCACCGACACGCGCTCTCTCATGAACAGCGCGTCGGCGTATCCGATCGAAGAGACGATATGCGACCAGTTCGCATGACGTCCGGCAACGGTGGACCGAACCACCAGCGAATGGGCGACCGAGCGCGCCACCCGGTCGGCGTCGGCCTCGTCGAAGGCTCCGACGACATGCACGGTGATCAGGCACGATACACATTGCTCGTCAGACGCTATGCAACGCGCGAGGCGGCCGCTCACCTCTTTCAAGGCCTCGGAGAACTCGCGAAACGCCTGGGTGCCCTCGCGAATGGGCTTTCCCGGCTTCGCGCCATAGCCGCTAGCGAGCAGGAAGCAGCTATCGTTCATGGACGAGCCGGCATCGACGATCACCTTGTTGAAGCTTGCGGAAGCCGACTCCTCAAGCGCCCGGTACGCCAGTGCAGGAGAAAGCGGCGCGTCGGTGGTCAGCACCAACAGCATCTCGGGGCCTTTCGCCATGCCGCCTACGGTGAACGTACAGCCCCGGTACGCCGCATCGGTGCTGCGGTACGAAACGGCAGCTTCCTTCGGGTGCGCGCCGGAGGTCAGGATGGCGCGCGCCGCATCGTGGCCGCCGTCGCGCGACGCCCGCCTGCACGCAAGAGGAACGCCGCACTCGAACGGCTCGACGGGAGGGCGCGAGCCCATGATTCCCGTGGAAGCCACCAGCACCTCGTCTTCCCGGCAACCCAGCTCGCCCGACGCGAGGCTTGCCGAGCGCCGCGCCACCTCGAGGCCGTTCTCGCCGGTCAGCGCGTTGGCGTTGCCCGAGTTGATCAGCACGGCGCGCACGAACCCGAACGAGACGCGGCGAAGATGGTCCCGCGACACGTCCACAGGCGCGGCGCTGAACGCGTTGCGCGTGAACAGCGCCGCGCAGGGGCAGGGTACGTCAGCCGACACCAGCGCGCAGTCGAGGCGGTCGTTACCCTCGTAGAAGCCCGCATGCACGCCCGAAGCCGTGAAGCCGAGGGCGGAAGTCACGCCTCCCTCGTCGATCGTCGCAAGGCTCGGCATCTCAGGATGCCGCACCGCCCTCGGCCGTCTCATCTTCTCCGCTCCTTCCGCACCCTCGAATAGATTACGCTACGCGCGCTCGAACACCACGTCGCCGTTCAACACGGTCAATTGCACCTGCGTCTCGTGGATCAGCTTCGGATCGATAGCGAAGATATCCCGATCGAGCACAATGAAGTCGGCCAGCTTGCCTACCTCGAGCGTGCCCTTGCGATGCTCCTCGCTGCACCAGTAGGCGGCGTTCTTCGTCACCATCTCCACCGCTCGGTACACCGAGATCGCCTGATCAGCACCGAGAGTCACGTCGTCGCGGCCGACGGCCTGACGAGTGACCGCGCATTCGACGCCGTAGAAGGGATTCACTGTGCACACCGGCGCATCGGTTCCGCCAGCCACGATGAGTCCGGCATCCATCATGTCCTTGATCTGGAACAGACGGTTCGCGCGTTCCTTACCCAAGCGCAGCTCGCCGAAGTTCACGAAGTTCTCAAGCCACACCGGCTGGATGGCTATTACACAGGGAATCTTGGCCGCACGCTCGATGAAAGTGTCGGACACCAACGTGGCATGAACGAAGTAGAAGCGGCGCGCGTCGCCCACTGCAGGATCGTAGGCGCGCTCGAACGCAGTGAGCACCATATCGTTCGCCGCGTCGCCGATAGCATGAATCGAAACGTCATGACCAGCGTCGTAGGCGGTTTTCACCAGCTCGTCCAACTCTTCCTGCGTGTAGTTGCACTCGCCTCGAGTCCCTACCGGATTCTCGTAATCCTCGAGCATGAGCGCACCGGCCGATCCGATGCCGCCGTCGGTAAGCATCTTGATGGCGCCTAGTTTCAAATCATCATCTCCGAACCCCGTCACCAAACCGCGGACATTGGGATACTCGGGATACCAATTCAGCGTAAGGTGGCAAGGCAGCCCCTTCTGACGACGCATCTCGGTATAAAGACGGGCACCGAAGGGTCCGTCCTCCTGATTCACCTCGAGCTGGGTAAGTCCAAGTGAAGAGCAATACTGCAAATGCTCGTGAACCGCATCGACGCATTCCTGCAAGCTCATGCGGGGTATGACAGGATCAACATGCTCGGGATACACCACTTCGCGTACGACGCCGTCCGGACGACCATCATCGAATCGGCCCACATGATCAGCCACCATCGGCTGAAAAGACGCATCGATACCCGCTAGCGCCAGTGCCGCAGAGTTCAACACATGAACATGGTGGCAGAAACTGCCGATGCAAATAGGAATTTCAGAAGAAACGCTGTCGAGCTCATCACAGTTCGGAAAACGCCCCTCTTTCAAGAACTCGAGGTGCATGTTCTCGGCAGTAAGCCACTGACCAGGTTTGATGCTTCCCTTTCGCTGTTCGAGAAGGCTCAAGATTTCGGGAATGCTATGGCACCCGCTTAGGTTCGGCGTAATACGGCCCATACAATCATGGAATAGGTGCATATGGGTGTCAGCGAAACCGGGAAGCACGCTTCTTCCCTGCAGGTCAACGTACTCGCACGCGTCAATTGCACGCATCTCCTTGCTCGTACCGGCGGCTACAATGGTTCCGTTATGAACGGCCAGCGCCTCCACTGTATCACCTTCGGACACCATGGTTCGAATGACGCCGTTGTAATACACGCGATCGATCTTCATAGCTCAACTCCTATCCTAGCTTCGTTTTCATGCGCTGTCGAACTGGACGGTGCACGCTTACAACAAGGTATTGATGATGACGAGCATGATGGGAACGGTAATCAAGAACAGGATCATGGTCTGCGTTGTGGCACGCGAAGCGAACTGGGGGTTAGTTCCATACTGCTGCGACAGGATCACGTTCAAAGTTCCGCACGGCATAGCCAAAAGAAAAACGAGAACCTTCAAAACCTCGTGATCCACAGGCAGGAACATGAAGATAACGCACACGATAGTAGGAATTACCAGCAAACGCAGGAGGGAGACGACGTACGCCCAGCCGTCTTTTATCAAATCAAGCACCTTCATGTTGGCGATCTCATGACCAATAATGAGCATAGCCAGCGGAGTCATCATGTTGCCGGTCATAGTAAAAGCGGTGCCGACGAAGGAAGGAAAACGGAAGGGAGCGACGTACAACACCAGCATGACCACCGTGCAGATCAAGCACGGGTCGGTTAGGACCGACTTCACGCTTACCTTGCTCTCGCCCGACAGGATCATCAAACCGTAGCTAAACAGGGCGATGTTAAAAGCCACATTAAGCGAGAAGGCGTACATCAAACCTGTAGGCCCGAAGAATTGCGTGGACAAGGGAATCCCGATGAAACCAACGTTTCCGAACACACACAGCAACGGGAAAACGCGGTCGGCGTTGTCCTTCAAAGGAAGCCTCTTTGCCACCATACGCAAAATAAACAGGAACACAAAGTAGAATACGAACGATATGACCAGAGTGATACCGAAACCGCTGAGGGTAGAGGCATCATAGGCGATCTGTGACGAACCCAAGATGCTGATGGGTAGAACCAATTTCAACAACAGAGTGGAAAGACCGTTCTTGATGTCCGACGTAAGAATCTTCTTCTTCGTGAAAAAGTAACCGAACGCGAGCAGGATGACGATCTGCAGGAAAATCCCCCACATTTCCGGTGTCATGAAAACCTCCTTATAAAGACGATGCGGAACACGAACCGCCTCGCCTCCCCGATCAGGGCCCCTCGGGATCGGAAACGCGGATTCGGTTCGCGTGCGCACTCATTCTTTACAAATCGGCAACCGAAAGCTTGTATATTTTCACACTTGCCATTAAAAAGCTGTCGAAGGTCAATGAAACAAAACCGTCGAGCGACCGGCACGAATATCGCCAGGGACGAGCGTCGTGTACTTTTTAAATTCCCGATCGAAATGCGATTGATCGTAATACCCCAAACCGGTCCCGATATCGAGTCCGGTCACACCTCGATATCGACTGTCAGAGAGAAACCTGATGGCATTCTGAGTGCGAATGATGCTGGCGTACGTCTTCATGGTGCAGCCAACCGCTTCTTTGAACCTCTTGGAAACATAGGTATGACTGTAACCCGTGCGCTCGACCACGTCTTCCACACGCACCACCCCAACCCTGCCCAAGATGACCTTCGTTATAAAAGATACCAGTGAGTCCGACTCGCAGAAAAGCTCCGAGTGACTGCTTGCGGCGAAATGAGACGCCGCCAACCGAGCGCGCTCCTCAAAAGGCAGCGAGAGATGAACGATATCCCTTAGAACATCGATATCCACATACGCCGACGCTTCGATTCTTCGATTAAATAGCGCCTGCGCATCGAGCTTAGAGAAACAACATTTGGGTCCCGGCATGAACTTAATACCAAAACAACGCTCATAACAAGAAGAATCGCTTCTATGGCCTTTGAGAAGGCTTCCTGCAACGAAACACTCCTCTTGCGCACCGCTTCCCAAGAATTGCACGTCGACACAGCCGTCGGGTATACCCAACGTGGAGGACCGCGCTGCTGGCGAAAACGTTATCTCGTACACTTTGTTGATCAAGGAGTCGTCAACGATCAACTCTTGATAACCCAGACCCGCACGCGAGCAGAACGATCTCAGATTCACCCGTCCCCCTTTCCGGCGACGAAGACGGCACCCCCCCCCCATGCGCCAGCCGACGGCGAAAACGTCAGCCGCTCAGCGTTTCCTTACTTTTCTAACCAAAATGGTTATAAAAGTATCCAAAACGATAACTATAGTAACCGTTTTGGGAAAGAGATCGCAATACCCTGTCCTCATGAATGAGAAGTACAAATCAGGATTCGGCGAAGCGGTGAGGATGCAGCGCGCGGTGTGCAACCTCACGAAAGAACGCCTGTCCCTTATGGTGGGCATCAACCGACTCACGCTGAGGAGGATCGAATCCGGAGACGCAAATCCGACCTTGGATGTCATGTATCGCATATCCGAAGGGCTGGGCGTCCCATTGAGCGAGCTCATCGCACAAGCTGAGGAAGCGGAGAAGAGAGACGGGACTTCCAGCAAAACCGACTAACGCAACCGGCGAGTTTCCGCGCCCCTCCTACGGTGCTCGAAGAACAGCGAAAACTCCGAGTCGTTTTGCGCGAAGCTCTGCAAACACGGCAAATTGGAAAAGCCGACCCCCCCCCCGCATCCCAAAGCGCCCGGGATGTTTCACGTGAAACATCTCGACGGGCGCGACAATAGCGGCTGCGCCGGGAGTGAACTCTCGACAAATTGAAAAGCGCTCGAGTCGGACGGGGAAGAGAACAGGAAGCAACGAGAGAAGAATCCAGGCGAGAACAGGTTGCGCGCAAGGAGAACGCAATCCAGGCGCGTGCAGACTACAGTTCGACCTCGTTCAAGGTCGGGTCCGCCTCCCGCAACGCCTCCACCACTTCCTCATGGCAGGTGAACAGGATCACCTGGCGCATACGGGCGAGCTCGGCCAACGCGCGGGCGGCGCCCGCACGTCGGGACGTGTCGAAGTTCACGAGGATGTCGTCGGCCAGGATGGGCACGGCGCGACCCACGTTGTCGGCGGTCATCAGCAGGGCGATGCGCAGCGCGAGGTACAGCTGCTGGCACGTGCCCAGCGACAGATGGCCGGGATCGCGCGTGGTCTTCACCGCGTCGGTCACCTGCAAGCGGCCCTCGGCGGTGAGGCTCACCTTCGTCCAGCGGCCGTCCGTCATCAACGACAACAGGCGGCTGGCCTGACGATACACCTCCGGCTGGCTCTTGCTCTCCCAAGTGGCGATGGCGCTTTCCAGCATGCGGCGCGCCAGCAGCAGGCGCGCGTAGTCCTGCGCGCTCTCGTCCTGGCGCGTGCGGATCTGCTGGTACAGCAGCTTGTACTCGTCGAAGTCGCGCAGGTGCTGGGCATGGGAAAGCTCCTGCTTGAGCTCGCCGTAACGGCGGTTGAGGCCTTCGCTGGCCTCCATGAGCCCCATGCGCTGCTGCGACTTCTGCGCGATAGCCTCGTCGACGGCGTCGAGGGTGCGCTCGGCGCGCAGGTCGATTCGCTCGTACAGGCGGCGGCGTTGGCGCTTCGCGCTGGCCAGGCTCTCCTCCAGCGCGCTGCGGCGCGACACGAGCGCCTGCAACCGCTGCTGGAACAGGTTGTTCTCGGCGCGCGCGTCCTTCGCCTCGTCCAGCAGCGTACGCGATCGGCGCAGCGATCCCTGCGCCTCGGCCAAGCCCGCGGCGTCCAGCTGGGCACGGGCGCGGTTCCTGAACGCTGCCTGGCTTTCCAGGCACGCTTCCAGCTTCTTCTTGTCTTGCAGCATCACCCACTGGGCGTCCTGCTTGCGCGCTTCCTTCGCGTCCTCTTCCTTGTTGGGGCGAAACAGCATCACCATCGCGGCCAGCGCCAGCATGATGGCGAACACCACCAGACCGATGCCGAGCGCCGTGAACGACAAGCTGGTGATCTCGCGGCCGTGAATGAACAGGGGCAAGCCCGTGCACACGAACATGAGCGGCAGCGCGATGGACAGCCCCACCTGCACGCTGCGCTGGCGGCGAGCGCGTTCGCGTTGGGCGCGTTCGTCGTCGGTTTCCAGCAGCGCCTCGTAAGCGGCCTTCGACGTTGCGAAGTTGTCCTGCGCCAGATCGACGGCGTGCTCGCATTTCGCCTCGTCGACCGCCAGCGAGTCGATCTGGTCGCGCAGGGCGCGCTCTTCCGACGCTGGCAGCTCAACCAGCTCAGACACGCTGCGGTCGGCGGCGCAATGGGTTGTGACCAGCACGTCCTCCTCGTCGCACAGCGACGCTACCTGGTCGGTCAGCGAGTCTATCTCGTGATCCAGCTTCTCGATGTTCGAGCGTTGGACGGTCAGCGTCTCGATAGACGTGTTCAGAGCATCGAGGCGCGCCAGAAGCTCGTTGCGCTGGGGTTCCAGCTCGCGGAACTCCTTATCCTGCCGCTTGAAGCGCTCGGCCTCCTCGGCGGCGGCCGTCATCTTGGCGCGCAGCTCGTTCTCCTGCGTCGTGAGGTTGGCGATGGAGTGCTCGACGCCGGCGGCGCGCGAAGTGTACTCAGCCAGCTTTTCCTGCACGGTGGCCAGCGCGTGAGCGGGCGAAGCGCCCGTTCCCGAACCGGCGGTGAGCAGCTTAGCCGTAACGTCGGTGGTGTTGCGCAGCGTCCGCAGCTCGTCGCTGGTCAGGGAGAACATCGTCTGAAATGTCTCTTTGTCGATGTCGGCCACGAGGGATGCGTCGCCTTGCAAGCCGTCGCTGTTGCGCACGCGCGAGAGCTCGAGCTCGGGCGCGCGAGAGGGTTCAGGCGTGGGAAGCGGCGCAGCTGACGCCGCGAGGGAACCGTCGGCTTCGACGGCGGCGACGCGCCCGTCCGGGGCGGCGAGGGCGGGCGCATCCGACGGCGCGGACGAAACGCCGGAGGACGCGTCGCGCTGGGCGAAGAACAGCGATCCAGATCGCTCCGCATTCGCAGGCTTGTAGGTGTTGCGGCTGCCGCGCGCTTCTTCCCAGCCGAACAGCACGCCGCCCACGAACGACGCGAGCGTGGTCTTGCCGGCTTCGTTCGGCCCGTACACCACGTTGAGGTGCGGGGCGAACGGACCCACCGCTTTGTTTGAGAACGCGCCGAAGCTGACGATCTTGATATGCTCGAGATAGGACCGCTTCATTGCTCGTCCCCTTGGGCCAGCAAATCGAGCACGAGGTTCTCGGCCGCCTCGGCGAATGCATCGATATTGCGCGTGTAGGCGCTGGGCAGCTGGATGTTCTTCTTGATGAACTCATCCTGCAAAAACGCGATGGCCTCGTCGGGATTGCGCCGCTGCGCGTCCGCCACCTGCAGGAACACCGCAGGGAACAGCCCTTCGCGGCGCAGCGCCTCCTTGTCGCGCGGCGGCACCGTGAGGTTCGTCAACGCGTCGCAGAAGAATGCCGAATACGCATCGTTCACGTGTTTGCGCAGGCCGGCGATCACATCGGCGCGGTCGAGCATGGCGTGCATCGGGGTCGCGCCCTCCAGCGCAATGCGCACCACCATCTCCTCGCAATGCGCCTTGCCGTTCTCGCGGAACAGCTCGCGCATGATCTTGTCGGTGATGTCGGGCAGGTTCGCGCAATCGGACACGTCCACGTGCATCCGCTGCCACACGACGCTTGCCGTGGGGATGAACTCCAGCTCGTTTTTCGCGCCTTCCCGCAGCGTGACGCAGAACACGCCGCGCTCGCCCGTCTCCTTGATGTCGCGGCCTTGGATGCAGCCGGAGAACACGAGGCGCGGGTCGTCGAAAGAGGGGTAGGCGTACTTCATGTGGATGTGCCCAAGCGCCCAGTAGTCCATGCCCGCGTGCATGAGGACGGCGGGGTCTACCGGGGCTTTCACCGGATCGAGGTTGAGGCCGGTGTGCAGCAGGCCCACTGCGAACGGGGCTTCCGCAGCGTGCGGATGCTGGACGGCTAGCGCCTGCTCGGCCGCTTCGCGCGTGACGCCTTCGGCGATGCACTCGTCCATCGGCCACGTTTGGTTGTAGTAGCCGCGGCCGCCGATCAGGCACAGCGGTTGGCCGTCGCGCTCCACCAGCGCGAAGCCGGGTCGGTCGCCCGGCAGCATGGTGGCGTTGGGCGGCAGCGAGAAGAAGTCGTGCTGCCACGAGGTGTACGGATCGTGGTTGCCCGTGATCAGGTACACCGGAATGCCCGCCTCGCCTAGGCGTTCCAACCCTTCGAAGAAGTGCAGATAGTCGCCGTACGAGGGGCGCGCGGAGTCGAATATGTCGCCCGACACCACCACGAAGTCCACGTCGCGGGCAATGGCCGCGTCGACCATGCGGTCGTACGATTCCGGGATGGCGCTGAGCAGGCGGTTCGCCCATTTGGACGAAAGCGCGCGCAACCCGCGGAACGGCGCCCCCAGATGGAGGTCCGATGCATGGATGAATGTGACGCGTTTCGACATGAGCCCAGTGTACCGCGAAACGGCTCAACAGGGGCTTTACATATAGCCGCCCACGCGCGAATCGTCGATGAAATCCATGAAGCGGGTGTACTCGGCGTTGAAGGCCAGCGGGATGTCGCGCGTGGGGCCGTTACGGTGCTTCGCGACGATCAGCTCGGCCGAGCCCAGGTCGGGGCGGTCTTCGCTCTCGGCCTCGATCTCGTCCATGCTTCGGTCGATGAACATGACGATGTCGGCGTCCTGCTCGATGGAGCCCGATTCGCGAAGGTCGGACAGCATCGGGCGCTTCTTGCCGCGCATCTCCACCGCACGGGACAGCTGCGACAGCGCGATGACGGGCATGTCCATCTCCTTCGCCAGCACCTTCAGGCCTCGCGAGATCTCGCCGACCTCGACGGCGCGGTTGCCGTCTTTGCGCGACTGCGGCGGCGACATGAGCTGCAGGTAGTCGACGATGATGATGCCCTTCTCGGCGGAGCGCAGCTCGCGGCGGGCCTTGGCGCGCAGCTCCAAGATGGACAGCGACGGCGTGTCGTCGATGAACATGTCCAGCTTGCTCAGCGTGTTAGACGCGTCGGCAATGGCGCCCCAGTCCGACTCCTGCACCTGGCCGGCGCGCAGGCGCGACAGGTTCACGCGGGCTTCGGCGCACAGGATACGCTGCACCAGCTGCGCCGCGCTCATCTCCAACGAGAGAAAGGTGACGGTTGCCCCAGCCTTGGCCGCGTTCGTGGCCAGGTTCAGTGCGAACGACGTCTTGCCCACGCCGGGTCGGGCCGCGAGGATCACCAGGTCGCCGCCACGGAAGCCGTGGAACAGGTCGTCCACGTCCTTGAACCCGCTGGGGATGCCGGCCATGGCGTCCTTCTGCTCGGCCAGCTTCGTCAGCTCCTCGAACGCCTCGGTTAGCAGCACGTCCATGCGCTTGAACGCCGAGGACACGCGCTTCTCGGTGACGTGGAACAGTGTTTTCTCGGCCTCTTCCACCACCACGCCCAAATCGTCGGGGGCGTCATAGGCCAGCGCCTCGATCTCGCCCGACGCGCGGATGAGGTCGCGCAGGATGGAGGTGCGCTTGACGATTTCCAGGTGGTTCTGCCAGTTGGTGAGGGCGAACGTGTTGTCTGCCAGCTCGATGAGGTACGCTTTGCCGCCCACGGCCTCCAGCTGACCCATGGCCTTCAGGTTGTCGGCCAGCGAGATGTGGTCGATGGGGATGTGGCGCACGTACAGGTCCATCATGGACTCGTAGATGCGCTGGTGGGCGATGCGGTAGAAGTTCTCCTTGACCAGCTTCGGAGCCACTTCCTCGATAGCTTCCTGGTTGAGCATGCAGGCGGCCAGGACGGATTTCTCCGCCTCGATGTTCTGCGGATCGATCTTTCGCCGATCCGATACGGTGGTTTCTTCCGGTGCGAAGTCGGCGCTGTACGGCGCGGGTGAAGACATGCTCGAACTCCCTCTCGAATAGCGTGAGTCCCTATGATACAACACTTGTCGCGCGGGGTCGGCCACTGTTACCGGAAGCCTCGGCCGCGTATCGAAGAGCAACCGACGCTCCACGCGCAACAGCCTCGGCGGTTCGCCGCCGCACGGAGGGATGTTTCACATGAAACATCCCGGAAAGAACAGTGCCGTCCTTGCGAAACGAAGAGACCCCCTTCGCGCGCCGTAAAGGGCGAAGGGGGTCTCGCTACGGCTGCGACCGTTCGGCCGCTGCCGCGAAATGCTTCGGATACCTCCCGAGCTGCTATTCAGCGGCCTCGGCGGTCTCCTCGGCGGGAGCCTCGACGACTTCCTCGATCGTCTCCTCGACAACCTCGGCCTCGGCAGGAGCGACCTCGTCGTCCGCGCCGCCGACGAACAGCTTCACCGTCGTCTTGATGTCGCGGTACAGCGAGATGGTCACCTCGTGCTGGCCGGCCGTCTTGATGGCGTGGCCCAGCTCGATGCGGCGACGATCGACGTCGACGTCCGTCGCGGCCTTGATGGCATCGGCGATCATCTGAGCGGTAACGGAACCGAACAGCTGACCCTCTTCGCCCACCTTGGCTTCGACCTTGACGAGCGCGCCGTCGAGCGTTTCCTTGATCTTGCCGGCGTCGGCAAGGCGGTTCTCTTCGCGCTTGGCGATGTTGTGCTTGCGCTGCTCGAGCTGCTTCAGGTTGCCCTTCGTAGCGAGGATGGCAACCTTCTGCGGGAGCAGGTAGTTGTTGGCAAAACCGGGGGCCACGTCCACGACGTCGCCTTCACCGCCCTTGCCCTTCAATTCTTGGAGCAGGATGACTTTCATGGTTCCTCCTTGCGCCTAGCGGCTGCGACGGTCGCCGCGACCGCTGATGGCGGGCACCGCGTAGGGCATCAAAGCCATCTCGCGGGCGCGCTTCACGGCGTTCGCGATGTCGCGCTGATGCTGGGTGCAGGCACCCGTCACGCGGCGCGGCTTGATCTTTCCGCGATCGGTAACGTACTTGCGCAGCATTTGCGTGTCTTTGTAGTCGATGTACTGCGTGTCCTCTTTGCAGAACTGGCAGAACTTGCGACGCGGCTGCTTCGCGTAATCGGACATTTCTAACCTCTTTCGTTTCGCTTAAAACGGGATATCTTCGTCATAAACCGAAGAAGAGGCATCAACCACCGGCGCGGCAACCACGGGGGCTGCTGCGGGAGCGGAATAACCGCCGCCCATACCGCCACCGTACGACGACGAATCGCTGTTACGGCTCGACATGAATTCAAGCTCGTCGACGATCACTTCGATCTTGCTGCGCTTCTGGCCTTCGCGCTCCCACTGGCTCCAGCGGAGCTTGCCCTCGATGGCCACTTTGGTGCCCTTGCCGAGGTAGCGCGAGAGGCTTTCGGCGCGCGCGCCGAACATCGTGCAGTCGATGAAGTTCGGATAATCCTCCCACTCGCCCGTCTGCTGGTTCTTGCGGCGGTCGTTGACCGCCACGCCGAAGCCCAGCACGGGAAGCCCGCTCGCGGTGGAGCGAAGCTCGGGATCGCGAGTAAGGTTTCCGCTGATGATAACTCGGTTGATGCTCATGTGTGTCTACCTCTTCTCATGCCGGACGCTGGGTGGTGCCCAGGTCCCCGCTCGTCTCCTAGTCGCGGTCCGTGCGCTTGACGATCATGTGGCGCTCCACAGCGTCGGTGATGCGCAGAACACGATCGAGTTCGGCAACGTCAGCGGGATCGGCGTGGAAATCGATGAGAGTGTAGTCACCATCGGTCAATCCGTTGATCTCGTAAGCGAGTTTACGCTTGCCCCAGTTGTCGACGTTGTCAACCGTGCCTTTGCCCTCAGCGATCGTGGTGTCGATACGCTTCATAACGGCTGCGCGGGTTTCCTCGTCGATAGACGGAGCGACAAAAAACAGCAATTCATAAGCCTTCATCAGCTCACCTCCTTTGGTCTTTACGGCCCCGGTGCTGAGAAGGCAAGATTGCCGGGGCAGGATTAGCCCGACTATTCTAGCAAACAGGGGCCGAAACGACCAACACAATCTTCCCGATCATCGTTTCAGCATGGTTTCGCCATACTTACCATGTTCCAGCAACGTGCCGAACATCTTGCATACATGATACCAAGCTCATCTCACGTTTATATGGCGCAGATCCAGCGCGCAGCCTCCTCAACCTTGCCCGTTTCTCACACCGATCTCACGCGGATTCCACGTTTCTTGCCACGTTTTCCAACGCGGATTACCCGCCGTTTGCCATCTTTTCCAGCGCGAATCCAACGCTGCGGGAGAGTCGACGATCTGAATCAGCGCGGTGAAGACCAACGACGCAGGTGGGGAGCTTGCGACACAAGCGACGATGGGATGGTCGCGGGTTGTGGAAAACCCCGCTGCAGCTGCACGCGCAGCTGCAGCGGGCGGCGCTTTCGCCGCAGTGGAAACCATTTGGCGCTTCGCGGACGCGAAACGCCGGCGGTCTCCCGACACCCGAGACAGCGCCCCCGCCAGGTGAGGTAGCATCCCCGCCAGGTGAGGTAGCGCCCCCGACAGCTGAAGCGGCGTCCCCGAAAGCTGAGGCGGCGTCCCCGAAAGCTGAGGCGGCGTCCCTGGCGGCCGAAGAAGCCGCACATGCGAATCGGCCGCACCTTTGCAGGATGCGGCCGATTCGGAGAAACTTGCGTTTGTGCGAATGTTTCACGTGAAACATTCGTTCGGATGGGCGAGGCTACTCCTCGTCGTCCACCGCATCCTCTTCGAGGTACTTCTCGTCGATATCCTCTTCGGCGTACGAATCGGCGTCGTTCAGCGCGATCATGAAGTTCGGCGCCTCGCCCACATAGGCAGGCTCTTCCTCGAACGTCACGTTGCCCTCTTCGTCCATTTCGTAGAGGTAGCTCACCGCGTAGCCGGTATCTTCGCCCGGTACGCCGCCCTCGGCGATGAGCGCGTCCTTCACGCCGTCGTCGATTTCGATGTAGCCGTCGTAGCACAGCGCGTACGCCGCGGCGCCGCGAGCATGCTCCACCGTATGACGAGCCAGGTTGAAGCATTCCTCGGCCGAGTCGGCAGGATGGTTCTCGATGAACAGGTTCTCCTTCACCACCAGTGCCGTGAACGGCACAACGTCGGAACCCTGCGTCATCTTTTCCTTGGCTTCATCGAGCGAGAACAGGAGCACTTTCTCCAGAATCTCGGGGATCTCGGGAACTTCCACGTCAGAGCTCTCAACTTCGCGATCGGCCATAGCCTTGTCCTTTCAAAAGAGGTACTTCGTTGCCAACCAGTGTAGAGCTTGCAGCCGCAGCTTCGCCTCGCGCCCCAAGCTATTTCGGCGTATCTGCAGAATTTGGCCGCGCGAACCTGCAAGCACGATGCGCACGCGGGACGCAAGAGGCGCGTCCGCTCAACTTCGTCGGCGCCGAGATCGAGCGTCACGCGGCTGCAAACGTTTCGCCAGCGCTGGTTTTCGGGCTGGTTCTGCAAGTTTTTCGACTTCGTGGCAAACCGTTTGCAAGCACCGGTTTTCTCACCAGGCGTTTTGCGTCGGCATCGGGAAGGAGCGACTGGGCGTTGCGAAGCGTCGAGGACAAAACCCCTGGTCGTGAATGATGGCTTATGCCACGAAGTCGAAAAACTTGCACGGGCCGCCCTATTTGCTGCTGACGCGACTTTCGATTGCTGCTACCCGTGCCAAACCTTCTCGACCGTAGCGTTCGGCTCGCCAGCACAAATGTTTCACGTGAAACATCGGACAGAACGGAACGCAGGGGGATGGGATCCGCCGTTGAACCGCAACCGACACGACCGCTCCCCGCCGAGCTCTGAGCTGAGCCGCGCCGATGTCGGCGCGACGGCTACCGACCGTCAGAACCGCGCGGGCGCTGCGGAAGGCGTGGACTTCGCAGGCTGGGGCGGCTTGCATGGACGAGCCCCCGGCTTCGGGAGAAGCCGGGGGCTCGGACGATGGCGCATATGCGCGGCGATTAAACCCGTCTGCGATATTTAGCGGCAGCAGCACTCGTGGGCTTTGCGACCCTTCTTCTTGCCATTGATGCCCTTGTCCTTCATCGAGAGGATGAGCTTCTCGGTGATGGCGTTCAGCTGGGCGATCTCCTCCTCAGACAGGCATCCGATGATGTCGTCAGCCGTCTTGTCGTTCGCGGCGACGCGCTTTTGAGCGACCTCGCGACCCTCGTCGGTGAGCTTCACGGCGTAGGTACGCTCGCCTTCGGCGTCCTCGATGGTGACGTAGCCGTTGCGCTCGGCCTTCTTCACGATATCCTTGAGCTCGCTGCGGTTGAGACCGAGAATCTTCACCAGCTCGCGCTGAGTGGTGCCGTCGTTGTCGACGAGCGCGTTCAGCAGCGCGCCCTGGCCGCGCTTGTAGCTTTTCGGGCCGTTCTTGTGAAAGGCGAGGCGGACGAGCTTGCTGGCCTTCTTGAGCTGCGCGAGGGTCTGGGATGCCTGGTTCATGGAGGGTCCTTCTCTCTTATTTCTGTCTCTCTCGGGCAACTATAGAACTCGCCGCACGCCAGAGGTCGATTACCCACAAATATTCACTGAATAATTATCTTTCCAGTTGAATGACCTTATTTGCATTATTCGAGAATAATACTCAGTCGGTTTACCATCAAGGCGCCCCTATCAAACAAAAAAGCGCCCGAAGGCGCTTGTTTGATGAAACTGGCGGAAGGGCAGGGATTTGAACCCTGGTCACCGGGGTCGCCGGTGAAACGGTTTTCGAGACCGCCGCATTCAGCCGCTCTGCCACCCTTCCGCGTATGATCGGGGCAAAACCCCGTATGAAACGCGCCTCGGGGGCGCGGGAGTAATCTGGCGGAGAGATAGGGATTCGAACCCTAGGTACTCTTTTGGAGCACACACGATTTCCAATCGTGCACCTTCGGCCAGCTCGGTCATCTCTCCGCTTATTGGTCGAGCATGCTCGCGCGTTGCGCGGTCATGCAGCAGCTACGTAGTATACAACAGCTAATACGCACTCACAAGCGAGAAATATTCCTCTTCACGAGCATCATCGAAATTTTCGTCTGCTTGCACACAGGGCGAGGCGGATTTCGCACTCGACGCGCAGGGTATAGAAGATGTCGACGCAGCGTCAACAACGGATCGCGGAAGCGTGCTATGCGGTACGGCTGATCGCGGAGACGTCGTGGGGGATGCGGCGGAATGAGAAGTATGCGTGGCCGGCTCCGTGGAACGTCCGGCGATCATGCGCTGCACGTGCAAAGGAACGTCGAACAGCTCGCTCATCACGCCATCCGTCAAGAGCCGGCCTTTCGACCCGTCGGCGAACACCGTACCGTTTTTCAATAGCACGACGCGCTTGATCTCGGGGATAATATCCTCGGGATAGTGCGTGACCAGCACGATTCCCTTTCCCGCTTTCGCAAGCGTGCGCATACTCGACCGAACGTAATACATACCTTCGGGATCAAGTCCGGTGCACGGCTCGTCGAACACAAGAACTTCGGGGTCGTGCACGAGCGCACGAGCTATGAGCACTCGTCGCGCCTGGCCGGTGGACAGCGTCATGATGTCGCGTGCCGCCAACTCGTCAACACCCAGCAGCTCCATAACCTCACGAGCTCGCTCACGGGCTTCGTGCAAGTGCTGGGCGTCGACCCGCGCCGGGACGCCCAGCATTCCGTACAACCCTCCGGCCACCACGTCCACCGTAGGCAGATGTACGGAAATCTGATCCTGCATCGTCGACGAGACGACGCCCAAGCTCCGCTTCACGTCCGCAAGGGTCGCACGCTCGCTGCCGCGAAACCGAACCGGCGGCACTTCCCGGTGCAAGGGAAGCATCTCGCGCGTGATCAGCTTTACAAACGTAGATTTTCCCGACCCGTTCGGACCCAGCAACGCAAGATGCTCGCCTTCCTCCAGTCGAAACGAGTCGACCGTCAGAATAGGCGCGCCCGCACGCTGCACGACCGCGTTGTGCAGTTCGAGGAAGGGAGGCGTTTGGATATCCATGGTTCTCCTAAGGGGCCGCGGATGTTTCACGTGAAACATCCGGTCGGGACGGGCGATCCACAAGCAACCGAGGCTGGCAAGCAACCCGGTGAGCCGTCAAACAAACAAACTCGCAGCCACGCCAGAAACGAAACGGCGGGGTCCCGAAGGACGCCCGCCGTGTCGAACTCAGATGAACCAACCTTCCCGAAGCTTAGGCGGCTTCCGCAGGCTGCTCGGAGGCGTTGTCGCCCGCGGCGGCATCGGCATTGCCCTCGGAGGAATCGGCGCCATCGGTCGCGGCCTGATCCTCGGAAGCGGGAGCGTCGGTACCGTCGGCAGAAGCACCGTCGGCAGCCTCACCGCCTTCGGCACCGTCCTTCGAACCTTCCTGAGTTCCGTCGGTTGCGCCGCTATCGGCGTTCGGCGCAGGATACTTGGACATATCGACATCATAGGGAAGACCCTGAGGCATGTCGTTGATCTTGATGTCGGCAGCCTCGGTGGTTTCGTCAAGCCACTTCTTGTAGGCTTCCTGCTGCTTCGTGGACTTCAGCGACGAAGCGATGACGGATATCCACTCTTCCGGGATCTGATCGAGGCTCGTCACTTCTTCAGGAGCCTTGTACACATCGGTGCACTTGATGATATGGATGCCGAACTGTGTGGTAACGAGACCGCTCAACTGGCCTTTCTCAAGCGGCTCGAGGCCGTCCTTGTACTCTTTCGCCAGGTTGCTGGGGTTGTTCCAACCCACATCGCCATCGCGCTCGACAGAACCCGGATCCTGCGAGTATTCCTTCACCGCATCGACGAAGTCAAGCTCGCCGGAGTTGAGCTTGTCGAGCACTTCCTGAGCAGTTGCTTCATCATCGGAATTGAACAGGATATGAGAGGAACGCTTGGAACCGTCGTACGCGGTCGCGTACATCTGGGCGTACTGCAGCATGTCAGCGTCGCTGGGATCTTCGTCGGAGGCGAACGATGCGTACAGCTTGTTCTCCTTGAGCTTCTGCTCTATTTCAGCGCGATAGCTATCTTCGGTCATTCCCGCCTGATCGAGCGCGGCCTGCCACTTCTCGTCGGTGTCGTAGTTCGCCTTCACCTTGTCGATCTGCTCGTCAATCTCGGAGCTCTCGACGGTGATGCCCTTCTCCTCGACGCCTTCCTTCAGCAACTCACGCTGGGCGTAGGAATTGAACACTTCTTCACGCACGGAAGCAGGGGTGTAATCGTTCTGAGAAAGCCATGTGCCCCACGAATCTTCATCGTCAGCACCCAGCTGCTCGCGCACGCCCTGGATGTAGTTGGTGATGGTGTCTTCGGCGATTTCCACACCGTTGACCGTGCCCGCCACACCGCCGGTGCCCGACGAAGCGTTGTCATCGCTCGAGCATCCGGCCAGACCCCATGCGCATGCCGCCGTCAAACCGACCGCGCACACGGTCTTCATGATGTACGTTTTCTTCATATGACCCTTCCCTCGAACATGGGCTTCGCCATCGCACCGCCTACTGGATCGCCCATGAGATAAGTACTGCGCTGTATTCTCGCACACGCGATAAAACGGGTTCTTGCGTTGCACAATATACCCATTATCGATTCACAGTCCCCACGCCAGGTTTAGGGATATACCCGCCTGTTCGCGCGAGCTGAAGCCTTATTTCCCTCTTGTAAGAATGCGCCCTGATCAGGGCGCATTCTTACATAGTGATAGATTATTTCTTGGCAGCCTTCTTGCGATCGGTGGCCGACAGCATCCGCTTGCGTAGGCGGATGTTCTGCGGGGTGACTTCCACCAGCTCGTCATCCTCGATGTACTCCAACGCCTCTTCCAGCGTGAACGTGATGGGCGGCGTGAGCGAGATAGCCTTGTCGGCGCCCGACGAACGCTGGTTGCCCAACTGCTTCGACTTGGCGATGTTGACCACCATGTCGCCTTCCTTCGACGACTCGCCCACGATCATGCCTTCGTAGCATTCCTGGCCGGGACCCACGAACAGGCGGCCGCGCTCCTGCAGCGCATCCAGAGCGTACGCGACGCTCTTCTCGGTGGACATGGAGATCATCGAGCCGTTCTTGCGCCCGTTCATCTCGCCGCGATACGGGCCGTACTCGGAGAAATGATGGAACATCGTGGCTTCGCCACGCGTGACGTTCAGCAGACGGGTGCGCAATCCCATCGTGCCGCGCGACGGAATCTTGAACACGAGGTGCGTCTGGTCGCCGCGCTGGTACATGTCGGACATCTCGCCGCCGGCGCTGCCGAACACCTCGATGGCCTTGCCTGCGTACTCGCTGGGCACGTCCACCGTGGCCTCCTCGATGGGTTCCAGCTTGCGGCCGGACTCGTCCTTCTTGATGAGCACGCGCGGGCGACCTACCTGGAACTCGAATCCTTCGCGGCGCATCGTCTCCATGAGAACCGACAGGTGCAGCAGGCCGCGGCCGGCAACCTCAACGCCCGACTTGTCCTCAAGCTCCTCGATGCGCATGGAGATGTTGCTCTCCTTCTCGCGCATCAGGCGCTCCTTGAGCTGGCGCGCTCCCACGATGTCGCCCTCGCGGCCGACGAGCGGGCTGGACGATGCCTCGAACACGATGGCCATCGTGGGCTCTTCCACTTGGATGGGATCGAAGCGCACGGGGTTCTCGCGACTGGTCACCATGTCGCCGATGTCAGCGTCTTCCACGCCCACCACGGCCACGATGTCGCCGGCGTGCACCTCCTGCTGCTCCTTCTTGCCCAGCGCCTCGAACGTGAACACCTGCTTGATGTTGGTGTTGTAGCGCGTGCCGTCGTTCTTGATGACCAGCGAGGGCTCGCCTTTATGGATGGTGCCGGAGAACAGGCGCCCCACGCCGATGCGGCCGACGAAGCTGGAATGGTCGACGGTGCAGATCTGCAGCGCCACCGGGCCGTTCGGCTCGCAGTCGGGAGCCGGGATCTCCTTGAGGATGGTTTCCAGCAGCGGGATCATGTCCATGTTGTCGTCGTCGGGCGCGAAACGGGCGTAGCCGTTCATGGCACTGGCGTAGACGACGGGGAAGTCCAGCTGCGCGTCGGATGCTTCGAGCTCCACCATGAGGTCGAACACCTCGTCCACCACTTCGTTGGGGCGCGCGCCCGGACGGTCGATCTTGTTCACCACTAGGATGATGCGCAGGCCCTGTTCAAGCGCGTGGCGCAGCACGAAACGGGTCTGCGGCATGGGGCCTTCGAACGCGTCCACGATGAGCAGGGCGCCGTCGGCCATGTTCAGCACGCGCTCCACCTCGCCGCCGAAGTCGGCGTGGCCCGGCGTGTCGATGACGTTGATCTTCACGTCGTTGTACACGACCGAGATGTTCTTGGACAGGATGGTAATGCCGCGCTCGCGCTCCTGGTCGTTGCTGTCCAGCACGCGCTCGTCAACCTGCTGGTTCTCGCGGAACACGCCGCTGGCGTACAGCAGGCGGTCGACGATGGTGGTCTTGCCGTGGTCAACGTGCGCGATAATGGCGACGTTGCGGATGTTCTCTTGCTTCATGCCTTTCTTCTTCTTTCTATTCAAGCCATGCCTAAATCGGCGCGGCGATGATCCTTGCGATGGGGCCTGCGGCGGGTACCGCTCCCGCAGAGGACGATTGTCGCCCGAAAGGTGCGTTTTCCGCTTGAATTCCGCACGTTTCGGGCGACAAGGCAGGCGCTGCCGGGCGATCGGGACGATAAGGAGAGACGACCGCCGGCGAAGTACGGCGGCTACACGTCGTCCAACTCCTCGGCGAGGCGGCGCTCTTCCTTGTTGAGCTCGGCGATATGTTCGTTGAGCGTGGCGATGGTTCTCTGGGACGACACGACCTGCACGATGCCCCACACAGCGGCGGCACTTGCAATGGCGGCAACGATACCGAACAGGCCGAACGGCCGGCGGCCGGCTATCAGCGCCACGATGCCGCCGATAGCGGTCATGGCAATGCCGTTACGACGCTCGTCAAGCGCCACATCGCGCTGCTTAACCAGCTGCGTGCGTGCGGCGGCTACGCCGGCCATGCGCGCCTCAACCTGGTTGGACGACGTGTAGCTGCGGGCGCGCTCGGCAGCGGCGCGCGGATCGCGAGCGGAGGTGCGCGAGCCTTTTCCGCTGGTCAGGTAGTCGTATGCTTCTTGGAGGTTCTTGAACTGCTCAGTCGCGCGATCTTGGAGCTTCTTGTTGCTGGCGAACCGGTCGGGATGCAGGATCTGCACCGTTTCCTTGTAGGCGGTTTTCACATCTTCGGGCGTGGCATCATCGTCCAGTCCTAAAATGCGCAGTGCTTCCGTTCGATTCATAGCTCCCCATGTGCCGGTTTCGCGGTTGGTATCCGAAGCAGGATTCTACCATGCCACCTGCACGATCGCGATGTTTCCGGCTTGCGCTCACAGAATGCACGTGGGAAAAGAGCGCAGCGCGAAACCGCGGGAGGCTGTGTTTCACGTGAAACACTTGTCACAATGACTCATGATAAACGAACAAATGTTTCACGTGAAACATCTTCGGTAAAGAGAAGTCCCTTCGACAGCGAGCTCATAAGTTCGCGAGTCGGAACCGGGCGACGGAGTTCTCCGACCGGGTACGCACAGTGTTATCTGAGAGTTGAACGCGCGCGGCAGGGCTCTCAACCGATCATGACCAGAAGCAACGAACCCCTGCCTCTCGGCGGGGGTTCGGATGAATAACGTATGGTGGAGCATAGGGGGATCGAACCCCTGACCTCAGGCTTGCAAAGCCCGCGCTCTCCCAGCTGAGCTAATGCCCCAAGTTGCACATTCTTTGGCTAGTCGCGAACTGCATAAAACCGCGTCTAGAAATTAATAAACGCTCCACCGGCTAACTCGGCTCACGGTGGAGCGTTTATTGCAAAAAATGGTGGGCCCGAATGGATTTGAACCAGCGACCTCACGCTTATCAGGCGTGCGCTCTAACCAACTGAGCTACGGGCCCAAAAAAAGTGCCTGATCACTATACGTCGAATCACTAAGTTCGGTCAAGCACTTTTTGAATATTTCTTACCAGTTTTTGAATATCCGGTAACGGCAGCGTTTTTTCCAACTCGAGAGCCGTGCACTCGGGTGCGCATTCCGATGCATGGTACGCTAAGACCAAGCACCGAGCTTGGCATCGGAAGAGGAACGCTTCATTGAACATCAAACAGATCAAGTACTTCGTCAGCGTCGCGAATCGCGGCAGCCTGTCCTCGGCCGCTCGCGAGCACGGCATTTCCGTGCAGGCAGTGTCGAAGTCGATGGCAGACCTCGAATTCGAATTCGGAGAGAACTTGTTCGATCGCAGCCATCAAGGCATCGAACTCACGCCCCTCGGCGAGGCGTTCCTGGAAAAGGCCGCCGAAGTCGATTCGTCGTTTCGAGAGTTGGAGCTGATAAGCGAGTCCTGTGACGAAAAACCCGTCAAACTCCGGCTGTTCCTCGTCGCACCGGCGTTCTGCAACAACGCGAAAGCCCGCGCTAATATGGCTGCGTTCTTCGACAAGCACCTGAACGCCCGAACCGAAACATCCATCGGAACAGGAGAAGCCGGCCTTGACGCCCTTCGCGCGGGGTCATGCGATGCGCTCATCACCATAGGGCCGCTCGACCGCCCCGGCTTCGATTGCTTCCCCATGGGAACAGTTCCCGCAGGAATCTGCATGGCTGCGAATCACCCTCTGGCCCGCCAAAACGCCGTATCCCTCGAACAGCTGGAGCCCTACCGCGTGATATCTTCGCGCACGTTCGACCATTTCAACGAATCCATCTTGGTCATGTACCGCGAAGACGGGCTGAAATCGCCGATTGTCGAACCGCTCGCGTTCGACGCGCCGCGCCAGTTCTACGTCAAGCACGCGGTGTGCTTCATGGTGAACATCGCCCCGCTTGGCGAGACGCTTCCCCGCAGCCGGATGGTTCCCCTCGCAAGCGAAGATGCGAAGGCAATCCCTCTTTGCCTCATCACGCTCAAGGAGCAAAATCGCCCGCGTACCGAAGCATGGAGCAGCTGCTGAAGGCTCGCGTGAAAACACGACCGTCCGTATCTTGAAACCGAAACGCCACGGCGATGCGACCGGCGACCCTGCCGAAGCGCTATAATCGGTAGGCCGGCCGCGCGCGACGCGACGCAAGAAACCCGAGGAGGAGTGCCGATGATTCCCGTTACCGTTCAAACGCTGATCGTCTCGGCGGCGCCGTCGCCGTCCATCATCGTGCTGCAACCGGTAGAGGAGATCGTCCAAGAAGGAAAGTCGCGCATCATCCCCATCTGGGTGGGCGTGAACGAAGCGACGCAAATGGGCATCGCGCTGGAAAAAGCGCGGTTCTCGCGGCCGATGACGCACGACCTGTTCCTCGACGCGCTGACGAACCTCGACGCGCAGATCGACCACGTGGTCATCAACGACGTGCAGGGTGCGACGTTCTTCGCGCGGCTCACGCTGCGCCAGCACGACCGCCTCATCGACCTCGACGCGCGCCCGAGCGACGCGTTGGCGCTGGCCGTGCGGCAGAAAGCTCCCATCTATATCGAGGAGGATGTGCTGGAGCGTGCTTCGTTCCCCTATGTGCTGAGGCGGACGGAACCGGAAGCGAGCGAAGCCGAACTGTCCGAGTTCAAAAAGTTTCTCGAAGGTCTCGCCCCGGAAGATTTCGAGGGCTGACCGATTCAGCCGGCGGAAAGCTTTCCGCCGCCTACCACAGTGCCGTCAAGGCATCGATGACGGCCTGAACGATCCCATGCGTCAAGCCCCCGTCGTCGGCCAGCGCCAGCCCCATAATCGCCGACAGGCTGACGGCGCCCGGTTCTTTCGGACGGCCCGTTGCGCTGGGCTTCTTCAACACGAACATCGACGGCTTCGCGTACGACACGGCCGGAGTCTCCACGGCATCCGGAGGCGTTTCGAGCCGAGGCTCGGGCCGCCGCTCCTGAGCGCGCCGCCGCCATCCTCCGCGTGCGAACGTTACCAGCAGGAACCCGGCGCGCAGCCACTCGTCCACGCACATGGCCACCCACATGCCCACGATGCCCCAGCCTAAGCCGATTCCCAGCGCATAGCCGCCTGCCACCGCGAATATCCACGACGAGATGACGTTCACCGTCACCGGGGTCTTCACGTCGCCCACCGCGATGAGCGCCTTTACCATCACGATGTTGAGCGCACGCCCGATACCCAGGAATATCTCCACAAGCAGCACCTGGCGACCCAGCTCGTGCACCATCGGATCGGCGGTGAACAGGCCGAACACCGCGTCGGCGTTGATCCAGATGAGCGTGGACACGCAGGTGGTCAGCGCCACGGCGATGAGATCGGCCACCCACACGCGCCGCGCGACCGCATCGAACTTGCCCGCGCCGAACAGATACCCCAGCACGATCTGCGTCGCCTGCGACAACGCGATGGAATACAGGTAGGCGATGCCCGCGATCATCGAGCAGTACACCTTCACGGTGACCACCGTGGTGCCCAGCACGTTGATGAACGACAGGATGACGATCTGTGCGAGGTCGTAGTTCATCTGCTCGCCCGACGAGGGGATGCCCACGCCCAGCATGCGCCGAAGCGTCTTCCAGGGGAACGGGCGCAGGTACGCCAGGCGCATGCGCACATCGGTATGGCGCAGCACGAGGCGGCATGCCACCGCGAGGCCTGCGACGCGCGCCACCACGTTCGCTACCGCCGCGCCTTCCACCCCGAACGCCGGGACGAACGCGACGCCGCCGATGAGCACGGCGCTGGCTGCGATGTTCACCGCGTTCATCGCCAGGCTGGCGCGCATCACGTCGGCGCCGCGCGCGTAGCTGCGCAGCAAAGCCGTGAACGCGAAGAACGCGCCTTGCACCACCGTGGTGGAGCCGACGATCAGCAGGAACGACGACGCCATTCCCGTGATGGACCCGTCGATGTGCAGCCAGGAGAAGAACTGCGGCCAAAAGAGGAACAGCACCGCGGTCATGGCCGCCGCGAGCGCTACGTTCACCACGAGGGCCACAGTGGCGATCTCCGACACCTTGCTGGTCGCCGACGATTTCCCCAGCACGCGGGTCACGAGCACGGTGGAAGCCGTGCCCATGGCCGACAGCGCGATGGTCACGATGTTGAGGATCTGCAGCGCGTTTCCCACCGCGGCGGCCGGCTCGGTTCCCAGCGGCGCCAGCATAAATTGGTTGATGTTCCCGATCATAATTTGCATGAACAGTTCCACGAACAGCGGGACGGAAAGCACGAACACGTCGCCGGCTGTGGTTTTCTCCGCCGGAGAACGCAGGGCGCGTTCGCGGCGCGTCGTTTGCGCGCGCTTCGCGGCTCCGCGCGCTTTCGACGACAGGCGCGCCGCTTGCGCGGCAGCTGCTCGATACATGGGTTTCCGTCCTCCTTTCGCATGAACGGCCGCGTTGGCGGCCGTCGATAACAGTCATGAGGCGTGCAGTATACGGCACGTCAACAACCCGCCAGGGGGCTGCGGGTTCCTTCATGTTTTTCGCATTCATGAGGCAGAGGGAAAGAAAATGTTTCACGTGAAACATCGCGAACGAAGAGAGCCGCAAGCGATAACGCGAAAGAGGCCGAATGTTTCACATGAAACATTCGGGCGCGTGACAGGTGCAGTGCGGGAGCGAATGTTTCACGTGAAACATTCGCTGGGTAGCAGCGCGGCGCGCCAAAAAGAGAACGCCCCGCTTCGCAGGATGCGAGGCGGGGCGTTCAAGGTTACGCTGGAGGCTGTTTTCTACTCTTCGTCGCCTTCCGCGTTCTCTGCTTCTTCGACGCTCTCGATCTCGGCGGTGCCTTCGGCGCCGTCTTCAAGCTCGTCGATGGCGTTCTCGTCCAGCTCCTCGCCTTCCACCTGCGCGCCGGAGGCTTTCTTCTTCTTGCCTCGGCTGGAGATGGCCACCGCGGTCACGCGGTCCTTGTCGGCCGTCTTCATCACGCACACGCCCTGCGTGGAGCGGCCGAGCTCGGAGATGCCCGACACCGGGGTGCGCACGCACACGCCTTCCTCGGACATGATCATGATCTCGTCGTCTTCGGCGACGATCTTCATGACGGCCAGCAGGCCCTTCTTCTCGGTCATCGTGATGGTGAACACGCCCTGGCCGCCGCGATGGTGCTCGGGGTACTCGGCGATGGGGGTGCGCTTGCCGTAGCCCTTCTCGGTGATGACGAACAGGTCGGTGTCGGGCTGCGCGATCTCCATGCCCAGCACCTTGGCGATGGGCGGCACGTTCATGCCGCGCACGCCCATGGTGTCGCGGCCCATGGCGCGCACTTCGCCCTCGTCCCACATGATGGCCTTGCCGGCGCTGGACACCATGAGCACCTTCTCGCCCGGAGCCACGCGCTTCACCGAGATGAGGCGGTCGTTGTCCTTCAGGCTGATGGCGATCAGGCCGTCGCGGCGCGTGCGGTCGTACAGGTCCATCGACGTCTTCTTCACCATGCCGTGCTCGGTGGCGAACATGAGATACTCGTCGGACGGGAAGTCCTTCGTCGCGATGACGGCCGAGATGGTCTCGCCCTTCTCAAGCGGCAGCAGGTTCACGATGGCCGTGCCGCGCGCATGGCGCGACGCCTCGGGAAGCTCGTACACCTTCAGGCGGTACACCTTGCCCTTCGTGGAGAAGAACAGCATGTAGGAGTGCGTGGATGCCACGAACAGGTGCTCCACGTAGTCGTTGTCCTTGAGGTTCACGCCCGACATGCCCTTGCCGCCGCGCTTCTGCTGGCGGTAGGTGGCCACGGGCAGGCGCTTCACGTAGCCGGCCTTCGTCATCGTGACGACCATGCTCTCCTCGGCGATGAGATCCTCGACGTCGAGGTCCTTCGCCGCCTCGGACAAGAGCGTGCGGCGCGGGCTGCCGAACTTCTTCTTCACCTCGAGCAGCTCTTCCTTGATGATCTCGTGCACCAGCTGGTCGTCGGAGAGCACGCGCTTGTAGTACGCGATCCTCTCCAGCAGCTCTTTCAGCTCGTCCTCGATCTTCTGATGCTCCAAGCCGGTGAGGCGGCGCAGGCGCATCTCGAGGATGGCGGCGGTCTGCTTGTCCGTCAAGGCGAAGCGCTCGGTCATGCGCTCGGCAGCTTCCTTGTCGGTCTGCGACGAGCGGATGATGTGGATGATCTCGTCGATGTTGTCCAGCGCGATGATCAAGCCTTCGAGGATATGCGCGCGCTCCTCGGCCTTCGCCAGCTCGTAGCGCGTACGGCGGACGATGACCTCTTCCTGGTGCGCGATGTAGTAGTGCAGCATCTCCTTCAGCGAAAGCACGCGCGGCGCGCCGTCCACCAGCGACAGCATGATCACGCCGAAGCCCACCTGCAGCTGCGTGTGCTTGTACAGCTTGTTCAGCACCACCTGCGGGATGGCGTCCTTCTTGAGGTCGATGATGATGTCGATGCCGTGGCGGTCGGCGCCGTCGTGGATGTTGCTGATCTCGGGCAGCTTCTTCTCGCGCACCAGCTCGCCCAGCTTTTCCAGCAGGCGCTGGCGGTTCACCTGGTAGGGGATCTCGGTGACCACGATGGAGCTGCGGCCGTTCTTGCCCTCTTCCACCTTGCACTTCGCGCGCACGGTCAGCGAGCCGCGGCCCGTCTCGTACGCGTCGCGGATGCCCTTCTTGCCCATGATTATGCCGCCAGTGGGGAAGTCCGGGCCGGGCAGCGCCTTCATCAGCTCTTCGGTGGTGACGTCGGGGTTGTCCAGCATGAGGCACGTGGCGTCGATGGTCTCGCCCAGGTTGTGCGGCGGGATGTTCGTGGCCATGCCCACGGCGATGCCCTGCGAGCCGTTCACCAGCAGGTTGGGGAAGCGCGCGGGAAGAACCGTGGGCTCTTCGAGGCTCTCGTCGTAGTTGGGCTGGAAGTCGACCGTTTCCTTGTCCAGGTCGCGCAGCAGCTCCATGGCCACCTTGTCCAGACGGGACTCGGTGTAACGCATGGCCGCCGCGCCGTCGCCGTCGATGGAGCCGAAGTTGCCGTGGCCGTCCACCAGCGGCACGCGCATCGAGAACGGCTGGGCCAAGCGCACCATCGTGTCGTACACGGCGATGTCGCCGTGCGGGTGGTACTTGCCGATGACGTCGCCGACCGTACGGGCCGATTTCATGTGCGGGCGGTTCGGCGTGTAGCCGGACTCGTTCATGGCGTACAGGATGCGGCGGTGAACCGGCTTCAAGCCGTCGCGCACGTCCGGCAGGGCGCGCGAGACGATGACGCTCATGGCGTATTCCAGGAACGACGTCTGCATCTCCTTGCCGAGGTAGGCGGAGCGCACGATGGTGCCCTCGCCGCCGTTGGCGCCTTCGACGATGGAGCCGTGCGGGTTCGCGATCGACGACATGTCGATCAGCGAGCGCGCCTTGTTCTCCTCGGACACGAACGCGCCGGGGCGCGACTCGTCCTCACCGCCCTCGACGTCGTTCAGCACGTCGTCTTCGTCGCCGGCCTCGGCCGCTTCGATGTCGCCCGCGTCGTAATCCTCTTCGGCGCGATTCAAGAACTCGTCGAAAGAATCGTTGTTGTCTGCCATAAATCTCCTACCTTACAGGTTGGCGTAGTAAGTCAGCGAGGTATTCCGGCGGTCGTCAGACCACCAGAACGCTAGATGTCCAGGAATCGGACGTCGCGCGCGTGCTTCTGGATGAACTCCTTGCGCGGCTCCACCTGGTCTCCCATGAGGTCGCTCACCACGCGCTCGGCCTCGGCGGCGTCGTCGATGCTCACCTGCAGAAGCGTGCGGGTAGCCGGCTCCATCGTGGTCTCCCACAGCTGATCCGGGTCCATCTCGCCCAGGCCCTTGTAGCGCTGCACGTCGAACTTGTTCGGATCGTCGTACTCGGCCAGCACCGAGCCCAGCGAGCTCTCGTCGTAGATGTAGCGCTCGATCTTCGGCGAGCGCGAGTTCTTCTTCTTGAGGCCGAAGATGGGCGGCTGTGCGATGTAGATGTAGCCGCGATTGATGAGCTCCGGCATGTAGCGGTAGAAGAACGTCAACAGCAGGATGCGGATATGCGCGCCGTCGACGTCGGCATCGGTCATGATGATGATACGGTGGTAGCGCGACTGGTCGGCGTCGAAGTCGTCGCCGATGTTCGTGCCGATAGCCGTGATCAGCGAGCTGATGGTGTCGCTGGAAAGCGAGCGGTGCAAGCCCGCGCGCTCAACGTTGAGGATCTTGCCGCGCAAGGGCAGGATAGCCTGCGTCTTGCGGTCGCGGGCCTGCTTGGCCGAGCCGCCTGCGGAATCGCCCTCTACGATGAACAGTTCGGAGTTCTCCGGGGTCTTGGACGAGCAGTCGGCCAGCTTGCCCGGCAGCGCGAACGAGTCCAGCACGCCCTTGCGGCGCGTCATCTCGCGCGCCTTGCGGGCGGCTTCGCGAGCCTTGAGCGCCTGGGTGGCCTTGCCGATGATGCGCTTGGCCGGGGTCGGATTCTCCTCGAGGTACTCGGCCAGGCCCTGGGTCACGGCGTTCTGCACCAGCGGACGGATCTCGGTGTTGCCCAGCTTCGTCTTCGTCTGGCCCTCGAACTGCGGGTCGTGCAGCTTCACGGACACGATGGCCGCGCAGCCCTCGCGCGTGTCGTCGCCGGAGAGGTTGGAATCCTTCTCTTTGAGGATGCCCTTCGAGCGGGCGTACTCGTTGATGGTGCGCGTGACGGCCTGCTTGAAGCCGTCGAGGTGCGTGCCGCCTTCGTGCGTGTTGATGTTGTTCGCGAACGCCATGACGGAGTTCGTGGAGTACGAGGTGGACCACTGCATGGCCACTTCAACGGTGCCGTCGTCGTTCTCGGCCTCGAAGTAGATGGGCTTGTTCAGCGTTTCCTTGCCCTCGTTCAGGAACTTCACGAAGTCGACGATGCCGCCGGCGTACTGGAACACCTCGGTGCGCGGCTTGCCGTCGGCATCGGTGACGCGCTCGTCGTACAGCACGATCTTGAGGCCCTTGTTGAGGAACGCCATCTCGCGGAAGCGGTTCGCCAGAGTGTCGAAATCGTACACGGTGGTCTCGGTGAAGATCTCCGGGTCGGGCCAGAACGACACGGTCGTGCCGTTGCCGCGCTTCGTGGGGCCAACTTCGCGCAGCTTCTCGGACGTCTTGCCGTGGTCGAAGCCGATGAAGTACTCCTTGCCCTCCTTGCGCACCTGCACTTCCACGCGGGAAGACAGCGCGTTCACGACGGAGACGCCCACGCCGTGCAGGCCGCCGGACACCTTGTAGCCCTCGCCGCCGAACTTGCCGCCTGCGTGCAGGATGGTGAGCACCACCTCGACGGTGGGGATCTTCTCTTTCGGGTGCTTGTCGATCGGGATACCGCGCCCGTTGTCGTCGACCGAGATCGAGTTGTCCTGATGGATCCACACCTTGATCTCGTCGCAGTATCCGGCGAGCGCTTCGTCGACGGCGTTGTCGACGACCTCGTACACCAGGTGGTGCAGGCCGCGAGGACCCGTCGAGCCGATGTACATGCCCGGACGCTTGCGGACCGCCTCCAGGCCCTCGAGGACCTGAATGTCAGAACCGTCGTAATGGTCAGGTTTGTTTGCCACTGACATGCTCCTTTTATAGTGCGATGTGTGAGTGCAGCGCTGATTCGCGCTAACCTGAAAATTCTACCATAACCATGCCTTGATACCAATAAAATCCATCAAGTATGAAGGGTTTTAGAAGCCGTACGAGCCGCGATCTCGTATTCGATCATTATTTTTCGCATCGAACCGCTAAATGCGATTTTTATCGGCACGTATCGCCCTCTCGAGCGCCCTGCGGACCGTGGGACTTTCCACCGCCCCCACGCTGGCTTCGAGAGCAGCTTCCTCTTCGGGCGACAAAGGCGTGCGCGGGGTTTCCTCGCGACTCGCGCGCGCAGCGCGCTCGACGGCACCGTCCTCTTCCGCGCGGCGGAAGGGATGGTGAGCCTTCATTTCGAAGCGCGAAGGCAGGATCTTGAACGTCTCCACGTGCTCGCCTTGTTCTTTCAACTTCATCTTGAGGAACTCTTGGCGCGCATCGAGATCCGAGCGGATGAGGCTGTCGTCGGCGTACACCACCAGCTGCGCGCCCGTGCCCGTATGCGACGCCTTCGTCGTCGCGCCCTTCACCACCTCGTCGGCGGCCATGATGTACACGGCGTTCACGTGGTCGAGCACCATCTGCGCGGCATCCTTGTACACGGCCTCCACCGCGTTGCGCCACGCCACGTTCACGGCGGCGGCGCGCTGCGCCTTGCGCGACGCGTCGTCGCCGGCGGCCAGCGCGGCCATCAGCTCGTTGATGCTCTCGCCCAGCTTCCTCATGAGTCCCCCTCGATTCGCGCCGAAGGTTGTTCGGCCGGATCGGACGGCTGCCCGTCGCGCTCTTCGGCCTCCCCGCGCGCCGGTTGCGCGTCGATCGGCGAATGTTTCACGTGAAACATTCGATCCTCGTCAGGCATTTCGCCGGTTTTGCGCGGTTTCTCCAGCTCTACGATGCGAGCGCCGCCCAGCAGGTCGTCGTCGAAGTAGGCGAGGTTCGTCGTGGTGATGAACGTCTGGATGTCGCCCGAGATGAACGCCACCAGCGCGCGGCGGCGCGCGGCGTCCAGCTCGCTCATCACGTCGTCCAGCAGCAGCACCGGCTTTTGGCGCAAAATGTCCTGGATCAGCGTGGCCTCGGCCAGCTTGAACGCCAGCACCACCGAACGCTGCTGCCCCTGGCTGCCGAACAGGGCGGCGTTCTTGCCGTCGATGAAGAACTCGATGCGGTCGGCATGCGGGCCCACGAGCGCCCGCTTTCGCACGCGCTCCTCGCCGCCGCGGCGCGCAAGCGCATCCGCCAGCGCCTCGCGCGCCTCGTCGCGCCCGAACGTGCGCGTGGCGAACGAAAGGGGATCGTGCTCTTCCCACGAAGGGACGAAGCCCGCGTCCAGCCGCTCATGCCCGTCGGTGATCTCAGCGTAGTACGACGCCATCGAAGCCGCCAGCTTCTCGAACAGCGCGGCGCGGTAGCACGAAAGCTGCGCGCCGCACGTGACCAGCGTCTCGTTCATCGCCCCCACCAGCGCAGCCGGCGCCTCGTCCTTCAGCAGGCGGTTCTTGTGGCGCAGCACCTTCTCGTAATCGCGCCGGATGAGGTAGTGGTTGGCCGACAGCTGCGAGCCCAGCGCGTCCAGCGCGGCGCGGCGCACCGACATGGCCCCTTTCGCCAGCTCCAGGTCGTCGGGCGTGAACGTCACGGACGGTACGAGGCCCTTCAGGTCGGCTGTGCGCTTGGGCTTCCCGTTCAGCAGGTGCTTCTTCTTGCCCTCGGCCATCTGTACCGCCAGCTCAAGCTGACGGCTGCCGTCGGTGACGTCGGCCGTCAAGCGCGCGAAGGGAGCCCCGGCGCGCACCAATTGGTCGACGGGCGCATGTCGAAACGACGATTGCGCCGTCAGCAGGCCTATTCCCTCGACGACGTTCGTCTTCCCCGCGGCGTTCGGTCCCACGAGCACCGTGAGCGGACCGATGCCGTCGAGATCGAACGCCTCGTAGCTGCGGAAGTTCAGAAACGAGATATGGGCGATGGCCAGATCCACGATATGCCGCGCGCGTCCTTACGCGATGCGCACGGGCATGACGAGGTACAGGAAGTTCTCGCCCTCGTCCGCCTTGAAGATGCCGGGCTTCATGGATGACTGCACTTCGAGGAACACGTTGTCAGTGTTCACGGAGGACAGCCCGTCCAGCACGTAGGCGTAGTTGAACGCAATCTCCACGTCCTCGCCTTCGCCCTCGCACGACAGCGTCTCCTGGGCCGAACCCACGTCCTGCGCCACGGCGGACAGCTGCACGGTCTGCGACGCCATATTGATGTCGAAGCGCACCGGCGAGCTGGTCTGTCCCAGCAGCGACGTGCGCTTCACGCCGGCCACGAGGTGCCCCACGTCCATGCTCACGCGCGTGGCGTAGGAATCGGGCAGCAGCTGGCGGTAGTTCGGGAAGTTGCCTTCCAGGCGGCGGTTGATGAATACGGTGTCGTGGTACGTGACGACGATCTGGTTCTCAGCCAGCGCCAGCTTGAGGTCGTCCTCCGAGCGCGGCAGCGAAGATATCTCCTGCAAGAACGATCCCGCGATGACCGCCTGGAACTCCTCGGCGCTGGATTCGGGAAGCTCGGCTTCGGTGATGGCGAGGCGATACGAGTCGGTGGCCACCATCTTGAGCGTGGTGTCCTCCAGCGTGATCAGCACGCCCGTGAGGATGGCGCGGCTCTCGTCCTTCGACACCACGCGCGCCACGCGCTTCACCATGGAAGCGAACTGCGTGAAGGGAATGGACACTTCCTGCTGCACGTCCACGTGAGGGAATCCGGGGAAGTCCTCCGCGTCGAGCGTCTTGATGGAGAACGACGCCGTGTCGCACGTGATGACCGCCGAGTCGTCCTCGGCTGCCACGTGCACGGCTGCGTCGGGCAGGTTCTTCACGATCTCGGAGAACAGCTTGCCGGGAACCACGGCCTTGCCCGTCTCCTCGATGAGCGCCGAAACCGAGTACTGGATGGACAGCTCGAGGTCGGTCGCTTGAAGCGTAAGGGTGTCGTCGTGCGCGTCGAGGTAGATGCCCGACAGAATGGGAAGCGTCGATCGGGTTGCGATGCCCTTGAGCACCACGGACAACGCGTTCTGCAATTCCGATTGGTTGATGCTGAATTTCAAGACGTTCCCTTTCTCTAGAAGCAGCGAGCGCTGCCGTCATTATAGAGGTTCGAATGTTTCACGTGAAACATTGCGCATGATCGGCATGACGTATGAATGCGGGTTTTCGGGTTTTGCTCTTTGCTCTTGATCTTCTCTAATATATCTAAGGTTTTAATAGTTGTAATAATAAGGGCGGTGGAAATGTGGAAAACCTACGTTATCGCATGTCAACCCTTGGAATTCTTCCTGAATCGATCGTGCAGACCGAGCACCCTCCCTCAACATCAATTATCGCTTTTATTATCTTTCCATAGGGTTGCACCGCTTTTCGGCAACTTGTCAGTCATGTTTCAGTCATCTTTCCGCCGAACGCGCGTACGCTACATCTCGTTGATGAGCCCGCGCAGCGCTTCCAGCTCCTCGCGCAGCTCGCGGTTCTCCTTCATCTTCTCCTCGACGTTGGTCACCGAGTACATTACGGTGGAGTGGTCGCGGTTGAACTTCTTGCCGATGTCGTTGAACGGCAGGTCGAGCATCTGGCGGCACAGGTATATGGCTATCTGGCGCGCGTAGATGATGTTGCGCGTGCGCTTCTTGCCCACGAGGTCGGCGTGGCTCACCTTGTAGAAGTTCTCCACTTCCTTTTGAATGTCGGCGATGGTGAGGCGCTTCGAAGGGCCGCCGGTGAAGTGGTTCTCCAGCAGCGTGCGCACGTCGTCCAGCTTGAGGTCGGGCTGGTTGAAGAACGTCATCTGGTAGATCACCTTCGTGACGGCGCTCTTCAGCTCGCGGATGTTCGAGCTGGAGCTTTCCGCGATGTACATCTGGATGTCGTCGGGGATGTTGAAGTCGTGCGACCCTTCCGACTCGCGGTACTCGTCCACGAAGCTTTTCACGATGCCCAGCTTCGTCTCGATCTCGGGGGGCTGGATGTCGAACGTGCCGCCCGAGTTGAAGCGGCTGCGGTAGCGCTCGTCGATGTCGATGTTCTTCGGCGCGCGGTCGGCCGACAGCACCACTTGGCGGCCCTGGCTGGTCAGCTTGTTGAATATCTGGAACACGATGTCGAGCGTCTGCTTCTTGCCCTGCAGGTACTGGACGTCGTCGATGAGCAGCACGTCGGCTTCCTCGTAGCGCGTCTTGAAGTTCTTGTAGCTGGATTTCTGCTTGTCGTGCGCCGCGCTGGCCTCCATGTAGTCGCTCAACAGCTCGGCCGAGTCCACGTAGATGGTGGAAAGCTGCGGCATCGTCTCGTTGATGTAGTTCTGGATGGCGCGCATGAGGTGCGTTTTCCCCAGACCCGACTTGCCGTAGATGAACAGCGGGTTGAGGTGCGCCTTGCCCGGCATCTCGGCCACGGCCACGGCCATGGAGTACGCCATGCGGTTCGAATCGCCGATGACGAAGTTCTCGAACGTAAGCGTGGACGCGGGGCTGTCGGGGCCGTCGAGCGCTATTTCTCGTTTCGCGCCGACGCCGGCGACCTCTTCCCCTACCGCCCCTCTATGCGCTTCGGGACGGCCTGCGTCGATTTGCGGCGAACTTGCGGCATTCGCGGCAGGAGCCGGCGCGGGCTGCGGAGAGCTGACGGGCGCAGGCGTTTCTGCCGCCGTCGCCATGGTTGCCGCCGGGGCTGCCTGCGCGGCGGGAGGAGCAGGCGCCGGAGCGGGAGGTTCGGCGGCTGTGATGTCCACTTCGATGATCACGGTGAACGGCATGTGGTACAGGTCGTTCAGCGCGCGTTTGATGAACTCGACATAATGACGCTCGATCCATGTCTTTATAAAGTCGTTGTCCGCGGTGATCATGAGGAACCCGTCGCTCATAGCCTGCGGATGCAGGCGTGAGAAGAACGCGTTGATCTGCGACGGATCGATATTGTTGTAGCTTTTCACCTGGCCGCATACTTCGGACCAGACCTGCTCGAGTTTTTCGCTGTTCATAGCTTGCTTCCTTGATGGGGGCATCGCGAATGTTTCACGTGAAACATCTCTCTCGTGCGTCAAGCGGGCGCCACCCGCCGCCGCTTCGATTGTATTAACAGATCGAAGCCGGGTAAAGGCCGATTATAGGGAATTTGCCACGTGGTATCCCAGATCGGTCAGAATGCGCTTCTGTCCGACCGTTTTCTCGATAAGCCCGGCTTCCTCTAATTTCGACAGCGCCACGTACGTGCTTGATTGCGGCACGCCGGTCAAACGCGACAGGTCCGTTACTCCCAGGGCTCCTTCGCTCAGGAAGATGGGCAGGAAGTCGCGCTCGCGTTGCGACAACGGGGGGATAAGCGGCGCCATCGCATGCTGGGCTTGCATGTCCATGCCCTGAGCGCGATGAGCCGGGGCACCGTGCTGGGGATAGTAGGGCGCGCCTGCCGCGTAGGGATTCTGCGCATAGCGCGGGGGCGCGTACTGCGGTTCGGGCTCGTAACCGTAAGGCGGTCGTGCGGGCGCGGCTTCCTGCGGATACGGTGGGTTTGCGTATCCGTATTGCGCCGGGTAGGCGGGTTGCTGCATCGGCTGCTGGGGAGGAATCTGCTGCTGCAGCTGCTGCGGCGCCTCGTGCATCGGGTAAGCGGGTTCCATGGCCGATGGTTGCGCGGATGCAGGGTGAAGCGCGCTCGATTGGTCGACGGGCGGCATATCGGTCGCCTCGCCCGCACGTAGGCTGATGGTCACTACGGCGCCTGTTCCCAGGTTGTCCTCAATGGTGATGGTGCCGTGCGAGAAATCGAGGTACTCTTTCACGATGGGCAAGCCCGACCCCACGCCGCGAATATAGTGTTTCATCGGCTCCACGGCGGATGTGAACCCGGGGATCTGCGCTTGATCCTTATAAGGTATGCCCGGGCCCTGGTCGGCGAAACGGATGGTATTGCCCTCGTCCAGGATGGACACGGTAGCCTCGGCGAAACGCGCGTGGATGAAGTTTTCCGATACTTCGCGGATGACGGTGTACGGAATGGTCCCTCCGGCGTTTTTAGCCTGTTCATAAATTTTCGATGCAAGGCTTTCAATGAATTCAGCCGTCGGCGCCGGGTGTATCTCCGTCACGCGCGGGGCGCTGCGAAGATCGTCGTACAGCGCGATGCGCGCTACGGCGTGTACATGCGTGTAGTCGAAAGGCTCCACGTTTTCATCAGCGGTTTCATCCTGATGATCTGCTTTTTCAATCTGGTTGTCCAATGGTGTTCCGTTTTCAGATTCGATATTCAGCATTTTTCAGCAACATTCAAAGGCATTGTAGCGTTTTTTCGATTCTGAATCTATCCACCTGGGGAATTCATAGCATTCAAAACTATGTATTCATCTATTTCTAAATCCTGCATTGCTTTCCACATGGGCTTTTCAACGTTTTCCACTTTCTATTCAGAAAATGTGGAAAACGTTGAAGAACATATTCTGGAAAACGTACGAACGTTGGTGAAAAACGTGCAAAAATGTTGATAGCCTCCAAGCGGATTGGCGCTTCCTGGGCCGAAACGCGTCCTCCGGCAGGACGTGACCGTTTGAATTCGTTTACGTGAAGATTGGGTAACATATTGCCCGGTCGCATGGGTGAATCACCCGGCAAGCAATATATAACACCAGGTCAAAGCTTTGTTAATAACTACGATCACCTTTTATGCCTGATGAGAGGCTTGTAAAAGAATGAGAAAATATCCCTTGACAAACCGATGACGTTAGAGATTTCCACAACGGCTCTCGAATGAATCGAGAGTTTTCAACATTTTCCACAATCGAGCTGCGCGAAAAAGAGGAAAACGGTTGAAAAAATAGCCACCCGGGCATGGTCAAGGGCATTCAGAACAAACTTTCGAGGTTTTCCACGGCGAAGAGACCTTCCCTGGGGTTCGTTCTATTCGAAGCGACCTGGAAAAAATCATGAACCCTTCTTGTGAGTTTTCCTTGACTCCCCGGTAACGTGAGCTATACTTTCGAGGTTGCTCTAAAACCATGAAAGGGAATCAATATGAAGCGCACGTATCAACCTAACACTCGTAAGCGGGCTAAGTGCCACGGTTTCCGTGCTCGTATGTCGACGAAGGGCGGCCGCAAGGTGCTGGCTGCTCGTCGCGCCAAGGGGCGCAAGCGTCTCTGCGTGTAAAGAGAGCTTTAGGTTGGAGACCATTAAATCCCGCGGGGATATCTCCGATCTGTTCTCATGCGGTAAGCGTCTGCATACGCCGTACCTTACGTTCATAGTGTTACCCACGAAGCAGCACGGCCAGCAAGGTCGTGTTGCTTTTATTGCGGGTAAAAAGTCAGGGAATGCGGTATGGCGCAACAGCGCTAAACGACGCATGCGAGCCATATGTCACGAACTGGGTGGTCCGTGGGCGGGCTACGATGTGATATTTCTCGCGAAGTCGGGTATCATGAGGAGTTCTTATAGTAAAGTGCATACAGCATGTGCCGAGACGTTGAAGCGGGCTGAATTACGTTAGGGACGAGAGGAATGAAGGCATTTCTGAAACAGGTGCCGTGCAAAGTGGCGGTGTTTCTCATCACCTTCTACCGGGCTGCCATTTCCCCTCTGTTCCCTTCTTGCTGCCGCTTCACGCCGACGTGCTCCGAATACGGGCTCATAGCCTTCCAGCGCTACGGGTTCTGCCGGGGTTTCAAGCTCACGGTGAAGCGTGTGCTACGTTGTCGTCCGGGGGGTTCGCACGGCTACGATCCTGTTCCTTGAGGTCGTCGCGCGGGCTTCTTTGGTATAGAGGAAGGAACAACTGAACATGTGGGACGTATTTAAGGACTGGATATTCGACATTATCCATTTCTTCTATGACTTCTGCGGCGACTGGGGCCTGGCCATCATCATCGTGACGGTCATCTTCCGTATTCTGATCTCGCCTTTGATGCACAAGCAGACGAAATCGTCGTTTCAGATGCAGAAGGTGCAGCCGCTCATGCAGGAGCTGCAGCGCAAGTACGCTGACGATCAGCCTCGCTTGCAGGAAGAGATGCAGAAGCTCTACGCCGAGGTGAAGTTCAACCCGCTGGCGGGCTGTCTGCCCATGCTGCTGCAGATGCCTATCTTCATGGCGTTGTTTCAAGTGCTCAGCGAGATGGGTTCGCGCACATCGGGCACCACCTACGAGTTCTACAACCTGGTTCCCAGCTTGGTTATGAGGCCTTCTGAGGCTCTGGCCGTTGGTTTTGGAACGTTTGTTCCCTATTTGATCCTTATGGTGATCTTCGCGGGCGCCACGTTTTTGCCCATGGTTCTCATGCAGATGGGAAACAAGGACAACCCGCAGCGCAAGCAGACCATGATCATGGCCGCTGTGATGAGCGTGTTCATGCTCTGGATCAGCTGGAGCTCGCCCGCCGGCGTGCTTCTGTTCTGGGGCGCGTCCTCCCTCATGGGCATCGCGCAGCAGCAGATCTCCATGCGCATCATGAAGAAGCGCGACGCCGAGGCCGCTGAAACCATCGAGGTGAAGCCTATCGAGGTGGACGTGACCCGCAAGCAGAAGAAGCCCCGTCCGACCAAGAAGGATACGACGAAGCGCAAGTAACCGCGATTGTTTCACGTGAAACATTGAGGAGTCTGTCATGGCTGAAGAATTGGTTGATGAGAAGCCTCTTGATGAGGAACCCGCTGAACTGACCGACGAGGATCTAGATCGCATTGCCGATACGGCGATTGGAGCGCTCCAAGATATTCTCAAGTACTTCGAGGTGGGCGAAGTGACCATCGACGAGTACGAAGGCGACGAAGGTGAGCTGATCCTCGACATCACGGGCGACGATCTGGCGGTGCTGATTGGCCGTCACGGCAAGACGCTCGACGCTCTGCAGTTCCTCGTGTCGGCGATTACCGTGCGCACCATCGGGTTCCGCTACCCGGTCATCGTGGACGTCGAAGGTTACAAGAGCCGTCAGCGCGAGAAGCTGGAATCGATTGCCCGTTCTTCCGCGAACCGCGCAGCTAGCCAGAACCGCAGCATCAAGCTTCGTCCGATGACGCCGTACGAGCGTCGTATCGTGCACATCTGCCTTCGCGACGACGACCGTGTGGAGACGGCATCTGAAGGCGAAGGCAGCGCCCGTCATGTGGTGATTCTTCCTCGCTAAACTTGTAAGTCTCAGTTTAGCCGCAAGCCCGCATCGAAAGGTGCGGGTTTTTTGTTTCTAATGTTTCACGTGAAACATTAGAAGTTCCTTTCAATCGAGACTTTCGATGATGGCTCCCCCGTCTCCCTTCGTGTTTCGAAAGCGAATCGCCTTAAACCTGATTCTCCTTTGTCCTTACGCTAAATGTTTCACGTGAAACATTAGAAAAGGGTCAAGAGCTCGGTTTATTGTCGTGAGTGTTTCACGTGAAACAATAGACAATGGTCTAACCTCAGTCTGTTTCGCGTCATGAATGTTTCACGTGAAACACTCTTACCTGAGGTGCGTTTCGCTCAAATGCTTCACGTGAAACATTTGAAACGTCGTGATTTGAATGTTTCACGTGAAACATTCCTCTATACTGAGGGCATTCGATTATAGAGGAGTGAACATGCGCGAGGATCTTTTGAAACGCCATCTGGAGTTGGTTATCGAAGCCAATAAGACCACCAACATCACGCGTATTTCGACATGGGATGAAGGGATGCTTCTCCACGTGCAGGATTCTTTAGTTGGTCTGCCTGAATTGAGAGAAGCACCGGAAGGTCGAATGGTCGATATTGGATCAGGGGCAGGTTATCCGGGTATTCCCCTAGCTATAGAGAGCGGTCGTTCTACGCTTCTAGCTGATTCCGTCGGTAAGAAAACCACGATCCTCGCTTCGATGGTGCAAACGTTAGGTCTTGATAACGTTGATGTGTATACCGGCCGAATCGAAGACCTTGCTCGTGAAGAACCTGCCTCGTTCGCTGCGGTGACCGCTCGGGCGCTTGCTCAGCTGTCGATACTCATGGAATTCGCCAGCCCGTTGCTGCAGGAAGGTGGGCGGTTGATTTGCTATAAAGCCAATGTATCCGATGAAGAGATGGAGCATGCCCTATCGTTGCAAAACCGCTTGGCGATGAAGCTTGTATCCGATCGTATCGTTGAGCTTGGCAAGAATCACCGCCGCATCATTTGCTTCGAAAAAACGGGTACCCCGCATGTAAAGCTTCCGCGCAAAACAGGCTTCGCGCAAAAACGCCCGCTCTAATGCAGAATGTTTCACGTGAAACATTCTGCATTAGAATCTAGCGCTAACCTTACGCGGATTCCATTCAGTTCTAACACGCAGCCTACGCGCATTTAGCTCGGATCCAGAGTAAACGCCAAACGCCGCGTTCTCGCATTGACAACGCAGATAGTGAATTGAATTCGGATCCAGCGGAGTCTAATGTTTGTCCTTCATTTTTTGGAATAGGCTTCCGTGAACGTCGTTACGACGCTTGAGGACTTCAGCGTGGATCGCTTCGCACACGCCTTCGAGGTTTTCCATTACTTCGTTATTAGTGAATCTGAGCTCTTTGATCTCGAGTATTTCGAGAAAGGTTGTTCTAACGCGGTCGTATTCCTTCTGGCTTTCGGTATAATGGCTATCACCGTCCAGTTCAATGCTGAGACGCGCCTTTCTGCAATAGAAATCAACAATGTATGATCCGATCACTTTTTGAGCTACGAACGGTGTAGGATATTCTCGTAAGAACGAGAACCAAAGCCTTCGCTCTGGATAGGTCATTTGATTACGCATGTTTTCTGCCCGCTGGGCGAGCAATTGGCGCCGCGTGGTATTCATCAGCAACCTCCTTTTTCCTATCTAGTATTGTACAGATGTGGTCTTACGTGCATATGGCAGGTTTCTAGCGTGCGGTCTATGCGGATCTCACGCCGTTTACCTCATTTTCCAACGCGGTTTCTATATTTGTTTCACGTGAAACACTTTTGGTTCTAGCAGGCTCCCGATGTTTCACGTGAAACATTTTGGGCGAGTGTTTCACGTGAAACACTAAACAAGGTATACTGTGTTCGCGGTCAAGAAAGGGGGTCCCTGTGGGACTATTCGATGGTCTCAAACGAGACAAAAAAGCAGCAGAGACTGTCAAGCAACATAAAAAAGAAGAGATCGTAGAGGACGAGTTGATCATCGACCATATTGAAGTGGTTGAACGAGAGACTGTGAAGCCTTTGGCAGAGCAAGAAGTTCCTCCTACTCCTATCAAGACGATCAAAGATAAAGCGCCTGTCAAACATGTGGTCGGTCAGACAAAGGTGATGGCCATCATCAATCAGAAGGGCGGCGTTGGAAAATCCACGACTGCGATCAACCTTTCCGCCGCATTGGGAGAGTTGGGCAAGCAAGTTTTGTTGGTCGATCTTGATCCGCAGGGCAACTCCTCGAGTGGTTTAGGTATCGAGAAGAGCCAAGTGCACAATTGCGTGTACGACGTTTTATTGAACGACGTTGCAATAGAGGATGTCATCATCCCGGATGTGGGCGAAGGGCTCGATCTCGTACCAGCCACGATAAATCTTGCAGGGGCAGAAGTAGAGCTTGTATCCGAGATGGCCCGTGAGAATCGCTTAAAAGACGCCGTAGGAAGCCTTCGAGGCAAGTACGACTATGTATTTATCGATTGCCCTCCTTCTCTCGGCTTATTGACGGTCAACGCGCTTGTTGCTGCGGACAAGCTGTTGATACCAATTCAATGCGAGTTTTACGCACTGGAAGGTGTGACAAAACTCCTTGATTCAATGAAACGTGTCAAAACTCGTCTGAATCCTACCCTTGATATCTTCGGTGTTCTTCTTACTATGTACGATGGTCGTACTACTCTTTCTCGACAAGTCGTTGAAGAGGTGCGCAGCTATTTCGGTAAAACGGTTTTTACGACGCTTATTCCCCGTACGGTTAAATTGTCTGAAGCACCGAGCTTCGGCCAGCCTATCACCCAATACGATCCATCGGGCAAGGGAGCGCAATCGTATGTAAACCTCGCAAAGGAAGTGGTACAACGTGGCTAAAGCGAACAAAAGCGGATTAGGTCGTGGCTTGAACTCGCTTCTTGGTGGAGCGTTTGAGGAAGCAGCCCCTCTCGAATCTACGCCTAAACGGGTGTTGGTGGAGCAACAACGCGAAGAGACTGTCGTGCCGATCCCTATGCATACCGAACCCGTGGTTGAACGTCAGAATGTTTCACGTGAAACAATCACGCCAATGAAAGAGGAATCGATCGTCGATGGTGAAAGCCAGGTAACCATCAAAAGCGTTGTTCAGCGCCGAACCGACGAGGTTCCGATAGAGTCCGTCAGCCCGAACCCCGATCAGCCGCGCACGAACTTCAAAAGAGAGGCGCTTGAGGAGCTTGCAGCATCAATCGAGAAGGATGGTCTGCTGCAGCCGATTCTCGTTCGTCCCGTTGGAACCAATGAATATCAGATCATCGCGGGCGAACGTCGTTGGCAGGCATGTAAAATCGTAGGATTGAAAACCGTGCCGGTACGCATTAAGGATGCGGACGACGATCAAGCGCTCGAGCTTGCTCTTGTGGAGAATATTCAGCGTTCCGACCTTAACCCTATAGAAGAGGCATACGGTTATCGCCGCATGATGGAGCGTCGTAACCTCACGCAGTCCGAAGTAGCACAGGCTATGTCAAAAGGCCGTTCTACTGTGGCTAATGCGTTGCGTTTGCTCGAGCTTCCCGAAGAGGCGCAGCAATTATTGTTCGAGGAGAAGATATCGGCGGGTCATGCACGCGCAATCCTGTCCATTCCCACGAAAGAAGGGCGTCAGAAGCTGACGGACAAGCTTGTTGCGGAAAAACTTACGGTTCGAGAAGCAGAGGCTATAGCGCGTCTGTTCTCGGGTAAGCGCAATGACGCCCCGACGAAGAAGGAGCCGTTGCCTAAGACGTTTAAAACGGTGGCGAAAGCTTTGAAAGATGTGTTGCACACACCCGTAAAGGTGAAGTCTTCTAACGGAAAGAACAAGATTGAGATTGAATTCCAAGATGAGGAAGATCTCGAGAGGTTGTTCGAGGAGCTCATAGCTGCAGCGTCCTAAAGGTCGAAAGGTTCCCAAAAGAAAGCCCGGAATGTTTCACGTGAAACATTCCGGGCTTTCTTATTTTTGTATACGTATTCTCTTGTATATCCGTTGCAACGGTAGGCAACTGAAGTGTTTCACGTGAAACACTTCAGTTGCAAGGCTTGAAGGTGTTTTTCAGTTGGCCACAGGCGCCGGAGATATCAGAACCGCGGGAGTCGCGCAGCGTAGCTTCCGTTCCTTTCTTAGAAATTTCGGAAAGCCATAGATTAATCGTTTCAGGCGAGCTCGGTTGGAATTCCGAACCTTCTATTGCATTGATAGGGATGAGATTGACGTGGCATAGAAGATTCGAGCAGAACTTTTGAAGAGCCTTAAGGTCGGCAGGTGCGTCGTTCACGCCTTCGATCATGATGTATTCGAGCGTAACCCGGCGGTTTGTCTTCGCCACGTAGTTCTGAAGCGCTTCTTTCAACGAAGGCAATTCGTAGCGAGCAACATTAGGCATAATGAGGTCGCGAATCGGTTGACGCGCTGCATGGAGTGAAACCGCGAGGGTAAATTGCTCGGGTTCCTCAGAGAAGCGTTCCAAACCAGGCAAAATCCCGCAGGTTGAGACGCTGATATGGCGTGCTCCGATCTCAAGACCTTTCTTGTGGTTAAGGATGCGCAATGCGGCCATGGTGTTGTCGTAATTGAGAAACGGTTCTCCTTGACCCATTCCTACGGCGTTCGTGACACGCTTCCCCATGTCTTCTTGGACGATAAGTACTTGGTCGACTATTTCTCCCGGTGTGAGATTGCGCGCGAAACCTTCCTGGCCTGTCGCGCAGAACGCGCATGCGATGGGACACCCTGCCTGCGTGGAGAAGCATACGGTCAAGCGATCGCCGTTGCGCGAAGGGATGCCTACGGTCTCTACGCGGATACCGTCGTCGAACTCAACAAGGTATTTCCGCGTCCCGTCTTTCGAAATCTGACGATCGACGACAGTCGGCATCGTGAGTGGAAAACGTTCAGCAAGGGTTGCTCGCAGAGAACCAGGGAGATTCGTCATCTCGTCGTAGCTGGACGCATGTCGTTGGTAGAGCCATTCCTGCAGCTGCTGCGTGCGAAAAGCGGGCTGCCCTAGTTCTTTCATTACTGAAGCGAGTTCGGGCAGCGAATAGGTTTTGATTGATTTATCCATAGCCGCCATTATACATTGTTTCACGTGAAACATCCCTTTGCTATACTGCAACGAACGTATCAAGGATGATGAAAGAAGGATGCATGTCTGAATGCCGCGTGGCGTTGCTCGCCGGAGGAAAGAGCGGGGAACGCGAGGTGTCTCTCGCATCGGCCGAAGGCGCGCGAGAGGCCCTTGAAGAAGCCGGATATACCGTTACGCAGCTCGATCCTGCCGACAAGGAGGATCTGAAACGTTTGATCGACGGTCCTTTCGACGTTGCTTTTCTCTGTTTGCATGGGAAATATGGGGAAGACGGCACCGTGCAGGGTCTTTTGGAAACGATTGGGCTCCCTTATATCGGTAGCGGGGTGTGGTCGAGCGCTTTGGCAATGGATAAAGTGAAGTCGAAGCTGTACTACGAACAAGCCGGCATCCCTACTCCCCCCTCTGTGCCGCTGCAGAAGGGAGGTTCTTACGACGTGGATTCTATCGTCGAGAAGCTTGGCACGCATTGTGTGGTGAAACCCGGCACGGAAGGAAGCGCACTGGGGGTGTTCATCGTCGAAGGTGCTGCGGCAATCGGCGAAGCAATCGAGAAGGCGTTCGACATCGATTCAGAGGTTCTTGTTGAACGCTATATAAAAGGTAAGGAGTTGACGGTTGCGGTCATTGGCGACGCAGAAGTCGAAGCGTTGCCTATAATCGAAATCGTTCCTAAAAGCGATTTCTACGATTTCGAGTCGAAATATGCTCCCGGTGGTTCGCAGCACTTGTGTCCCGCGCCGCTGTCGGACGAAACGACGCGGATGGTGCAAGAGCTTGCGGTTCGTGCCCACCGCGCGTTGTCGTGCGAAGGGGTTTCGCGCTCTGATTTCATTTTGGAAGAAGACGGTTCGTGCTGGACGCTGGAGACGAATACCATTCCCGGCATGACGGGAACATCGCTGCTTCCCGATGCCGCGCGTGCGGCGGGCATTTCTTTTCCGGAACTCTGTACGCGGCTTATCGGTTATGCCCTCAGCTAATAAACGGGAGAGTGGAATGTTTCACGTGAAACATTCCACTCTTGAAGAAAGACTAGAACGCGCCGCATGATTTGAGGCTGAAAAGAGCAAGGGCTACGAGCGCCAGCAAGAACAGCCAGCTGACCGCATAGCAGCCCTTGTTTCCTTTGCGCCCCTGCTCGATGAGTTTCTCGGACATTTTACGTCGACTCTTCATGATCACCGTTCCCGCTTCCTTTGGAGGAAATGCTACGGTCTGTTTTGGAGTCCAATTACCATTGCTGGAGATTACCTGTTCGACACCTTGCTCGCCGAGATCGATTTCCGGTCGCACGCCATCGGAAAGACGCTGCACCGTTGTAGCTATGAAAGGCTTGAAAGCTTGATCGAGATTGGAATCGTAGCAGATGATGGCGACTTGGCCCCAGTAGTGGCCTGGTTCGGGATGGTCGGTGAACGCGACGAACGACAACAAGGCTTGCAGTTTCCACTCGCGTGCGGCGAGAATGCTCAGCTGGCGTGAAAGCTCAGCATCGAGAAATCCGATCAGCGCGCCGAAGCGGTTTTTCATCCAAGCGGTGGACACCCCGTTGTCGGTTTGAAATACGATCTCGAACACGTCGCCTATAGGATTATCGGCTCCGAGCAGGATTGCAGCATCTTTCTTTGAAAGGGTATCGAATCGTGCGTACGTACCGAAGTAACGCTCAGCCTGCATATTCTCTCCTTCGAGCCGTTCTTTTTGTCAACGTCGGCGTAACAGTTTGTATGATCCCATGATAGATGATAGGCTGGACGGTATGGATAAACAAAATATGCTCTCGCAGGATACCCTGCAAAGTTTCATAAGCGATGGCACTTCCCAGGCCGTCCGCGACCGGTATGCGTCGCTTCCCGAAATCGCAGCGACGATGGATTTCGGCGATCTCGACCATAACGTCGTGGTACTTGATACGGAGACCACCGGTTTCTCGTTCAATCACGACGAGTTGACGCAGATCGCCGCAGCTCGAATGGAGCAAGGCGAGATCGTCGAATGGTTCATCACGTTCGTGAATCCCGGGAAGCCCATTCCGGAAGACGTCGCGCATCTGACCGATATCCACGATAGCGATGTCGCCGATGCTCCGCTTCCCGCCGACGCACTGGCCAAGCTTGTGGAATTCATTGGCGATGCGAAGGTGGTCGCGCATAACGCAGAGTTCGATCGTACGTTCACCACGCGTCATCCCAGCGGTTATCCCCTGTTGGAGAATACCTGGATCGATTCGCTCGATCTTGCGCGAATCGCGCTTCCCCGCATGAAATCGCATCGCTTGCTCGATCTTGTACGGGCTTTCGGCGCGCCTTTGTCGACACATCGCGCCGATGCCGACGTCGAGGCAACCTGCGCCATCTTCCGCATCCTGCTTGCAGGTGTCGCCGCGATGCCGCCGGCGCTTGTGTGCGAGATCGCCCATATGGCGACTCCTGACGAGTGGTCGACGAGGATGGTATTCGAGCAGTTCGCCCGAAAGTACGAGGTGGAAGCGAACCAAGATGTTTCACGTGAAACACCAAGTTTGAGATTCTCTTTGCGCGCCCTTCGTCGTGACCGCTTGGGCAAGCTGGAGCGCGCGGCGAAGCTGGACGCCGACGATATCGCGGCCGATCCGCAACGCTCGCTTACGTTCCCTTCAGATGCGGATATCGTTCAAGCCTTTTCGGAAACCGGGCTCGTGGGGTCGTTGTACGAAGAGTTCGAGCCTCGCATAGAGCAGGTCGCTATGGCAGAGGCAGTGAGAAAGGCATTTTCTTCTTCGGAGAACCTGTTGGTCGAAGCGGGAACGGGCGTTGGAAAGTCCATGGCGTACCTGGTTCCCGCCGCGTTGACGGCGCGGGCCAACAACATAGCCGTCGGCGTTGCAACGAAGACTAATACCCTGCTCGATCAGTTGGTTTACCATGAGCTGCCTGCATTGGAAAAAGCGCTTCGGTTGGCCGACCCTGACAGGCCGTCTCTGACGTATGCTCCGCTCAAGGGTTTCTCGCACTATCCTTGTTTGCGTAAGATCGGCCATATCGTCGAGGAAGGAGCGCAGACGAAGCTGTTCGGCAACAAAGAGCAGACCCAGGCTCCCTCCCTTGCCGCCTTGCTGTCGTTTATCGAGCAGACTGAATACGATGACATGGACAGCTTGAAAATCGACTATCGCGTGCTGCCTCGTCGTCTTATCACTACGACGGCGAACGATTGTCTACGGCGTAAGTGTCCTTATTTCGGTACTTCATGCTTTGTGCACGGTTCGCGCCGGCGCGCCGAGGCGGCCGATATCGTGGTCACCAACCATAGTTTGCTGTTCTGCGATCTCGTAGCAGATGGTGGATTGCTGCCGCCGATCCGCTATTGGGTGGTGGATGAGGCTCACGGAGCCGAAGCCGAAGCTCGTCGGGCTTTCTCGTTGTCGCTTTCGGCCGAGGACATAACGCGTCTGGCCAACCGTGTCGGTGCCGATGAGGCTTCCCGTAACGTGTTCGTGCGTGCCGAGCGCCGTGTGGTGGTGCCCGGCATGGAAGAAGGTTCTTCGCTGTTCTACGCCCTTACCGGCAAGGCGCGCTCTGCGGGCAAGGCCTACGCTGATGCTGCGCGGGAATTCTCCGCTCACCTCAAGAACCTTCTGTTCTTCGATCAGAACAAAAAAGGAAAAGGCTACGAGATCGTCGAGCTGTGGATCAATTCAGATGTGCGTTCCAGCGCAACGTTTGCCCAGGTAGCAAGCTATGGTCGAGCGATGACCGAAGCAGCGGAGAAGCTGGTGCGCGTGTGTCAGGAGCTCGTGGGATATCTGGAAGAGCTCGAAGGCGCGGCAGAGATCCAGCGCGAGATAGCATCGACCGCGATGGAGCTCAAAGACCAGATGAACGCCGCCGACATCATCTTGGACAGGGCTCCGGAAACGTATGCCTATGCGGCCACTTTGAGTCGCAAGAAAGATCGCGTCGCAGAAAAGCTGGAAGCGCTGCTGATCAACGTGGGCGAAGCGATGAACGAGACGTTGTTCGAGCGCACGCACTCGACGGTGTTCGCGTCCGCCACGTTGGCGGTGGACGATAAATTCGACGCATTCGAAAGCGCCCTGGGATTGAACGCTTCGGAGCATTCGACCTGTCAGATGTGCAAGCTGGATTCAAGCTATGATTTCGACGCTCATATGACAGTGTACGTGGCCAGCGATATGCCGGAACCGAACGAAGCCGCGTATCTTGCCGCGCTGCAGCGCCTGCTGGTGGACGTTCACCGTGCGCAGAACGGCTCGATGCTGACCTTGTTCACGAACCGTCGCGAGATGGAGCGTTGCTTTGACGAGGTGCAACCCCAACTCAAAGTCGACGACCTGCGCGTCGTGTGTCAAAAATGGGGTGTGTCGGTAAAAGGTTTGCGCGATGATTTTCTGGCGGACGAGCATCTTTCGCTCTTCGCTCTCAAAAGCTTTTGGGAGGGATTCGATGCTCCGGGCGCTACGCTCAAAGGGGTCGTCATTCCCAAGCTGCCCTTCGCGAAGCCGACCGATCCTTTGTCGTGCGAACGGGCGGCTCGCGACGATCAGGCGTGGAGGCGCTACGTGCTACCCGCCGCCGTCCTTGAGACGAAACAGGCTGCTGGTCGACTTATCAGGAAGGCCGATGATACGGGCGTGCTTATTCTCGCCGATCGTCGCTTGTTGACGAAAAGCTACGGCAAAGCGTTCCTTAATTCCCTTCCGAGCAGGACCATCAAGGTGATGACGGCGGCTGAGATTGTATCCGATCTCGAGCGCTCCAACAACGGGTAACGCAAGGCGATCCGGCTGGTACGAATGGGTAAGAGGGAAGACAAGATAACGCGTGCCGCGCATATCAAAAGGCATACGCGCGGCACGTCGAACGAGATATCGTTCAGCGTGCTCGACGCGGCAAAGAACGCGCTGGAAGGCGATGACGACGGCCTGAAGCACAGGCCAGGCCGCATCTCGCTCTTCACTCTTCCGGGCAAGCGGAAAAAGCCTGCTCCCACGCCGACCAAGGAACGTGGATTGCCGCTTTCAACTGGCGGTTTCGTGTCGGTTGATGATAGTGGACCGACGTCGAAACTTGGAATGATCGCTCCGCCGTCGCGTTCGTCCGGCTCGACGGAGAAAAACCCATCCACGACCCTAGCGGTTGCCCCTGTCAAACCAAAACGCTCTCCCGAAGAAGAGATAGCCCTCCGCAAAGCGCGGCGTCGTCTGAGCAAATGGCTTGCGATTGCGGTGGTCGTGGTGGTGAGCGCCGGCCTGTTGAGTGCGGGAGGCGTGTACCTCTATCGCGATTATCAAACCCAACAAGGACACGTTGCGGTACTTGACGATGCGTTGCTGCTCGTCAAAGAGGCTGACGAGACCATAGAAAAGCTCGATGAGGTAGTGAAGAATCCTTTTGCTGATGGAAGCGATGAACAGCGTGTTGATATCCAAGCGCAGCTCGAGGATGTCGAAGGAAAGCTGCAGGATGCTGATGAAAAAGCGCGCACTGTCTCGCTGGAGCTGAACGGTGCTCGCGAGAAGGAGGCTGCGAACCAAACGGTAGCGGCGATCGCAGCGCGCTACATGCTTGTCGAACAGGGCCAGCTTCTCATGAACGCCGCGACGGAGGCTCAGCTCGCCGCCGAGCAGGTGGATCGTGCTTGGAAAACCGTTTTGAAAGGCGACGATTTGGCGCGCCAGGCCGCTCAGCTGGTCACCGAGACGACGGCTGAAAACGTCGAGGCGTCTAAGAACAAGACGAAAGAAGCGCTGGCTGCCTTCGATGAGGCTTATCAGGCTTTTTCGGACGTTCAATCGACGTATGCGTCGGCTGATTTCTCGCAGTACTTCGATTATATTGGCAAACGTCAGGAATCGCTCGGTTATGCCATCGCGTCGGACGATGCGATTCTGGCAAAGAACAAGGAAGAAGCCACGGCTCAGAACAATGCTTACAACATCGCCGATGCCGAAGCGGCGGTGCTTGCGAAATCGCTTCCCGAAGATCCTGCGGTCATCATCGACGAAACCTTCGCAGAAGCCACGGCGGATGTTGCAAAGGCCTATTCAACAGCACGTTTACAAGCGCGCAGCGCAGACGCTTTTATTAGTGATTATTTGGGTGCGGAGAGCAAATAGCGTATACTTGCATTATGTGTGCCTTGTAGAATCATCAACGAAAGGCAAAAGAGTATGCCGGACATACTAGATCACGTCGCATATCTATCACAGGAAATCGGACCTCGTCCTGCGGGGACTGAAGAAGAGCAGCAAGCGGCGTTGTACATTACCGAGCAGATGCAGAAGGATGCGGGTCTTTCCGCAATCATAGAAGATTTCAGCGGAGCTCCCGGAGCCGAAGCCCCGCGCGTTATCTGCTGCGCGGCTACGCTGGTAGTCACTATTCTTGCACTGTTTTTGCCAGCGGCGGGTGTAGTGTCCATCGTGGTCACGCTGTTAGCGGCTCTCCTGTTCGCCGCCGAGGTGTTCAACCGACCCGTGCTGTCCCGCGCTTTCGCACGAGGTGTCAGCCAGAACGTCGTGGCGAAGTACGAGCCCGGCTACTCGGCCGAAACGGGCGGATCGCGTCGGCGCAAGGTGATCGTGGTGTCGCGCTACGACAGCGGCAAGGTGAACGCCGAGCTCAACGGCCCGCTGCTCTCGATTCTTCCCATCCTGCAATGGGCTACGTTCGGCGCCATGGTATTCCTGCCAGTGCTGCTGATCGTTCGTAACGTGGTATTCCTCAACGCCGAAGGCGCTACCGCCATCGTGTTGAACGTACTGGCGTGCATCGCGCTGGTTCTGGTTGCTTTGCCCCTGGTGTTCGCACTGCTGCACAAGCTGGCTTCGTATAACGAAGGAGCGAACTGCAACGCCGCGGGCACGGCTGTGATGCTGGAAGTCGCACGCCGTGTAGGCCGAGGCCGTGTGAGCGAAGCCGAGCTGGCCGCGAACGCCGATGCTGCGATCCACGGAGAAGATGCGGCGCGCAAGGCGGGGTTGGTTCCTGAAGGCGCGCAGCTGGTGTACGAAGCCGCTAACGTGAAGCCTCCTGCGCCTGCTCCGCAGACTCCCGAAGCACGCCTGGCTGCAGCGAAAGCCGCCATCGCCGCGCTGTCAGGCAAGCCCGTTTCAGGGGTTACAGCGTCGGATATCGCTCAGAACCTCGTCCAGATCAAAGAACCCCCGTTGCCTGCGGCTACTGACGAAGGCTATCGAGAGTTGCGCGACGAGACGCGCGAAGCGTTGTCCAGCATTCCCGAGGATACCATGCAGGAGGCTCTGGCGAACGCCGAGGCTGCAGCTGCCGAGGAAGCTCGCCGCGCCGCCGAGGAGGCGGCCGCCATCGCGGCGGCCACGGCCGGCATGGCGGCATCGTCGTACGATGCCGTGAGCCAGGCGGGTGAAACGAGCAACGGGGTTCCGGACTGGTTCAAGAAAGCTCAGGAGAAGGCGAAGAAGCCTCGTAACGCAGACAAGCCGGTGCAACGCTCTCGTTTCGCAAGCGCTCTTGATGCAGCCGACAGCGAAAGCGCCGGAAGTTTCGCCGAGGTGAGCAAGCCCTCGGATCGTGGAACGGCGGATGTATCCGATTCCGGTAGCAACGATTCTCTTGATGTGCAGGCTCCCCAATGGCACATGACGGAAGCAAGCGCTGCGGACGGTTCGCAGCGTCTCTCTGACGATGGCGATTACGAGGTCCCGTCCGGCGAGGAGGGCTTGCAAGCTCCGTCGAGCGCCGCGCACGAGGCTGCCGTCGAGGATGCTCAAGGCGATCCGTTATCGACAACCGCCATGCCGCCTATTGACGTAAGCGGGCTTCGTCTGGATGACATGCCGCCCATCAGCGATGTTCCCATGCCCTCGTTCCTGGATCCGCGCAAGGTGCAAGAAGAGGCCCGCGCTGCTCAAGCCGACATGCAGCGCTCTGGCAACCGAGTGGACGTGACGGGCGCCCCTATCGGCGCAAGCGGACGAATCGACGTCGACATCGAAAGCTACGAGGTTTCCACCGAGGAAGCCGTCCCTCAGGCCGAAACGTCTGCCCATCGGCCTATCGTGTTGCCTGATATAGGAGTTTCGGCTACGAATCTGCCTCCCATATCAGAGCTGCCGAAGCAACGTGCTCCGTTGGCAGATGTTGAGACGTCTGGTAAATCTGCCGCGAAGAGCCTGCTGAGCATGCTTCCCTCCATCGACGTGAGCGGCGATTCGACGGAAAGAGTATCGGGGGAAAACGCCACGAACGCGAGCGGCGATTCGGTTGAGAAGAAGCATTCGCTCCGCTCGATGCTGCCATCGCTTTCGGGTTCGATCAGCCGCGCCGATGCGTCAGAGGGCAAAACTTCGAACGTCAGCGCAGCAGGCGCGTTCGTTCCTGCGGGAGCGACGGGCACGTTCGCGCCTATTGGCGATGAGCTGCTGGATAATGTCGACCCTGAAGATATCTACATCGACGATGCTGATGATTCCGCTTACGAGCAGAACTTCACCGAGTCGGGAGCCTTCGCCGGCCCCGGGTACGTGGAAATGCCCAAATCGCGCGTTCATCGTCTGTTCGACCGTCTGCGCCGTAAGAGCAAAGACCAAGAGCCTTCGCCTCAGGAGTGGCTTGAAGTGGATGAGTCTTTCGATGCTCGCACGGTGGGAGCTGAGCGCGGCGGCTGGGAAAGCTTCCGAGAGGATGAGGGAGTCGTCGATCCCGGTGCGACAACGCAATTGGATCCCTACAACGCGGACTACGAGAACGGCCAGTACAATACGATCGAAGAAGACGGATTCGACGGCTCTTACGACTACGAGGGCGTTGACGAATACGATGACGGATACGGGCCTGACGAGCGTCGTCCTTGGCATGGCGGAGCTTTCTCGCCCCGTCGTATGGAGAAGGCTGAACTCGACCTCAACAGCGCTTCGAACGAATCGTCTGAATCCCTCGATTTCGATGATCCCGACGTCCCTGCCGAGCTCAAGCAGATATACCAGTTCCGCAACCCCGACATCAACACGGAAGTGTGGTTCGTCGCGCTGGGTTCGGAGCTCGCTCAAAACGGCGGTATGCGCGCATTCATCACCGAACATCAGCAGGAGCTTCGCGGCTCTATCATCATCGATCTCGACGGCTTGGGTGCTGGCGACCTCTGCATGATCGAGCAAGAGGGCATGTACCGGACGGTGAAGACGTCCTCGCGTATGAAGCGTTACATCAAGAAGGCTTCGCAAGCCACCGGTTTGAACGTGGGCGGCGCGCAGATCAAATGGAAGGACAGCGCTGCTTCCTACGCCATCAAACAAGGGTACCAGGCAATGCATCTGGTAGGCATGAACGGAGCGAAACCGGCGTTCTTTGCGCAAGGCGATGATGTGTTAGAAAACGTTGACGAGCAAACGCTTGAAACGAATGCCGACTTTGTTATGGAGTTGTTGAAGAATGTATAGGTGCCCCTATCCGTCCTCGGTGGGCGGTTTTCAGCCTGCCTTATAATACGGGTTTGTATGCGCTGGTTATTGCCAGGGTATGCCACGATAAGGTGCGGGATGAAAGCGTCCTGCTCAAGTACAGAACAGAGAGGTGTTTTTGCAGCCATGGCTATTGAAGCTTATTGTGTGAAATGCAAGGCCAAGAAAGAGATGAAGGATCCCGTTGAGAGCCTGACGAAGAACGGTAAGCCTATCACGAAGGGCAAGTGCCCCGACTGCGGTACCACGATTTGCCGTATCGGCGCTGCGAAATAACCTCGCTCTCACTGATGACGAAAAGGACGGCTTTGGCCGTCCTTTTTTTGCATTATGAAGGTGTTTCACGTGAAGCAATCAATGAGGATAGTAAGGGCGAGGAACGATCGAGGCGGATGAGGGGTCGGGTTCGGTCTTCGGCGGGCGATAACGGATGCTCTATCCGTATCAACATGTTTCACGTGAAACACTTGTCGCATTGTTGTGAGACTTTACGATTTATGTTTCACGTGAAACAATCGGCGCTCGCGATTTTCGACAGCTTCCTCGGAGCTGCGTTCGTCCGCTTGACGCATGAAGCATGAAGCGCAGACGAACGTAGCTCCGAGGTTTTCTTTCCCGCTAGATGGGAAAGGACGCGTCTTTTCCTACGATGGGGTTTCGCACGAAGGACAGCAGCTCGACAGATAGTCGGTTGCGTCCTGAAAAGCATTCAAAAGACCGTCGAGGTCGTCGTATCCCAAATGTTTGCCGAGCCCGTCGAAGAACCGATCAAGCGTCTGCTCGGTCTCTTTTGCCGTGCGCGCTCCCAAGTAGGTAAGGCTCAGCGATAGGCTACGCGCATCCTCGGTGGTGCGGTGCCGTTCGATGAAGCCGCGATTTTCCAGGTTTCTCAACACGCGCGATAACGTGCTGGGCTGCAAGTTCAGCTGCTTCGCAAGCGCGCCGGGGCGCAACGATTGCTGAGCCGCGCCCAGTTCCAGCAGAACGCGGGCTTCGTCATGGGTGATGCTGATGTGGGTGCTGAGGAATAGCGCGCATGCGCGATCAAGCTCCGTCGCCAGATGTAGGAGATGGCGGATGGTACTGTACGTTTCGCGCATGCTGCTCTCCTCCTACCCGAACCGGTACTCCACGCCCATTGTGGGCTGGGGGTTCTCCCACTTCTTGACGATGGTGCCCTCGCAGGCGATGCGGCAGGTGCCGCACTCCAGGCAGCCGGCGTAGTCGAAGGACTTCTTGCCGTCCCCGTCGATCTTGTAGAGCGCCGCCGGGCACACGCGCACGAGCTTCAGGAACTCCTCGATGTCGGGGTCGTCCACGAGCTCGATGTGGGCGCTCTCCTCGTCCACCTCGTACTTGTCGATGGCCAGGAACTCGTCGACGTTGACCGTGATCTCCTTGACCTCGCTCACAGCGACTTCACCGCCTTCCGAACCTCGCCGGCCAGCTTGAGCAGGCCGCGCTGCTTGACTATGGGCATCATGCGCTTCATGAGCGGCTTCTGGGGCTTCCCGTCCACGCTGAACATGGCGTTGAAGACGTCGCGCACCATGACGGGGTACTCGGTGAACATGCGGTCCCAGCCCTCCATGACGTGGGGCCACTTGGAGAAGGTGCGCAGGTCCTGGATGACGAAGGAGCCCTCCATCGCCTCCTTGTAGGAGGCGAGCCCCGCCTCGCTCGTGTCGCCCGCGTCGAGCGCGCGCACGGCCGCCTGGCCCGCCATCTGGCCGGAGGCCACGGCGAAGTCCATGCCTCGCACCTGGTAGCCCATGTTCATGCAGAGGCCGGCCGACTCGCCGGCCACCAGGCAGCCGTCGAACACGTACTTCGGGACCATGCCGTAGCCGCCCTCGGGCACCATGTGGCCGGAGTGCTCGACCAGCTTCGCGCCGCGGATGATCGGCGCGACCGCCGGGTGGCCCTTGAAGTCCTCGAGCATCTGGTACACCGGCGTCTCGTTCGCGCCGTCGGCGGCCAGCGAGATGGTGGCCACGAGGCCCAGGCTGATCGAGTCCCTGTTGGTGTACAGGAAGCCGCCGCCGACCTTGCCGTGCGTGCAGTCGCCCACGAACAGCATGGCCGCGCCCTCGCCCTCCGGCACCAGGAAGCGGTCCTCGATCGTCTGCGCCGGCAGCTCGAACACCTGCTTGATCCCGACGGCCATCTGGGAGGGCTTCGGGCGCGGGTTGCCCAGGCACCTCTCGGACAGAAGCGGGTTCACGCCCTCGGCGAGCACGACCACCTCGGCGGTGATCTCGTCCTCGCCGGCGCGCACGCCGACGACCCTGCCGCCCTCGTCCTTCAGGAGCTCCTCGACGGCGATGCCGCAGATGTACTCGGCGCCGGCGTCCTCGGCCTTGGAGGCCAGCCACTGGTCGAAGGGCGCGCGCAGCACGCTGTAGGAGTCCTTGCCCTCCTCGGCGAGCTCGGGGCTCGTGAAGTCGATCGCCGTCTGCGAGGCCGGGTCCATGAGCGCGATGCGCTCGTGGGTGATCTTGCGCTCCAAGGGCGCCTCGGACTCGAAGTCCGGGAACACCTTCTTCAGCGAGTGCGAGTAGATGCGCCCGCCGGTCATGTTCTTCGCGCCGGCGAAGTTGCCGCGCTCGACCACGAGGGTCGACTTGCCGGCCTTCGCGAGCTCGTAGGCCGCCACGGCGCCCGCGCACCCGGAGCCCACGACGATCGCGTCGAAATCGGTCTCAGCCACGTTCCTCTCCTCTCTCTTTCTCTCTTCTCTTTTCCAATACGGTAAGGGCGCCCTGCCCCCCCCGCATCACGGAGGCGAAAGCGGCCACCCGAAGGGGGGCCGCCTCTCTCCAGGGCATCCCTCAAGTTCTCCAAAGCCGTCCCATCGTCCAAGGCGGGCGGCAGCGACGTGAATCGAAGGGAGGGTGCCCGGCGTGCCCACCAAGCGAGTTTCCCCTTCGGGGACTTGCTCCGCTTCGCTCCGCGGCGCCGCACCCATCGAGCCGGACAGTCCAGTGGACTGTCCGTGCGAGCCAGGACTGCCGAGCGACTGGGCATGCCGGGCACCCTCCCGGACAGGTCGAAAAGCCTACAGAGCCGCCGCCAGCCTCGGCAGGACGTCCTTCAGGTCGCCCACCAGGCCGTAGTCGCACTGCTTGAAGATGGGGGCGTTCTTGTCCTTGTTCACGGCGAACATCGTGCCCGCGCGGTTCACGCCCACCATGTGCTGCATCTGGCCGGAGATGCCGATGCCCAGGTACACCTTCGGCGCCAGCATCATGCCGGACACGCCGATGTAGGCCTCTCGCGGCATCCAGTCCACGCCTTCGGCCAGCGGACGGGAGCAACCGCACTCGCCGCCCAGCTTCGCGGCCACGTCGCGCATGAGCTGCAGGTCGGCTTCTTCAGCGAACCCGCGGCCTCCGGCCACCACCACGCCGGCTGCTGCGAGGTCCACGTCGCTCTTCGGCAGATCCTTCGTTCCCGTCACGCGCAGGGCGCGAGCCGGGGCGGCGAAGGGGGCTTCCTCGACGGCGTCGGTGCCCGAAGCGGAGGCCTCGTCGAACACGCCGGCACCCACCGTGTAGATGGCCGTGCCGCTGGCCTTGCTCTTGCGTTGGCCCACGCCGCCGAAGTACATGGTGGTGGCCAGGTCGCCTTCGAACTCGATGACGTCGGTGATGGCCGCCGTGCCCAGATGGGCGGCCAGCCTGCCGGCCAGAACCTTCATGGAACGGGTGGGCTCGACCAGGACGATGCCCGGAGCCTCGGCGTCCACGACGGAGTTCACGCTGGCGTACGCGTCGTCGATGGCGTTTCCGGAGGGAACGTCGATATGCACGGCCTTGTCGGCCACGCCGGTCAGAGCCTCGACGCCGGGGGCGATCAGCACCACTTCGTCGGCCATGCCGCGGGCGCCGGCGCACAGGGCGCGGGCGGCGGCGGAGGTTTCAGCGATAACGCATGCTTTCATGTCCACATCACCTTTCCTACAGGGCCGCTTTGAGGGCGGCCGCGAATTTCTCCAGATCGCCGTCGACCGAGGCGTCCAGCATTTCCATCTTGCGCTCGGCCTGCTGCGGCGCCTTGGTCTCCACGACGTCGACGACCGCGGCCGCCACATCGGAAGCGGCGTTCACGGAGGACGGCTTCTTGCCGGCGGCGAGGATGTCCTTCATGCCGGGGATGCGGGGCAGCGCGATGTCGGGGACCACGCTGATCACGGCGGGCAAGTCCACCTGCACGGTCTGCAACTGGGTCTCCAGCATGCGGTCGCACGTGGCGACGGCGCCCTCCACCGACACGGCGGACACGGCGGTGACCACGGGCAGGTCCAGCGCATCGGCCAGCTGCACGTCCACCTGCTGCGCGTAGTTGTCGGCGGAGCCGTCGCCGCACACGATGAGGTCGGCGGCGTCCAGCCCGTCTACAAGGCGCGCCAGCATGGCGGCCGTCGCGTGGGCGTCGAGGTCGGCACAGGCGTCGTCGGCGATCATGACCAGCTCGTCCACGCCGCGGGCGAGAATACCCTTCTTCAGCTTGGAGTCGTCGGCCTTCGCGTCGGCGACCGACACGCAGACGACTTTCGAGTCCTCGTGGGCGGAGGCGAGCTGCACGGCGGCCTCGATGGCGTTCAGGTCGTACGTGGACACGATGCGATGGGCTTTCGAGTCGTCCAGACTCCGGTCGGCGGCTACGACGATGTCCTGATCGTCGGCCAGCACCTTGATAGGAACAATGATGTTCATGGATGCCTTTCCTTTCTTCTCCTATCGTCCTGCCGTTCTGCGGCATGGACATGCCGGGCAAACTGCTTGCCTGTCGTTCCGAGCGTAAGCCGAAGTCGAAAGATCCCGTGCTGCGTTAACAGGGAGTGCTGCGGCTGGCGCCGCACGGGATCCTTCTACTTCGCGCCTGCGGCGCTCCGCTCAGGATGACGAGGGTCAGTTCCCGTTTGACCGGCATGTCCATGCCCGCGGGCGTTGCCGCGACCCTCCCTCCAAGGCCGCGGCAACGGGCGAGCGGGGTGCTACTGCTGCGCCTTGGCGGCGGCAGCTTCGAACTGCTTCTCGAAGAAGATCTTCTTGGCTACGACAAGGTGGTACTCGCCGGTCTGCAGCACGTCGCCGTTCTGGTCGATCATCGACATCTGGATGATGATGACGCCGCGCTCGGGCTTGTTGTCGTCCTTGGCGACGATCTCGGACGTGGTGTACACGGTGTCGCCCACGGCCGGCATCTTCAGGAACTTCCAGTTCTTCGTGCCCTTGGTCGCAAGAATGGAGTTGTTCATCTTTGCCATCATGGGATCGGACGGGTTGATGGACGGCGTGAACGTATAGATCAGCATGTGCTGAGCCAGCACGGAGTCATGGCCGTGGGCCTTGCAATACTCGAGATCCATGTGGATGGGCGCCCATTCGCCGGAGATGCCGGCGAAGTTGAGGATGTCGGCTTCGGTGATGGTGCGGCCCGTGGTGGCCGGGGTCGCATGGTTCAGCGGCACGTCCTCGAAGAACCAGGTGTCCTTGAACTTCTTGTCGAAAGCAGCTTGCAGTTGCTCGTTCATGTTGAATTCCTCCTTCAGGATGATGGCGGGCGAGGGCTAGTTCTTCTTGGCGATGTTGTAGTAGCGCACGTTGTCCAGAACCAGCGTGCCGTCCTGGTCGATACCATGCACGGCCAGCTCGATGGTGCCCGTGCCGTCGCCGTTGTCCGTCTTGTCCGTGATCTCGCACTCCAGGTGGATGGTGCTGTTGAACTTCACCGGGGCCATGAACTTCACGTGCTTGAAGCCCGTGAGGTCTCCCAGCGTCTCGGCCGTGGCCGACCAGAACTCGGTGCGCTTCAACATGCCGCCGGCCAGCGTCAGCGTAAGGGCGCCGTGGGCGATGTTCTCGCCGTACATGCCGGTCTTCGCGAACTCGTGGTCCAGATGAACCAGGTTGTAGTCGCCTGTGATCTGCGCGAAGTTCACCACTTCGGCGTTCGTGATGGTGCGGCCGCCGGGGGACTGGAACTTGTAGCCGACCTCGACGTCTTCGAAATACAAAGGTGCTTGCAGCATTCTGACTCCTCCTCAGTTGGTTGCGCTTCTTGTTCCGATGCGCGGGTCGCGCGCGATGCTCCGTGCGACCCGCGAAATCGTTTCGTGATGCAGTTAGAACTTGATGACGTACATGGAGCGATCCCAGGTGTCGCCCAGGCCGACGACCTTTTCCTCGGCCATCTTCTTGATCTCCTCGTCGGTATAGCCGCATTCCTTCAGCACGACTTCGGTGTCGGCACCCACGGTGGGAGCGACGACCGGGTCGGGAGCGCCGGCCTCGCGGAAGTAGACCGGGGTGCGCGGCATCTTGATGACCTCGCCGCTGGGCATCTCGACTTCCTTCATGAGGTTGCCGGTCAGCACCGCGGGATCGTCGGCGACTTCGCTGAACTTCAGGCAGATGTCGTTGGGGATGTCTTCCTCGGTGAGGATGTCGCTCCACTCTTGCACGGTCTTGGTAGCGAACAGCTCGTCCAGCATGGGGATGATCTCGTTCGACTTCGCCAGCGCGGTCATGTAGTCGGGGTACTTCGTCACCAGCTCGGGGTCGAGGCCCAGGCGCGCCACGAAGCGCGGCCAGTCCTTATGCCACTGCAGGCCGGCAACCATGATCCAGCGGTCGTCCGAGCCGCGGTACATGCAGGAGAACGGAAGGACGTTCTCGCGGCCCTTCGGCCACAGGTTGTTGTAGGGCTTCTGGCCGGAGAGGATGGGCACCATCGCGCTCATCATGCCGGAGCCGTACAGGCTGCACGACACCTGGTCGCCCAGGCCCGTGCGCAGGCGGTTGATGTACGCGGCCATGATGCCGATGGACAGGTACAGGCCCGTGGGGATGTCGCCCTGCGCCTGGTAGGGCATGTAGGGATGCGCGCCCTCGGGAACCACGTCGGTGGTGAGTCCCGTGCGCGTGGCGTAGGCGATCATGTCGAAGCCGCCGCGGCTGGCCAGCGGGCCCGTGCTGCCGTAGCCGGTGGTGTTGGCATAGATCAGCGCCGGGAACTTCGCATGCAGCGTATCCCAGTCGATGCCCAGCTTGACCATGTCCTTCTCGCGCATGTGGCAGATGAAGATGTCGGCCGTCTCCAGCAGCTTCCACAGCACGCCCATGCCCTCGGCCGTGCGCGTGTTCACCGCGATGTGGCGCTTATTGCCGTTGATGGCGTCGTACAGCGGGGCGTCGCCGTTGTAGATGTTCTGCGTCATGCCCGAGCCGCGGATGCCGTCGCCGGTCAGCGGTTCGATGCGAACGACGTCCGCACCGTATTCGGCCAGGATCTCGGCGGCCATCGGTGCCGCGACGAACGCGGACATGTCGACGACTTTGACGCCATCAAGAAGCTTCAAATCAGACATTGCTCGTTCCTTTCACTCGCTGCGGCCTCATGCGCGCAGCTGTTTCAAAATCATGTTTCGCGGAGCGCGGGGCTCCGCCGGGGCGGGGAGGTCGTTGCGGCCTTCCCGCCCTTTGCGGATGAGCCGCGTTTCCTACTTGCCCTGGAACGGACGCGTGGGACGCTTCTCCAGGAATGCCGACATCGCTTCCTTCTGATCCTCGGTGCTGTACAAGTGGGCGAACAAGGCCGATTCGAACAGCAGCGCGCGGTCGAGATCCATCTGCATGCCCTCGTTCACGGCCCACTTCACGTACTCGAGCGCCAGCGGCGGCTTCGCGGCCATCTCCTTGGCCATGTTCACGGCCGCTTCCAGCAGCTCCTCGGCCGGGAACACCATGTCCACCAGGCCCATGGCCAGCGCAGCCTCGCCCTTGTAGTGGTTGCCCGTCATCATGAGCAGCTTCGCACGGCTGGGGCCGATGAGGCGGGGCAGGCGCTGGGTGCCGCCAGAGCCCGGGATGACGCCCATGTTCACTTCGGTCAGGCCGATGCGTGCGCGCTCGGAAGCGAGGCGAATGTCGCACGCGAGCGCCATCTCGAAGCCGCCGCCCAGGCAGAAGCCGTTGATAGCGGCGATGACGGGAATGCGGCACTTCTCGATGCGGGTGTTCAGGCGGTTGCCCTCGATGCCGCCATGGTACGAGCCCACGACGTCCATCTGGATCTCGCCCTCGATGTCGCCACCGGCGCAGAAGGCCTTGCCGTCGCCGCCGGTCAGCACGATGACGCGGACCTCGGGATCCTCCTCGTACGCGTCGAACAGGTAGTACAGGTCGTCCATGACGTCCTGATTGATGGCGTTCAGCTTCTCAGGCCGGTTCAGCGTGATGATGCCCACGCCGTCGCGCTTTTCGGCCAAGGTCGCCTTCAGCTCTCGTTCTGCCATAATGAAACTCCCTTTCTTTAGTCTTCGCGATGCGACTCTTGCATCGCTTTCTCACGCTTTCGTTCCGGGTTCGCGTTCGGATAAGCTGGACACACGTTGCTCTATCAGTTCGCGTCTCCGGATTTTCCCCATTTCGTTGCGAGGCATGTCCTGTACGATTTCGTAGGTCTTCGGGCATTTGTATCCGCTCAGCTTGGTGTGGAGGAATTCTTTGAGACCATCCGTCGAAAACTCGCTTTCCGCGCCTTCGATCTCGAGAATCGCATGCACCCTAAGACCCCATTGCTGGTCGGGAATGCCTATAACCACAGCGTCGGAGATGCCGGGATAGTCGAAAATGGCGTTCTCCACCTCGGCGGTGTACACGTTCTTCCCGCCGGTCACGATCATGTCCGAACGACGGTCGGAGATGTACAGGAAGCCTTCCTCGTCGAGCCAACCGAGGTCGCCGACGCTGAAGAACCCGTCTTCCTCGGATTTGATGGATTGCGGCCCCACGTACTTTGCGGAAAGCCCCATAGCCGGCTTGCCGAATATCTCGCCTACTTCGCCGCAGGGAAGCGCCCGACCCTCCTCGTCGCGTATCTGCAGCTCGCAACCGAAGGGGCGTCCCACGCTGCCGCGGTGCTCCAGCCATTCTTCGCCGCGTATGAACGTGCTTGCGATCATCTCGGTCTCGCCGTACATCTCGTACACCTTCCGGGCGCCGATGCGCTCGATCCAGGCGAGCTTGACCTTGTCGGGGCAGGGGCCGCCGCTGTGGAACACGGCCTCCAGGCTTTCCAGGTTTCTGGTTTGGAAGGAAGGATGGCGCATCATCCTGTCCATCATCGTGGGAGCCAAGCCTATGAATTGAATCCCATGCTTTTCGATGAGCTCGAGCGCCTGTCCTTCATCGAAGCGTTCCATGAGGTACACGGTCTGCCCGAAGAACAGTCCGATGTACGTGGCATTGCTGTACAGGTTGTGAAACAGGGAACCGGGGATAAGCTGTTTCGACCAAGGGGTCTGCCCCGTCATCGCCGTCCAAGCCGACAGATCCATCTCGCAGTAGGCCGGCCTGACTTTTTGCACGACGAGCTTGGGTTTTCCCGACGACCCTCCCGTCGGGATAGCCCGCGAGGGCTCGCAGGCGAAGAACGGCAGGATCTCGGCTCCATGGGGGAACTCTCCTCGGATCCAGTTCCGCACGTCTTGCTGCGATATGCAATCCTCGTCGTCGCAATCCCATGTCGATATCAGCAGCTTGCGCTCGAACAGCGCGTGTATATGGTTGCGTTCTTCATCGGTTCCCTTGGGGGACATGAATACGCAACACGCTCCCAGCTGCCAGGCGGCAAGCGTCGCAACGACGTTCTCGTAACCGTTGGGAAGGGCTATGACGACGTAATCTCCCTGTTGAACGTTTCGATCATTGAGATGGCAGGCGACCTTCTCGATCGCCTCGAACAGCTCTCGACGAGACAACGCCCGTTCCGATCCGTCGCGGGAGACATCGACGAGAGCCGTCTCGTCCCCCCACTTTTCGGCAAGCTGTTGAAGCTGTTTCGAAAAAGCAACCTTGTCAATCGGTATGCCGTCACATCGATCCATCGCGTTACTCACCTCCTTCTGCAGCAGCAAGCGCTGCCCGTTTCCTCATGTGCGTTGAACGGGGCGGACGCGAGGCTTTCGTCAGCCCGCCCCTTGCTCGTTCTGGCGTCTTACCGGTAGCGCTTGAGGATCTGCGGAGCGGTGTTGAACACCATGACCTGGTCGGAACCGCCGGCGATGCGGGCGCTGCGGATGTCGATGTAGTAACGGCCCACACGATGGTCGCCCACCACGCCGATACCTGCCAGCACCTGGATGGCGTCGTCAACCACTTCGCAGGTGGCCTTGGAGCAGTAGTACTTGGCCATGCCGGCGAGGATGCGCACGTCCTGGCCCTGATCGGCCTGCCAGCACAGCTTGTACAGCATGTTCATCATGTTCTCGATCTTGCAGGACATTTCCATGATCATCTCCTGCACCAGCTCGAAGCGACCGATCTGCTGGCCGAACTGCTCGCGCTGGTTGGCGTAGGCGCAGGCGTCCTCGAACGCATTGACCGCCGTGGCGATGACACCGGACACGTTGGCGATGCGCTCGCGGGTGAAGTTCGCCATGGTCTGCATGAAGCCGTTGTGCTCGACGCCCAGGATAGCCGAGCGGGGCACGCGTACGTCGTTCAGGAACACCTCGCAGATGCTGGTGGGGGCGTTCTCGTGGCCCATCTTGGGAAGCTTGTTGATAGTCACGCCGGGGGTGTCGCGATCGACCAAGAACATCGTCGCACCGCGATGGACGTTGTCAACCGTCGGATCCTTTGCGATGACGATGATGGCCGGAGCTTCCATGCCGCAGGTGGTGTAGTGCTTGCCGCCGTTGATGACCGCGGTGTCGCCGTCCCACGCGTAGGACGTCTGCATGCCGGCAACGTCGGAGCCGGTGGAGGGCTCGGAGATGCCCAGGGCCAGCGGCGCCCCGCCCGCGATGTAGGGCTTCACGTACTTCTCGATCTGCTCGGGCGTGCCGAACTCGCACACGTCGTACATCGTGGGCATGCCCATGGAGTAGAACGCCGCAAGCGGGCCGCCGTAGCGGGAGATGGTGAAGTTGGCCAGGGCCACCGTCATGAGGTCGACGTCGGTGCCGCCCACTTCTTCAGGCAGGCCCAAGCCCGTGAAGCCGGCCTCTGCCATGGCCTTCCAGGCGTCCCAGGGGAACTCGCCGTTACGGTAGCACTCGCGCTCCTTCTCGGCCGGCATCTCGCGCTCCAGAAGCTCCTTGATGCTTTCGATGAGCAGCTCCTGCTCTTCGGTCTTCGAGAAATCGATCATTGTTGCATGCCTCCTTGGCGGTCGTGGTGCGCGGGTTTCGGTTCCCGGAACCCGCGCGTTGAAAACAGTACTTCATCGGATCGTCGCCGCAGCTGGCGATCCGCTTTCCTATCAGGTGGTTCCAGCGGTTACTCGGCCTTCTTCTTGGCGGCCGCGGCCTGGGCCATCAGCTTCTCCATGTTGTACTGGTCCTTGTCCCACTGGTCTTCTTCGGTCACGAGACCCTGCTCGCGCAGCTCGTCGATCTTCGCGTCGTCGAAGCCGTACTCCTTGAGAACCTCGCGGGTGTACTCGCCCGGATAGCCGGAGGGGCCGAACTCGGCCTCGCCCGAGGAGAAGATGGCCGGGGCCTTGACGATGCCGATGTGCTTGCCGGAGGGGTAGTCGATGCCCTGGAAGAACCCGGCGTCCCATGCCTGCTGGTCGTCCTGCAGGTCGGCGAAATGCTGGCACAGGTCGAACGGGATGTCGGTGGTCATGAGCTTCTCGATGGCCTCGTCGCGCGTGACGTTGGCCAGCACCTCGGTGATGATCGGCGTGATCTCGGCAGAAGCGGCCAGCGCGGTCTGATAGTCGGGCCACTTGGCGATGAGGTCTTCGTCCATGCCGAAGGCATGCACGAACTCAGGCCAGGAATTGTGCCACTGCAGGCCCATCAGGGCGATGGCCTTCTCGTCGGAGCACATGTACGGACGGGCCAGGGGCAGCACGGAGTTCGGATCCGTGGGGTACTCGTCGCCGTAGGCGGCGGTCACGATGGGGACGCCCACGCTCCACATGCCGGCGTGCATGAGGGCCACGTTCACTTCCTGACCCTTGCCGGTGCGCTGCTGCTCGATGTAGGCGGCCAGCACGGCCATGGCCAGATAGGTGCCCGTGGGGATGTCGCCGAAGCCGAAGTACGGGATCATCGGGTTGTCGCCCTTGATGGGGCAGTCCAAGTCGTAGCCTGCACGCGCGGCGTAGGAGGCCGCGTCGAACCCGCCGCGGGGAGCCCACTCGCCCTTGGTGCCGTAGCCGGAGGTGTTGCCGCAGATGATCTTCGGATTGATCTTCGACAGGCTCTCGTAGTCCAGACCCAGCTTCTTGGAATCCTTCGGTCGCAGATGCGAGAGGAACACGTCGCAGTCCTTCAGCATCTCTTTGAGGATGGCCAGCCCTTCGGGTTTGCGGGTGTCGAGCGTGATGCAGCGCTTGCAGGAGTTGATGGAGTCCCAACCGGCCTGGTCGCCGTTGTAGATATGGCGGGCAAGGCCGATGCCGCGGTTGCTGTCGCCGGTGGGAGGCTCGACCTTGATGACGTCGGCGCCCCATTCGCCCAGGATGCGTCCGCCCATCGGAGCCGCCATGAACGCGGCGATCTCGATGACCTTCATGCCTTCCAGAAGTTTCAGAGCCATGTGTTTCCTCCTCTTTCAAAAGGACTGTAGTGTGACGGGCGGTCCGGTTGTTTCCGGTGCCCGCCGGCTGCGGGGCTCGTGCCCCGCAGTGGAACCAAACGGGTGGCGCGCAGCGCATTCCGCGCAAAGCGCCGGGTGGCGCGTCTGATTTACGCCTTCGGCATCCACATGGCCTGAACCTTCTTGCCGGTCTTGAAGGCCATGATCATGGAGATCAGGCAGACGACGATGAAGCAGAAGATCATGATGAGGGCGGGCGTGAAGCTGCCCGTCGCATCGTAGATGAAGCCGTACGCCGGGATGAGGATCATGGAGCCGATGCCGGTGGCCATCATGACGATGCCGTAGATGGAGCCGAATTCCTTCTGGCCGAACAGCGTGCCTAGCACCAGCGGGCCGATGACGCCCAGCGTGGCGGACAGGCAGCCGTAGAAGAACAGCGAGCCGAAGAACATGTACAGGTTCGTGCGGAAGAAGATGAGGCCCAAGAGGGCGATGAAACCGCACGCGCACGCCACCATCGTGGCCTTGAGGGGGCCCAGCTTGTCGGAGATCGTGCCGAACACGACGGCGGCGATAGCCGTGCCGATCATGTACGCCGTCATAGCGAATCCGCTGGTCACGGTATCGAAACCAGCTTCGATAGCCAGGGTGGGAACGATGGAGGCGAACGCCAGCGTTCCGGTGAGCAGCACCATGAAGATGAAGAAGAACCAGAACGTGGGGGTCTTCAGCGCTTGCTTGGACGTGAGGCCCGGCAGGTTCTTCGCGGCCTCGGCGGCGGCTTTCGGATCGGCGTTCTTGGCGGCTTCGATGTCGGCCTCGGTGGCGCCGAGGGGCAGCTGCCCCTTCTGCTCGGGCGTGCGGAACCAGATGAGCACGGCCGGGATCACGATAACCAGCGCGAGCACGCCCAGCACGATATAGCCCATGCGCCAGCCGTTCGATGCGATGATGGAGGCGACGACCGGCGAGAGAACGGCGGAGCAGATGGCCACGAAGCTCATCATGATGCCCATGGCCAGGCCGTTCTTATCCTTGAACCAGCGGTTGATCATCATGGGACCCACCAGCTGCGTGGCGAACACCGAGCCGAACGCCATGATGCCGGCCAGCGCGTAGAAGCCCCACACTGCGTCGACCAGCGACAGCGCGGCGAAGCAGCCCGCCTGGATGGCGACGGCGACTACGGTGATGATGCGGATGTCGAACTTGTCGAGCAGGCGACCCGCGAACGGGCTCCAGAACATAGTGATCAATGCCGAGATGGACGACATCATTGCCACTTCGCCCACGCCGATGTGCATGTCGGCGCTGATAGGCTGGAAGAACAAGCCCATGCCGCTGTTGATGCCGCCACGGCACAGACCCATCATCAGCAGAACGCCGATGAGGACGAACCATGCGAAGTGGATCCCCTTCTTTTTGGCTGTAGTGGTAGCCATGTTTACCTCCTGTGTGCGTTCGGTCGCAGGGACCGTCCGCGATTCAGTTACGATTCTTGCGGATCGATATCCACCGCAGACCGTGCTTCGCCCTGGCCGCTATGAGGCGGTCCTGGTGAAAACGATGTTCAGTGGAGTGACGCTGAGCCGTGCCCTCGACTTTCGCGTCGCCTTCCGGGAGGCGGGATGCGGAACCTAACTACCGATAGGAGATCGGAGGAAAATATGCGACCGCTTGCCGAACTCTTGCTGAGATCGGCTGGTGTTCGTATACTTTTGGCAACGATCTGGTGAGAAGGATCGGTTGTTAGGGGCATCCGGAGATCCTCCGGGAAGGTAGGACGTCAACGTCCTGCCTTCACCCCCTTTCTCTCCTTACTTCGGGCACAACGATACAAGGCAAGCGCGACCCGACGAAGGGCGCACTTCCCCCGAGGGGCACCAACTTAGGAAAGGAAGATGAAGAGCTTGGTTGCCGAGGCGTCTCCGTAGTTTGCGGAGGAATACGCAACGCGGCGAGTATTCAAGAACGAGGCGAACAGCGCGGAAGTCTTCGGCAACGTGAAGCTGGAGAAGAAGCGCTTGAACTGGCGGGGGCAGACTTTGCGGTTCCAAGCCCATTTGCTCATGAGCATACCCATCTTCGCTTGGCGTAAGCGTGGGTTCCGCTTGATGTAGGATTTGACGTTCAGCTCAAACATCAACACCATGTCCTAACATTCCCCGTGAATTCGTCAAATTATGACGACTTCCAGTAGTTTAGACGGTAAAACATTTAATGTCAACCACGTTTAGCATGGTGAATCGACATCGGTGCTCGTTTGCTTCCTCTCGTTGTCGTAGCAGCTGTTTGACCGGGGATTTCATTAGATATCCGATAAAATATTTTCTGCTTCATTCGATAAGCAATCTGCTTGATTGGTAGCCGCCGCGGTACAATACCGCATCATGGAAGCGGCGAAGGAGAGGTTTGGAAAAGAAAGCCACCTTATTCGAGTACGTGTATCGTCAGCTTGTCAGCGACATCGAGCAGGGAGCGCTGCGCTATGGCGACGCGTTGCCGTCGCTGCACGACTTGTGCGATCGATTTCGGGTGGGCATCAGAACCATCCGCGACGTGCAGCGTGCTTTGAAGGCCGACGGGTACATTGTCGTGGAGGAGCGAAAGCGCGCTGTCGTGGCGTACCGTCCGGCCGATGACGCGGATGACGGTCGCATCCGTGCGCTGCTGGCGCGTCGCGAGGTGGTTGCCGATTGCTACAGAACCCTCGAACTGGTCATGCCCCCGTTGTTCCACTTAGCCGCTCGATGCTGCTCTGACGAGGATCTTTTCGCTTTGGCTCAGGATGCGAAGCGCGTTGATCGCTCTGGCGTATCGGAAGGGTGGCGCATATCGCACGCATCGATTGTTTTGCACGGCCTGGTGGCAAAGGCAGGCAACCCGTTGTTCACGTCGTGCTTCGCAAGCTTGGAGCGCATCGGTCTGGTGCCGGTGGTTCCGGGTTTCGAAAGCCCTTTTGCCTCGCGTGCGGTCGACGTCGACGGGGGTTTGATGACGTGGATGTTCTCCTCTCTGCTTTTGCGCGATGCTGATGAGGTGCAGTATCGGTTCGGTTGCATGTATCGCGGCGTCGCGCAGCGCGTCGGGGCGTATTTCGACGCGCTCGAGAACGCATATGCCCCCGCCGTGGACATCGGATCGTTCGGGTACGCGTGGAATGCGAAGGCCGGGTTGGAATTCGTGCACGGACAAATAGCTCGCAATCTTGTGGAACGCATCGTTCGGGGGGAATTCGTTGACGGCCAGCTGCTTCCTTCCATCGCCGAGCTGTCGGCGCAGTATGGAGTCTCCGCTTCCACGGTGCAGAAAGCGTACGGCGCGCTCAACGTCATAGGCGTCGCGCGCACCGTCAACGGGTTGGGCACGCGCGTGCAGTTGGGCAATGCGACGTTCAGCGAGCGCTGGCTGGAAGATCACTCGTTCAAGAGAGATGTGGGCACGTACGTCCATGCGGCGCAGATGATGTGCGCCGTGCTGCCTGCTGCATTGAGCCGCGTGCAAGGTCATGCGGAGGAGGTGGCCTCTTCTGCGGAACGCGCCCTCGCGGTCGAGGAGGGGGATTGGGCGGTGTCGAAGGCTCTCATAACGGGTTTGATCGAATGCACGGAGCCTTGCGCATTGCAGACGATTCTGCGGGAGCTGAACGATTTGCTGCGCTGGGGAGCCTTCCTTACGCTGTTCGCGGCTTCGCGAGAAAGCGCGTCCGCTCTCTCGTCTCTCGAAAGCATCGCTCTCGGGCAGGCGCGCAGAGCCGACGACGAGGGGTTCTCCCAATCGATGACCGCGTATTACCGCCTTATGCTCCAGTCCGTGCTCGCGTTTCTCGAGAGGGCGGGTATGATTGACGTCGACCGCACGATCGTGCCCTAGGACCGCGGCGGGCTCCGACGGTTTACCTCCTTCCCAATAGGGTGCTATACTCTGACACCGCATGCAATAAGGCTATGTTTGATCAGGTATAACAATTTCTGCACTCAGGCAGGTCGGTTTGATCGAGGGGATGTCGATGGCTCAGAGATTGGCTGACGCATGAAGCGAGCGCCGAATGCGCGCTGGACGCGCATCTTCGGGTTGGCGGGTTTGCTGACCCTGCTTCGCCGCGTGCGGCGCCGGGCTGATGCGAAGGAGCTGGCCATCGAGAGCCGCGAGCAGCTGTTCAGCATGCTGGTGCGCAATGCCGACGATATCTACGTTATGTTCTCTCCCGATGCGTACGAGATCGAATACGTCAGTCCCAATGTGGAGAAGCTTTTGGGCGTGTCGGTCGAAGCGGTGAAGAACAACATACGAGCGCTGTCGGATTCGGCGGCCGATCCATCGTCCGACCCTCGAATCGATGACATTGCGTCGTTGGAAGAGGGCGAGTGCCTTCAAGTGTTTCGCGAGCGCATTCAAGCGCGCACAGGAGAGCGTCGCTGGTACCAGGAAACGTTGTACCGGGAATCCATCAAAGGGGTGGATAAGTACGTGCTGGTGCTGTCCGATCGCACGAACGAGCAAAAAGGAAGTTTGATGCTCGAGCAGGCGCTCGATATCGCACGATCGTCGAACGAGGCGAAGAGCCAGTTCCTTGCGAACATGTCGCACGACATACGCACGCCCATCAACGCCATCGTGGGCATGACGAAGATCGCACGGGAAAGCGGCGAGGCCAGCGAGAAGATAGCCGGTTGCCTCGATGCCATCACCGCGTCGTCTCGTCATTTGCTGGAGCTTATAAACGACGTTCTGGACATGTCGCGCATCGAAAGCGGGCAGATGGAGCTTCAGGAGCGTCGGTTCGACATCGATGACGTCGTGGGCGGGGTAGAGGCCATCATCCGTCCTCAGGCTCAGGCGAAGAGTCAAGAGCTGCGCATCGATCGCTCGAAGATGAAGCATAAGGCGTTCTCGGGAGACGAGCTGCGCATAAGCCAGATCCTTTTGAACCTTGCGTCCAATGCGGTGAAGTACACGCAGGAGGGCGGCTCCATAGCCCTCGTCGTGCAGGAGCTGGCGAAAACGCGGCCCAGCTATGCGAGCGTTGCTTTCACGATAACCGACAACGGCATGGGCATGTCGCCGGAATTCGTCGAGCGTATTTTCGATCCGTTCGAGCGCAGCGAAGAGGTGTCTATCGCGCGGATACAGGGAACCGGGTTGGGGATGTCCATAACGAAGGCGCTGATCGACGCCATGGGCGGCATTGTCGAGGTCGACAGCGAAAAAGGACGAGGCAGCTCGTTTCGCGTGACATTGGAACTTCGCGTCGTCTCGTCGGCGGATGCTTGTCCGCCGCTTGAAGTCGTGCCGGAGAGCACCTCCTATCGATTCGAGGGCAAGAGGTTTCTCCTGGCCGAGGACAACGAGCTGAACGCTGAGATATTGATAGAGCTTCTCGGCTGCCGCGGCGCGAAAGTGGAGTGGGCCGAGAACGGCGAAAAGGCGATCGATGCATTCTCGAAGCACCCGGCAGGATATTACGATGCGGTGTTCATGGACGTGATGATGCCGGTGATGAACGGCTACGAGGCAGCGCGCGCTCTGCGCGCTTGCAGCAGCGCCCGCTCGGAAGAAGTGAAGATCGTCGCGCTGACGGCCAACGCATTTGCCGAAGATGTGAAGTCCGCGCTCGATGCGGGCATGGATGCCCATGTGGCGAAACCGGTCGACATAGACGGGCTTGCATGCGTGCTCGGAAAGGTTTGCGGCTGAACGAGGCGACGGGGCAGCGTGCGAACCCCGATGTTTCACGTGAAACATCGGGCGGTTTGCTCGTGATGCCGTATGCGCAGAACCGTTGCGCTGCCAGCTCTTCGAGGGTAACGCCTGCATGATGCACGAGCAAGACGGCAGCGGCAAGAGGGCGGCGCGCCGGCCCGCTAGGCTCGGGCGGCTTCCTCTTCCATGGTCACGCGGTCAGCTGCGGAGCCTTCGTCCTTTCCCAGGTTGCGGATCACGCTTGCCACCATGAACGCCGCCACCACGATCATGACGCCGTCGGACAGGGCCGATGCGGCCCATACGCCGTGGATGCCGAGCCCTGCGACGTTCGGCAGGATCAGCACGAGTGGGACGAACAGAGCCACGGGTCGCGCGAACGTGAGGATCGCCGCCTTGCCGCCTTGTCCGAGCGCTTGCAAGAGCGTGATGCCCATGACCATGGGGCCTGCAACCAGGTAGGTGGAGAAGAACACCCTGAAATCGTCGGCGCCCATCGCGGCGACGGCCGGGTCGGAGACGAGCAGCGACAGCGTGGCTTCCGGCGCCAGCATCGCGGGTACCCAGAACAGCAGCGCCAGCGCCATCGAGCCCAGGCAGAAGACGATCGTCAGCTTGCGCACGCGACCGTAGAGTCCGGCGCCGTAGTTCGTTCCGGCCGCGGGCTGCAGGCCGTTGCTCATGCCCCACAAAGGGATGAAGGCGAACGCCTGGATGCGCAGCGCAGCTCCCAGCAGCACCTGCCATTCCGCGCCGCCCCATGCGGCGGCCGCGCGGTAGGCGATGGCTTGCTGTACCAGCACGAGCACCTGCATGAGCATGGCGGACGCGCCCACCTTCAGCACTTCGGGGAGTATCGCGGGCGAAACGGCCACGCGGACGATACGCGCCGTCTTCTCGCGCTTGACGAACCACCACAGCATGACGCCCGCTTGGATCATCTGCGTGATCACCGTGGCGCAGCCCGCCCCCTGGATGCCGAGCCCTTGGTCGCGCAGGGCCAGGATGAACAGAGGGGCCAGCACCATGTTGAGGACGGCGCCTCCTCCCATGATGGCCATGGCCCGCGCCAGCTCGCCTTTGCCGCGCATGACCATGTTCGAGCTTTGCGCGAAGTTCACGAACAGGCTGCCGACGAGCATGATGCGCAGGTAGGATTCGGCCAGGTCGAGGACCTGCCCCTGTGCGCCGGTGAGGGCCAGCAGCGGGCGCGCGAACACCGTGCCGACGATCGTGACGGTGAGCGACAGCACCAGGTTCATGACCACGAGGTTGCCCATCACCTGGTCGATGGTGCGCTGGTCTTTCGCGCCGATGGCGCGCGACAGCACCGAGGCCGACCCCATGCCGATCATCGAAGCGCCGCCGGAATTGATGAACGTGAACGGGTAGGCCACGGCCACGGCTCCCATGGCCTCCATCCCGATAAGCTGTCCTGCGTACACGGCGTCCATGAACGTGTACAGCCCGATGACCGCCATGCCGACGATGGCAGGCAGGCTGAGCGACATCATGAGCTTGCCGGGCGTTTGCGTGAGCATGAGCGCGCGTTTGTCTTGCTGTAGAACCTGTCGAGCCATGAGTTTCCTCGCTTTCCTTGTCGGGCATAAGCCGCCCGAACGTCGGGAGCGGGTCTGCTCGCTATATGTTAACCATGTCTAACTTACTTGTTGTTTCCGACTCATGCAAGTGCGGAATAAGAATGTATGTAGATTATGTGGTGAAATCCCCAAAATCATTTCTTGAAGTTAGCTATGGCTAACATCTGCACATCGGCCGGCTTGCCCCGCCGCCGCCCCTGTTTCCGAGAGAGAAAAGAGTGCCGCTTATGGAATCTGTCGACAGTGCCGCCGCTCGGCGCACGTATCTGCGTCTGATCGAGCCGGTGAAAGGGAGGATCATAGGCAACGTCGCCATCGCGGCCTTGTCGTCGGCGTGCGAGTTCGTCCCCTATCTCGCAATCGCGCGCGTTGCCCAGCTGTCCATCACGGAAGGCGTTCCCCCGTCCGACGTGCTGGCGATGTGGGTTCTGGTCGCCGTCGCGGGCGCGGCGGCGGGAAGGATGCTGTTCAGCATGGCCACCGGCCGCTGTCATTACGCCGACGCCGATTTTCGCGTTCACGTGCGCACCGTGCTGATAGAGCACTTGGGGAAGATTCCGCTGGGATGGTTCAACGACAACAGCTCGGCGCAGGTGAAGCAAGCTGCCACCGATGACGTTCTCAACCTGCATCAATCGGTCGGGCATGCGCCGGTCGACGTGACCGCCGCGCTGCTCTCGCCCTTGATCCCCTTGGTGTACCTGTTCACGGTGGACGTTCGCTTCGCCCTTCTTCTGGTGGCGTACTTCGTCGTGGTGATAGGCGTTGCGTGGCCGTTCATGATGAGGGATTTCGGTCCTCTCAACAAGAGGTTCAACGAAGCGATGGTGGAGGTTTCCTCCGCTGCGGTGGAGATGGTGGAGGGCATCGCCGTCATCAAGACCTTCGGTTCCCGAAGCCGTGCGGGCGCACGGTACCGGGCGGCTACCGAGGAGCTGGCGAAAGCGTGCTATGTGTGGACGAAGCGCAATGGCAACGCGTTCAGCTGGGTGTCGGCCTTGTTCTCGCCGGGAGCAATGCTGGTGGTTCTGCTGGCTGCAACGCTGGCCTTCGTCGCGAACGGCGTTTTGCCTTTGGAGCGGTGCGTCCCTTTTCTGGTGTTGGGCGTGGGAGTTCCCGCGGGGCTGGTCAACCTGTTTCGAAGCATTCGAATGCTGCAGATGTCGCTGCAGGCCGCCGACCATCTGGCCTCCGTTCTCAACGTGGCTCCGTTGGCCGAACCCGAGCGGCCTCGCCCGGCGGCCGAAGGACCCGTGCGCATGGAGTTCGAGGGCGTGGCGTTCGCATACGGCGAGAACCTGCCTTTCGTGCTGCAAGACGTCGACGTCGCGTTGGAGCCGGGAACGGTGACGGCCCTCGTGGGAGATTCGGGCAGCGGCAAGACGACGCTCGCCCGCTTGATCCCTCGCTTCTGGGATCCCGTTTCAGGGTCGGTGCGCATGAACGGAACGGAGCTTCCCCAGATGGCCTCCGGCGAGGTGCTTTCGCGTGTTGCCGTGGTGTTCCAGGACAGCATGCTTTTGCGAGCGAGCATCGCGGACAACATCCGTTTGGGCCGTCCCGGTGCCACCGACGAGCAGGTGCAGGCCGCCGCGCGCCAGGCCCAGATTCACGATCGCGTAATGGAGTTGCCGCAAGGCTACGACACGGTGCTGGGAAGCGAAGGCTCGGACCTGTCGGGCGGCGAGGCGCAACGCGTGGCCATCGCGCGCGCCATCGTCCAAGATGCGCCTATTCTCGTGCTCGACGAGGCGACCGCCCATGCGGATCCTGAGAACGAGACGGCCATCCAAAAAGCGCTGAACGCGTTGGCGAAAGGCAGGACGACCGTCGTGATCGCGCATCGGCTGGACACCATCGTGCATGCGGACCAGATATTAGTGCTGGTCGGGGGCAAGGTGGTGGAGCGCGGCGTCCATGAGGAACTGCTGGCGGCCGACGGCCATTATGCGGCGCTGTGGCGATCTCAGCAGGTGGATGCGCTGGAAAAGGCGCTACTTGTGGAAGGAGCCGCGATGCGCGGCGCGGCCGCGGGGCCGCAAGAAGCGGATGGCGAAGCGGAGCCGAACGGTGCCGATTCGCGCGAAAGCGAGGAACGATGATAACGACCCAAATCGACGATCTGGTAGGGCGGCCGACCGGCGTGAAGACGCAGGCTTTCCTGTACGTGCTGTGCGGCCTGGCGGAGGCGGCCGTGTACGTGGCGCTGCTTCCGCTGCTGCGCTCGCTGATAGCGGGCGACTACGTTGCGGCGGGGTATCTGGTGGCGCTGGCTGCAGCGCTGGCGCTGTTGCATTCCGTGATCGGCTTTTTCGCGGACAATCGCGGCTACTGTATCGGCATCGAGCAGATCTGCCATGCGCTGCAGGACGCCTTGGGCGACCATATCGTGCGCCTACCGCTGGGGTGGTTCACGAAAGAGCGCTCGGGGCAGGTTGCGGCTCTGCTCACCAAGGAGCTGCAGATGGCCATGGACGTGCCCAGCACTTTTTTGCGCCAGATGGTGATCGCCGTCACCACGCCGGCTGCGGTGGTGGTGTTGTTCCTGTTCGTGGATTGGCGCATCGGCCTGGTGTTCGTGATTGCGGCTCCGCTGCTGCTGTGGGCTTCGCGCGCCATGGCGAAGGCCGCAGGCGAAGGCCATAGGCAGGAGGAGCTCTCGAACGCTGAAGTGGCGGCCCGGGTGTTGGAGTTCGCGCACGCCCAGCCCGTTTTGCGCGCGACGAAGCGTTCGGTGGAGGGTTGGGACGCTTTGCAGCAGGCCATCGAGCGGGACCGTGCGGCGACGGTTGCCACCTTGCGCATGGCATCGGCACCCGTGGCGCGCTACACGATGCTGATCCAGGTCGTGTTCGCCGTCGTGTTCGCAACGGCCACGGCTCTTTTGGCCTGGGGCCAGATCGACGTGGCATCGTACGTGTTCGTGGCGGTGCTCTCCTTGAGGCTGGTCGATCCTTTGACGCTCATCGGGTCGCAGGGGATGGCGCTGCGCGTGGCGAAGAACGCGCTGGACGCGTCCGAGGGGATATTGAAGACGCCCCCTCTGCCCGAAACCCGCAACCCCCGCGTTCCTTGCGGATCCAGCGTGGCGTTCGATCGCGTGGGCTTTGCCTACGAGGAATCCCGTCCGGTGCTGCAAGGCGTGAGCTTGACGTGCCCCGAGCGCAGCCTGACCGCTTTAGTGGGCCCTTCCGGCTCGGGAAAGACGACGCTGACGCGGTTGGTCGCGCGTTTCTGGGACGTTTCCGAGGGCAGCGTTTCGATCGGCGGGGTGGACGTGCGCGACATGCGTCCCGACGAGCTCATGCAGCAGATATCCCTCGTGTTCCAGGACGTGTACCTGTTCGACGGAACCATCGAGGAGAACGTGCTGGCGGGGCGCCCCGACGCAACGCCCGAGGAGGCGCGCCGCGCCGCGCACGTCGCGCGCCTTGACGAGGTGGCCGCCCGTCTGGAGCAGGGATGGGACACGCCCGTGGGCGAGGGAGGCTGCCGCCTTTCGGGCGGAGAGCGCCAGCGCGTCGCTATCGCGCGCGCTTTGCTGAAGGACTCGCCCATCGTGCTGTTCGACGAGGCCACGGCCGCGCTCGATGCGGAAAACGAAGCGGCCATCGTGGAGGCTATGCACGAGTTGGCGCGCGATCGCACGGTCATCGCCATAGCCCATCGCTTGTCCACCATCGCCGCCGCAGATCAGATAGCCGTCCTAGAGAAGGGGTGCATCACCCAGCAGGGAACCCACGGCGATCTGGTGAAGGTGCCCGGCCGGTATCGGTCGTTTTGGCGCGAGCGCCAGCAGGCGGCCGGTTGGCGGCTGGCCAGCGAGCAGTAGCGCTTCGGATTCGATCCGGCGCGTTCGGTGCCGGAACATCAGATGAACCAAGACATGCAAAACGCATGGGAAAGAGAGGTCGATATGGAACATTCGCCTTATGAGACGTCGAAGTCCCGCAAAGGGGCCGCGTTCGAGATGTGGGGCGTCAAGGAGGTCGTCACCGCGGTGCTGTTCAGCGCCTTGATGATCGTCGTCATGTTCGTGGTGGGGTCGGTTACCATGCTGGGTGTGGATTTCTCCATGCTGTTCATGGCGGCGACGTACGTTTTGGTGGTTGCGCCGTTGTACATGCTCATGGTTATGAGGGTGAACCGCTTCGGCGTCACGGCGTTCTACGCGTGCGTGATGGCGCTGGTGTACCTCATGTTCGGAAACCTGTGGTACATGCTGCCGTTCTACCTGGTGGGAGGTTTGGCTATCGATGCGCTGTTCCTGCGCACGGCCGCGCAGCGGGCTAAGCCGAACCGCATCGTAGCGGCGTGGGCGACGTTCAGCGCGCTGTACTCGCTGTCGTCGATCATCCCCATACTGGTCAACCTTCAGGGGTACCTGCAAGAGCTTGCCGAAGTGAGGATGATGGGCGAGGAGTACGTGAACGCGTACCTCAAGTACTACGGGAATGCAGAATGGATCGTGTTCATAGTCGCTCTCACGGCGTTCGCCGGATTCCTGGGAGCCCTCGTGGGCAAGCGTCTGATGAGGAAGCACTTCCTGAAGGCAGGGGTGATCTGACGTGGAGGAGGGCATCCGAAACGAGCGGTTCTCATCGGGCGCTCGCGCCGTCGGGCGTTCGGCGACGGCGCCCGACGGGGAGCGGTTCTCCATGGCGACGAAGTCCATCGTGCTGGCTGCGACGATCGCGACGGTTTCCCTGGTGGACAGCGTGCGGCTGTCGCCTGCGCTGACCTGCTTTTTACTGCTTTACCTTGCTGCATGCGGACAGCGTTCCATGGCTTTCAAGATGCTGGTTTTCTACGCGGCGCTGTGGGGCGCGTGCCTGGCGCTTGCATACGGGAAGATGACCGTGATCGTTTTCTCGCCGGTTCATTTTTACGCCGCGATCAAAACCTATCCCATCATGGTTGCGTTCTTCGCGGTGGCGCTTTCCCCTCCGGGGCTTATCAGCGCCGCGTTGGCGAAGGCTCGTATTCCGAAGCGCCTGATCGTGGGCGTGCTCGTGCTGCTGAGGTTCTTCCCCACCGTTCGCTCGAGCTTCCGGCGTTTGTCCGAGTCGTGCAAAAGGCGCGGGGTGCTTTCGGCGGGAAACGTCGCGCGCAGCCCCGTTCAGGCGCTCGAGCATGCGCTGGTTCCCTTGATGTTCTCGTTGGTGGACAGCTCCGACCGCCTTTCCGCATCCGCCATCGCCCGCGCCGCCGAAGCGCCGACCAGGCGGACGAGTTACTATCGCAGTTCTTTCGGAGTGGCGGACGCGGTTTGCCTGACGGCCGTCGCGACGGCGCTGGCTGCGTGCGTCTGGGTTGTGCGGGGAGGGTGGTTCGGATGACCGGCGATCTTGTCGCGCAGCTGAAAGGCGCGAGCTTCTCGTACTACGGCGCTCCGGAAACGCTGCATGCCGTGGATTTGGACGTGCATGCCGGCGAATGCGTCGTGCTTATGGGCGCGTCGGGCAGCGGTAAAACCACGATCGTGCGCGTCTTGAACGGCCTGGCCGGGGGCTACTATCGCGGCAGCGTTTCCGGCGACGTGTTCTTGGGCGGGCTCTCTGCGCGCGATATGGAGGCGTGGCGAAGAGCCGAGCTGGTGGGAAGCGTGTTTCAAGACCCGACCGCCCAGTTCTTCTCCAGTCAGCTGGCGGGCGAGGTGGCGTTCGGGTGCGAGAACATCGGCTATCCCGCCGAGGAGGTGGTGAGGCGCACCGATGCGGCGATCGGCCGTTTGGGTCTGGACCGTTTGCGCACGATAGCGGTGGACGAGCTTTCCAGCGGGCAGAAGCAGCGCGTGGCTATCGCCTCGTCGCTTGCTCCTGCGCCGAGGCTCGTGGTGATGGACGAGCCCTCTTCGAACCTCGACGAAGATGCGGCTCAAGAGTTGGGCGCGGTGCTGATGGAGCTGAAGCGGCAGGGCTACGCGCTGGTGGTGGCCGAGCATCGCATCTCGTACCTGATGGAGTGCGCCGACCGGTTCTGCTATATGGAGGCCGGGCGGATGCGGGCGGTTCTCTCGCGCGACGACGTGTTCGCCATGGAGGGCTCCGAGCGCGTTGCCATGGGGGTTCGCAGCCCTGCTTTCGTCCCCCGGCCTTCCTTGAAGCCTGCGCCTCTTGCCGCGGGGCCCGCGCGGGAAGGCGAGCGGGCCGTGTCCGGCGAAGCTTTCGGCGCGCGTCTGGAAGCCGCGTCCCTGGAGGTGGACGGCCTGGCCGTTTCTCGCGGTGGGAATCTGCTGTTCTCCGATGTCTGCTTCGCCGTGGAACCGGGGCAGATCATGGCTCTGACGGGAAAAAACGGCGTGGGCAAGACGAGCCTGGCGCAGGTTGCGGTTGGCTTGGGCCGACCCGACGAGGGCTGCGTGCGCGTGGGAGGGCGGAAGCTGTCCCGGCGGGAGCTGCGTCGCCGCGTGTGGTACAGCCCCAACGACGTGAGCATGGAGTTCTTCTCTTCCCGGGTTGACGAAGAAGTGCTCTTGTTCTCGGATCAGGACGACGCGGCGCGCCGCTACGCCGATCATGTGCTGGGCCGGTTGGGCCTGGCCGAGCTGGGGGATAGGCATCCGTCCTCGCTGTCGGGCGGCCAGAAGCAGCGGCTGTCCATTGCCTGCGGGCTGGCGTCGAGGCGGTCGGTGCTCATCCTGGACGAGCCCACCAGCGGGCTTGACGCCCTCAGCATGCGCCGGTTGGCCGACGCGCTGCGTTGCGCAGCCGAGGAGGGGGCGGCCGTGGTGGTCATCACGCACGACAACGAGTTTATGCGCGAGTGCTGCACCCACGTCTTCGCGCTCGAAGGCGCAGGTGCGGACGAGGACGAGCGCCGCGCGCGTTGACGGCAGGAGGGGTGGGGAGCTGGGAGCGTTTCACGTGAAACATCCGGGCGCCCGGGTGCCGCCCGTCCGGGCGTTCCGTTTTCTCGTAAGGATGTTTCACGTGAAACATTCCTCGCGCTCCAGGGCCGCTTGTCCGGGCCGCATGCGAGCAAGGCGAGCCGCCCGTGATGGCGAAAAGGCATCGAATTCGGAAGAGGCCGCGCGCCTTCGCCGCCCGCGGCGCGCGGTCGCGGAAGCTCGCCTCCCTTCGACCAGGCGCTATGCGGAAGAAGGGTTTCCGGTGCATCCAGAGCCCGGCGCAAAACTTCCGAATTCGATGGTTTCTTGCCATGGGGAGAGCCCTCTTCTGCCGCCGCGTCGGCATCGTAGCGGTCCGCATACCACTCTACCCGAAGAGATCGTGTCAGCAATCGTGCAATAGTCGGAGAAGCTCGGAGGTGCGGCGTCCATCCTCGCCATGCTCGAGGACAAGGCCTTCCCAACTCAGACTCTCGTGATCCCAATGCAGATCGCCAGCCTTTCGAGCCAAAACAGGATCGAACAAACTTGCGGCAAGTGCTTCGGCCGCCGCGATGTCGGAGAGCTCGGAAGAAAGACCGGTACGGCTAACCAGCTTCTTGAAAGCGCCCTCGTACAGCTGCTTCCATTCATCCGGCACCGAGAACCTGTCAGGGAGCACTATTCCGCGTGCGCCCGCCTCGCTGCGCACCCGCCTGCAGAGTTCGCCGCCATCGATATCGACGGTAGTTGCGTAGATCGCAACGTCGACGAGATCCTTTATGCGAGACGAAGGTTTGCCGTCGTGCGTCTCGACCATGGCGCAGAGCTTGTCGGCGAGGGAGTTCGCAAGGGGATACACGCGGTAGTCGAACATCGGAACGCCTGCAACGTCGATCCTGTCGGCCGGCGTCACTATCTCAGGCTCTCCGCAGGCAACGCGGTCGGCCACCAAATCTATCGAGACCTCCTGCAGCCGCTTTCCTCCAAGCAAGGGCACGAAGGCGACCTTGAGCCCCGATCGGTACTCGTCCTCGACCTTGATCGGCACGGCTCCTACGAACTCGAAGACCACGAAATCGCCGAGATCGGCTTCTGCGAGGGCTCTGAGCTCGGCGAGCGCGGCGTCGAGGTCTGCCTCCTCCGAAAGCAGGTCGATATCCCGGGTGGCGCGCGCGTCCATGGTGCGCGCCAGCATGCTCTGGCCGCCTTTGAGCATGAAAGGGGAGTCAGGCTTGCTGAACACGCGACATAAGAGCCTGTGGAAGTAGAAGCCGGAAACGGCTCTGCCGGTTTCGAGGGGAGAAGCCTTGGCCGCGGCCTTTATAGCCATTTCCAGAGCTGCCGGGGTCTTGCACACCATCATGCCTCCCCTCCGAAGAGCCGATCCATCGTCTTTCTCTCCCTGGCGGAGGCCTTCGCTTCCGCCGCAAGACGCTCGAGCTTTTCCGTATCGAGCCCCTTCGCCCGAGCGTCGGCAAACGCGTCTTGCACAAGCGACGGCTCCTCGCCGTCCAGGACAAGGTCTACGAGGGTTCGCTCGGCTCCCGTCACGGGTATGCCTTCGATGAAGGACACGTCGTCACGGGGTACGCCGCGTATGCCGAACCTTGCCTCGGCGTTGCGGGAGTTGATGCGCCTCGGGGCGAGGATACGGTAGGGGGAGAGGTAGAAGTCCCCGATGCCGAGAATCGATGCGGCCGTGCTTCCCGCAACGGTGACGCCGTCCCATTCGCCAGCCTGCATCCGCTCGTGCGTCATCTTCGCGGGATCGGTGAGCTTCCAGAGGGCCGCCAGGTCGTCGAGCTGCGATGCCGGCACCCCGGCCATCCGATACGCCCCATGGGCGACGCGCACGAGCCTCCCCGCCTCGCATGCTTTGGCGATCGCATTGCGGGGGATGCCGAGACGCTCGGCCTGCGCTGTGGTGAAAACGCCTTCCGAAGCCGAGAGCTCTTCTATCGCAGAGGTGTGGCGGTTCTTGTTCATGTTTCAATTGTATCGAAATACGATACTTTTGCAACATCTCTTAACGTAGCTTGGTGTTGCTCAGGCGTCTTTGCGTTCGACAGGTTCGTCTCCAGCGATGATGCTCGTAAGCGGTCGGAGAGGGATTGGGGCGGCTCGCTGGACAAGGCGAGAGCGGTGAAAGTTGCTTCGGCTAGAAACACGAAGCCCGTGTCTTCTTATAGGTTTTCGGAAAACAGCTGGCATCGCTGCGACGGGCTGGCAGGATGCGTGGAGGCGGCAACAGCGCGTCGTGCTCGCTCTGTTCGCCGCGTCATAGGTATTCGTGGTCTGTGCGCGAATTTTCGTTACTGTTTCTCACTTCGCGCATCTTGCGCTATAATCCTCAATCATGCGGGTGTCGCCAAGTGGTAAGGCCCAAGCTTCCCAAGCTTGTATTCGCGGGTTCGAGTCCCGTCACCCGCTCCATGAACCTACGATCCAAGCTTCGGCTTGGATTTTTCATTTAGCGAGGAGATTGACATGGCTCGTTTCGATACCTTTGTGTTCGACCTTGACGGCACGCTTCTCGATACGCTGCCCGACCTGGTGGTTCTGACGAACGCCGCCTTGAACGAGCAGGGCTTCCCCAGCCGCACGGCCGACGAGATCCACAGCTTCGTGGGCAACGGAGCCCGCGCGCTCATGTACCAGGCCGTGCCCGCCGATGCTTCGCCCGAGCAGGCCGAGGCCGCCATGCGCCGCTGGATGGAGCTCTATCCCGTCATCGGGAACAAGCTGACGAAGCCCTACCCGCATATGGAAGAGACGCTGGCTGCCCTCGCCCAGCGCGGCATCGGCCTGGGCGTTCTGTCCAACAAGTTCGACCAGGGCGTGCATGACGTGATCGACGCCTATCTTCCCGGCTTGTTCCCGGTGCAGTATGGCGAATGCGACGAGATTCCGCGCAAGCCCGACCCCACGGGGCTGCTGCGCTGCATCGACGAGCTGGGGTCCGCACCAGCCCGCACGGCGTACGTGGGCGATTCGCCGGGGGACGTCCTGGTGTCGCGCAACGCCGGCGCGTTCGCCATCGGCGTGTCGTGGGGCTATCACCACGCCGACGCCTTGCGTAAGGCGGGCGCGGACGTCGTTATCGAAGACGCGCGCGAACTGCTGCAGTTCGCGGTCGAGCGCTAGGCGGCGGGCATTATGGAGCATCAGCCGTCGACCCTCTCCAATCAGCCCCGCCCGTCGAAACGGTTCGTCATCGTCAGCTGGGCTCTCGTGGCGGCGTGGGCGTTCCTCATCTTCTTCATGTCTTCGAACACCGGCACGGGTCTCAACACGGGGCTCGGCATCTTCTCCAGCATCTACCGGGCAATGCAGGCCGTGCAGGAGCAGCTGCTGGGGCCTGGGGTGGACGCGCTGTCGTCCATCGCGCACTTCTGCGAGTACACGATGTTCGGCGCGCTTCTGGCCAACGCGCTGCGCTGCCACATGCCGCTGCGTCGTGCGTGCCTCATCGCCATCGCCTGTGCCAGCTTGTACGGGGTGAGCGACGAGGTTCATCAACTGTTCGTGCCCGAGCGCATGTGCGACCCGGTGGATTGGATGGTGGATACTGCGGGCAGCGCGCTGGGTTCCGGGATCGCGTACGCGGTGCTGCGAAAAAGAGATGCCCGCTCTTAGTAAAAGCGCGCGTGTCGCACCGCAGCGACGGGGGAGCTTGCTTTCCGATGGGCGATTTCGTGGCGGATGTCCTCATCGCTGTGCTTCGCCAGCAGGAAGCTCGGTGTCGTGGCAAGGGAATCCGCCAGTTTCGTGACGACGGATAGCCGTACGTCCGCCGTGCCGTCCTCTATCCTATTGAGCAGCGGGCGACCTATGCTCACCATGAGCGCGAGGCGCGTTTTCGTGATGTTGCTGTACGAGCGCATGCGTCTGACGTTCTCGCCAAGCACGGGAGAGAACCTGCTCTGATCAGGCTCGTCATCATTCAGCGGACTATGTTCGTGCTCGGCTTGCATGTCCACTAGAGTACCGGCGTGCGAGCAGAAGGCTGTAACCGCATGAATACGTTTCGGTTCATTTTTAGAAAATGTGCGGTTTGTACCCAGCCCATGCCTATTTTATGATGGTAGGTCAACGATGCTACAATATCTGCCATACGTGAGAATCTATGCGCGTCGACCTCGGGTTATGTTGCGGAAATGGTGTAATCGCCGGCGAAAGCGGGTTCTCGTAGGTATGAGAAAATGAAGGCTTCGACAATCGAAGCGCTGTGTCGCGAGGGGTACGCGACGTACGGTGCCTGCTTTGGCAGACGTGTTCGGAGTCGATGAGGAGACCATATGGCGTCAAGAAACTCTCGAACGAACCGTAAAGAAGCGCGCTCATCGCGGGCTCCTCAGTCTGCTCGCGCCGTGCGGTCTGCCAAGGCCGCGCAGTCGGGTCGCATCGCCCCGTACAGCCAGGCAAGCGCTTTCTCCCGCGATGCGTATGGCGATGGCTCTTCGTACCGTGCGGCCTACACGCCCGGCAGCCAAGGTTCCGGCGCGAACGGCGCGTACGCCCGGCAGACTGCGGCAAGTCAATATTCGCGCAACAATCCAAGCTACTCGGCAGCCCGCAAGAAAGCCGGGCGCGGCAAGAAGATAGCCCTCGGCGTGATCATCGCGATTCTCGTGGTGGCCGTGGGGGGCGGTTCGGCGTTCGCCTTGTGGAAGAACTCCGTCAACGAGAAGCTGATCAAGGGAAACAAGTCTGACGAAGAGATCATGGCCATCAACGATGCGCTCAAGCCTGAAAAGGACATGACCTTCACCGAGCCCTTCTACATGATCCTCATCGGCACCGACGAGGCCGAGGACAGCACCGAGGACATGCATCGTTCCGACACGAACATCGTGGTGCGCATCGATCCTGCAAAGAACCAGGCCACGATGGTATCCATCCCCCGCGATACGAAGATCGACATCGACGGCTACGGGACGAACAAGTTCAACGCCGCTTACGCTTACGGCGGCGCTGCCGGAACCATCCGCGAAGCGAATCAGCTGCTGGGCATCGAGATATCGCACTACGCGGAAGTGAACTTCGGCAAGTTGAAGGAATTGGTCGACGCAGTCGGCGGCGTGGACGTCGAAGTGACCGAGCGCGTCGATGATCCCGACGCAGACGGTACCACGGCTCATCCCGAGTGGCCGCGCGTCATCATCGAGGAAGGCGAGCAGCACCTCGACGGCAACCAAGCGCTGGTGTTCGCGCGCAGCCGCGCGTATCCCGACGGAGACTTCACGCGCACGGCGAACCAGCGCAAGCTGATCATGGCCATCGTCAACAAGGTGCTGGCACTGAACACCGCCGAGCTTTTGGGTGCGGTTCAAGCAGCGGCCAACTGCGTGACCACGGATCTTGCGGTGGGCGATATCGCCGCGTTGGCCCAGCAGTTCCAAGATGACGGCGATCTTACCATCTACTCTGCGATGGTTCCTTCTACCACGGCGATGATCGGCGACGTATCGTACGTCATCAACGATCCCGTGGCGACGAAGGAGATGATGAAGCTGGTTGAGGCTGGAGAGGATCCGAGCTCGGTTGTCTCGTCAGGATACGTTGATCCGGGCGACACCACAGGCGGTGCCAGCACGTACGGCAACGGTTACGGCAGCACTGGTTCGGGCGCCGGCAACGGCGCAGGAAACACCAATTATTACGATCCGGGCTACACCGATGCATCGGGAACCGGAGGGGCTAACAACGGCGGCTATGTTGATAACGGTTACGTTGACAACGGTTACGTTGACAACACCGGCGGAGCGGGTGGAACCGGCGGGTACGACAATGGAACTATTGCTGGCGGTGCGGGCGGTACCGACGGTGCAGGCGGATACGACCCCGGCTATACCGATCCGGGCGCCTACGACGGGACGGCATCCGCTGCTTAGCCGGCGTCTCGTTGGGATTCTCGAACTGCGCAAGCGGCATCGGCTTCGATCGATGCCGCTTTTTAATCGGCTCCTCAACCGGTAGGTTGAGCTTCGGCTCTCCTGTTGAGTTTTCGTACCCTCTGCGGGATACTGGTGATCACCGGTTGCAAAGACGGATGGGGCTCGCAAAGACATGAGCGACGTACACAATCACGAACATGCGAAAGAGAACAAGGGCGTCGGCCCTGCCAGCTCTTTGCGCACCGTGATAGGGGTGATCGTCTCCATCATCGCGGTTTGCCTCGTGATGTTCGCGATCTTCCGCGTCTACTCCAACGAGCTCAGCGACGAATTCTACGATTTAGCCAGCGTCAGCATGGACGACTACACGGCTGCGCAAAAGGTGGAAGTCGAGTCGTTCATCAGCGAGGTGAGCTCCGTCATCTCCACCATGTGCGTGTTGGCCGAGTCCCCGGACATCGATCCTTCCGGCTCGACGTTCGCTGCGTATCTGGAGGAATGGAACCAGCAGGGGTCGTTCCAGGTTACCTATACTCCAATCGAGGAGCTGGAGCAGGGCGTTGCGAGCAATCGCAACGAGCGAGACGAGGAAACGCTTCGGCATCTGTACGCAGGCGAGACGGTGGTGTCCGACGTGCGCAAGTCGAACCGCCTGAACGGCTACTACTTCAGCATAGCCAAGCCCGTCAATCGCGACGGGCGCGTGGTCGGCGTGCTGCGCAGCATCGTGAAAGCGGAGAAGCTTCTGGATACGAGCCAGGCGAGCTCGCAGGTTACGCTGCTCGGCACGCTGCTGATCAAAGAGGACGGAACCGTCGTTCCCGTGTCGAAGGAATTCGAAGGTTATGAGGGATCCACCCTGTACCAGGTGCTTGAGGGAAGGGGCGTGTCTTCCGATCAGATCGCCGATGTACGTGCCAGCATCGAGAACGAGCGAGATGTGGCAACGGTCATGTTGGGCAAGCAGAACGGCTACATGACCTTTCTCACGTCTATTCGCCTCGATGTGAACGATTGGACTATCGTGAACTTCACGCAGGAAAGTTCGTTGGTCGAGCATTCGGAGAGCATTCTGCGTTTGACGGTGTACACGGCTGCGCTGCTTATCGTCATCAGCGCGGCGGCATGCCTTGCCGTGGCGCTGGTGGTTGGCCGCATCCGCAAAAGGGCGCGTCGCAGAGCGGAGCGTTACGAGGTCCTCGCTGAATTTTCCGACACGGTGCTGTTCGAGTATTCTTATCCGCGCGACACGCTTGAGCTGACGCCGAATGCGCGCGGGATGTTCTCCCTCAGCTCCCTTTCAGCCGAAGGCTACCTGGCCAAAGGCATTCCTCTCATCGATTTCCTGGAAGATGATTACAAGCGTGTCCGGATGGCGTTCGAAAACCCTGCGCCGCCGAACGAGCTGCGCACCATCACCTGTCGCGCACGCGTGTTGTCGGGCGAATATCGTTGGTTCTCGTTCACGTGCCGGTATCTGTACGAAGGTTCCCAGCCGTACATGGCCGTGGGAAAGATCGTCGACATCACGAAACAGCGCGAAACCGAAGAGCTGCTCACGCGCAAGTCGCAAATGGACGGGCTGACGAAGACGTTCAACAAGATGGCGTTCCAGGAGAAGATGGCGGCATTGCTGCCCGAGACGGGCAGGGGCTTGCTGTTCGTGATCGACATGGATCGATTCAAGCAGGTCAACGACGAATACGGTCACAGCATGGGCGACCGGGTTCTGGAAGAGGTGGCGCGTTCGTTGCTCGACGTGTTCCGTCATCGCGATCCGGTGGGGCGCGTCGGCGGCGACGAGTTCGTGGCGTTCCTCGTGGGCGCAAACGACGATGCGGTTATCGAAGCGAAGCGCGAGGCTCTGAGTTCGTTGATCGCAGAAGCCTCGCGCTCGTTGGGGGTGCCCATCGCTTTGAGCGTCGGGGTGGCGCGCTATCCTCAGGATGGCGCTACCTATCAGGAGCTGTTCGACGCGGCCGATCGGGCCATGTACGACGAGAAGAACGAGGGCCGCGTCGAGGATTCGGTCTAGGCCCGAGCGGTCGCGTAGCCGTCCGGGTTCTGCGACTGCCAGCGCCATCCGTCGGCGCACATGCGGTCGAGGTCGTACTGCGCGACCCAGCCCAGCTCGTCGCGCGCTTTGTCGCAGGCCGCGTAGTTTACAGCTACGTCGCCCGCGCGACGCGGCTTGATCTGGTAGGGCAGCTCGCGTCCGCAGGCGCGCTCGAAGGAATGTACCACGTCCAGCACGCTGGAGCCCGTGCCGGTTCCCAGATTGAAAATGCCCACGCCGCGACGCGTGCCGTCCGCTGCCGGTTCGCCCGCCATGGTGCCGGCCGTTTTCGCTTCGCCGGTGCCCACTTTGCCGCCCATCCAGTCGAGCGCCGCCACGTGGCCGCGCGCAAGGTCCACCACGTGGATGTAGTCGCGCACGCCGGTGCCGTCGTGCGTGGGATAGTCGTCGCCGAACACGCCGACGCTTTCCAGCTTGCCTACGGCCACCTGCGCAACGTAGGGCAGCAGGTTGTTGGGGATGCCCTTGGGATCCTCGCCGATCAGGCCGCTCTCGTGCGCGCCGATGGGGTTGAAATAGCGCAGCAGCACAACGTTCCATTCGTCGTCGCCCACGTACAGGTCGGTCAGCACCTGCTCCAGCATGGACTTCGTCCAGCCGTAGGGATTCGTGGCGTCGTGCTTCGGGCAATCCTCGGTGATGGGGATGAACTCCGGCTCGCCGTACACCGTGGCGCTCGACGAGAACACGAGGTTCTTCACGCCGTGCGCGCGGGCCACGTCGCACAGGGCCAGCGTGCCCGCGAAGTTATTCCAGTAGTATTCCAGCGGCTTCTGCACGCTTTCGCCCACGGCCTTGAAGCCGGCGAAGTGGATGATGGCGTCCACGTCGTTCTCGGAGAAGACGCGGTCGAGCGCCGCGCGATCGAGGATGTTCGCCTCGTAGAATTTCAGGCGGTCGTCGTTTGCCGCCAGGCCGGTGATCTGTCGCACCCGGTCAAGCGCGAGCTCGCTCGAGTTGCTCAGGTCGTCCACAACGACCACGTGGTAGCCCTGATCCAGCAATTCGACGCAGGTGTGACTTCCGATGAACCCGGCTCCGCCCGTTACGAGCACGCAGATATCGGCATGATCCTTGGCCAAGCTCTTGTTCGCCATTGAAGCTCCTCTCGGTACTGACTGTTGCCATAGTAGCAGGTGGAACAGATCGCGCGCAAATTCAGCAAAAGGCACATGGCCCGCGTTCCGCTCGGCGGCAAGGCCGCACGGGCTCGCGCGGGGCCCCGTGCGGCGCCGCGGGAAGCCGCACGAATGTTTTACGTGAAACATTCGGAAAAGGCAGGAATATTATTCTTGACACAGGATAATAAACGTCGTAAAGTATGACTCGTGGACACACCGACTCCAACGGTTCTCCTCGTTTCACTCGTCCAAGCACAGGCCGCTTCCCCCCGCGGCCTGTGCTGCTTTCGGAGTCATTTTGCGCGACGTGCGCCCGTTGCGCCTGTGCGCCTTCTCCTTCGCCTCTCGGTCCGCCCCTCGCCCTCGGAGCATGCCTTCCTCGGTTTCTGCATGCGAAACAACAGTTTCGGTTCCTTGCTTGGCGCATCATGCTCGGGATTGCCTTCCTTTGCGGGCGCCTTAGTCAGCCTGCTCGCTCGAAATGGCAAAAAGCAACCGAATTCGGAAATCATCCCGTCTTTCGGGCAAACTTTTCGCGCGAAGGCGAAAGGGGTCTCGCCTGTAACCTGGTGCTCTGTGCGGCGAGCGTTTTCGGCGTGACGTCGGCGCGTGTAAGGCACGACTCCGGGCTTCCGAATTCGATGCTTTTTTGCCATCGGAGGCCTCGTCGGATGACCGGCATCGCATTTGGCGAAGGAAAATAGAGGCGGATGGGTCGTCCGTTGCTGTGCAGGTCGTCCGTGCTGTATGTGCTCGTCGTCGTATCAGGACGGCACGGGTTTTGTTCGGGGAGGCTTTACATGCATTTCGTGTTCGGGCGAGTGTTTCACGTGAAACATCCGTTCCCCTGTCTATTTTGCGACGAAACCGCGCCTTGCTCGGCCGATTGACTATACTGGTGAGCAACAGGCTTTGAGAAAGGAAGCTCCGTGGCAGAAATTCATTTCGGAACCGATGGATGGCGAGCCATCATCGGCGAGGACTTCACCAACGACAACCTCGTGCGCGTCATCGACGCGGCTGCGCGCGTGTTCAAGGAGGACGCGGTTGCAGCCGGCCGTCCGGCCGACGCGCCCGGCACCCTCATCGTCGGTCACGATTGCCGACAGGATGCGCACGCTTACGCGCAGCTGGCGGCCGAGGTCGCGGCGGCGCAGAGCTTCCGCGTGCTGCTGACGCAGGACTACTGCCCCACGCCCACGCTGTGCTGGTCGGTGGCGCAGAACGCCGACGCGGTGGGCGGCATCATGCTGACCAGCAGCCACAACCCGGCTGAGTACCTGGGCGTGAAGCTGCGCATGAGCGACGGCGGCGCGGCGGGCAAGGAGTTCACCGACCGCGTGGAGGCCGCGTTCTCCGACGCGCCCACCGACGCGCGCGGTGCGTTCGAAACGGTCGACCTCATGACCCCGTACCTCGCCACCTTGAAGGAGCGCGTGGACGTCGAGGCCATCCGCAACGCCAACCTGCGCGTGGTGGTGGACCCGCTGTACGGCGCCGGCCGCATCTATCTGGCCGAGCTGCTGCGCGACCTGGGCGTGGAAGTGTGCGAGATCAACAACGCCGAGGACCCGACGTTCGACGGTCTGCACCCCGAGCCCATTCCGCCCTGGGTCGACCGCTGCATCGCGAAGGTTCCCGAGCTGGGCTTTGACGCCGGCTTCATCAACGACGGCGACGCCGACCGCATCGGCGCGGTGGACGAGCACGGCAACTTCGTGAACCCGCATCGCATCATCACGCTGCTTACCTCGCACCTCGCCGAGGACAAGGGCCTCACCGGTCGCGTCGTGTCCACCATCACCGCGTCGGCCATGCTGGCGCGCCAGTGCAAGCGCCTGGGCCTGGAGCTGACCAGCACGCCGGTGGGCTTCAAGTGGATCTACGCCGAGATGGAGAAGGGCGACGTCATGCTGGGCGGCGAGGAGTCCGGCGGCATCGGCATCCCCAGCCACGTCATGGAGCGCGACGGCTTGCTGATGGCGCTGCTTCTGTGCGAGACGATGGCGCAGCGCGGCATGAGCCTGGGCCAGCTGGTGGACGATATGTTCCAGAAGGTGGGCAAGCTGGAGTTCGAGCGCCAGGGCCTCACCATCACCGACGAGCAGATGGCGAACTTCCGCGCCGAGATCGTGCCGAACTACGCGCCCGCCGAGATCTGCGGCAAGCGGGTGGTGGATGTGGATCGTCGCGACGGCGTGAAGTTCTACCTGGAAGGCGACGCATGGGTGATGATGCGCCCCTCCGGCACCGAGCCGCTCGTGCGCATCTACGCCGAAGCCGAGACGGTGGACGAGGTCCACGACCTCCTGAAGGCCGCCGAAAGCGCGGTCGTGTCCTAAACGAAGAGCGAAGCGAATGTTTCACGTGAAACATTTGTACGCAGAACGCCCCGGGGCATCGAGCTTTCGGGGCGTTTCCTATTCTCCGAAGCGGGGCAGCTTCTTGAGCAGCGCCCAGGCGATCTGCTTGTCTTGCCCGTCGTCGAGCATCGCGTCGAAGTCGCGGAATGCCACCACGCTGCGCCCGAACGCGCGGCCGGGCTTCCCCAAGGGAACCTCGCAGCGGTACGCGCGTCCCAGTGCGGCGGCCGCTGTCGAATCGGTCGCGATCAGACAGAGCGGGTCGAGCCCCTCCACCAGCAGGAACAGCGCCTGGTCGTCCAGCCCTTCCACAGCGGCGAACGTGCACGCGCCGCTTCCGTATCCCAACGAAGCCATCGCGCTGTTCAGCGCCGCGCGGCTGCGTTCGCTCGATCCGCTCCCGCTCGCTACGCACACGAGCGCCGACCGCGCCCCATCGAGGTGCTCGGCGAACAGCTCCCACGCTTCGTCGAGAGCCACTTCGTACATGTTACCATTCGCAGATTTTTTCACACGATCCCTTGCGGTCGAGATAGGTTCGCCGTATAACCGTAATGATAGCAAGAAACGCCCGCCGCGGCATGGGCGCTGCGGCGGCATCACGATAGGAGAGTGCGTATGTGCACGAACGGAATCAACACAGGGCAATTCGAGCAGATGATCGAGCAGATCGACGACCATATCAAGTTGGAGCGTCGCTGGGCGCACAACCTGGGGCATATGGCGGGAGACGCCGGCTTCGCCACCGTTTCCGAGAAGATGCATGCCGCCCAGGCCATGCTGGACGACGTGCGCGCGCTGCTCGACGAGGCCAAGGATGCCCTCGAGGACGATGCCGAAGCTTCGGCGAACGTCACCGTCAACCTCGTGTAGGCGCCGCACGTATGAGCAACGATCTCATGCGCTTCTCGGTGGCCATGCCCGAGGAGCTGCTCGTTCGCTTCGACCAGCTGGTCGCGCGTCGCGGGCTGGCGAAAAACCGCAGCGAAGTGGTGCGCGACCTCGTGCGCGACGCGTTGGTGGAGGACGAGTGCTCCACGCCGGGCATGGAGGTGGTGGGCACGTTGACCATCGTCTTCGACCATCACGCCAGCGACTTGCAGGAGAAGCTGCACGCCATCCAGCACGATTACTTCGAATCCATCATCTCGTCCATGCACGTGCATCTCGACGCGCACCATTGCCTTGAGGTCATCGTGCTGCGCGGCGAAACGGGTCTCGTGCAGGACATCGCGAACCTCATCCTGGGCACGAAGGGCGTGAAGAACGGTCGTCTCGTGGTCACCACGACGGGGCAGCATATATAGGTATACGGTTCCGGCGGCCTACCGGCTATCGGAACGGGTCGACGCTGCGGCTTCCCGTGGCGCCCGGTCTCGCCATTTGTTCGCTTTCCCTTGCGCGCGAAGCGCGCGCGGCCGCGAAGCGGAGCGATCTCGGGCGCCGCGGAAACCCTCGTCGGCTTTGCAGGACGGGCGGTGTTTCACGTGAAACATTCGTTCGCATCGACTCATGAGAAGGGCAAGGAGCTTTATGGATACCACGGTCATGCTGGGGCACGGCAGCGGCGGGACGATGATGAAGCGCATCATCGACGATGTGTTCTTCGCCGCGTACGCCGGCGACGAGCTGCTGCGCGGCGACGACGCGGCGGTGCTGCCCGCGCCCGCTCCGGGCGAGCGGCTGGCGTTCTCCACCGACAGCTTCGTGGTGACGCCGCATTTCTTCCCGGGCGGCGACATCGGACGCCTCGCCGTGTGCGGCACGGTGAACGACGTGGCCACGAGCGGCGCCGTGCCGCGCTACCTCAGCTGCGGCTTCGTGCTGGAGGAGGGCTTCCCCATCGAGGATCTCAAGCGCATCTGCGCCTCCATGGCGGAATGCGCGCAGGAGGCCGGCGTGCATCTGGTCACCGGCGACACGAAGGTAGTGAACCGCGGCCACGGCGACGGCGTGTACATCAACACGAGCGGCGTGGGCACCATTCCCGAAGGCGTGAACCTGGGTGGCGCGCAGTGCAAGCCGGGCGACAAAGTGCTGGTCACCGGCACGCTGGGCGATCACGGCATCACCATCATGAGCTGCCGCGAGAGCTTGAGCTTCTCGGCCGACCTGGAAAGCGACGCGGCCCCGCTCAACCACCTCATCGCCGAGGTGTTGGCGGCGGCGCCGAACACGCGCTGCTTCCGCGACCCGACGCGCGGCGGCCTGGCCTCCACGCTGAACGAGCTGGCTGCCCAGTCGAACACGGACATCACGGTGGAGGAAGACGCCATCCCCGTGAAGCCGGCCGTGCGGGGCGCGTGCGAGATGCTGGGCTACGACGTGCTGCAGGTGGCGAACGAGGGCAAGATGGTGTGCGTTGTGGCGGCCGAGGAGGCCGACGCGGCGCTCGCGGCCATGCGCGCGAACCGCTACGGCGCCGGTGCGGCCATCATCGGCGAAGTGTCGGCCGTCCGTCCCGAGCGCGGCTCCAAGGTGTTCCTGCGCACGGCGTTCGGCGGCACGCGCATCCTCGACATGCTGGTGGGCGAGCAATTGCCGCGTATTTGCTAGAAGCTCTCCATGCAGCACCCTCATGCGTATGGAAGAGAGCGCTGACATGCGCAAAGGCCTTCGATAGCGCCTTTCGGGGCATGAAAGCGGCGGCGCTTTCGATAGAGAATTTGCCGCCGCACCCTGAGAAATTCGCCATTTCTTCTTGCATTTGCGGACAACAATGGTATCTTGCGGGCATAAAGTTTTTGGGGAAGTGACCCGACGCATCCCGTCGGAATGCTTTAGACGAGAAGGAGTTAACTATGTCTCACCCGGTTATCGAAGCCGATGAGTGCATCGGTTGCGGCATCTGCGTCGATGCCTGCCCGCAGGAAGTGCTCGAAGTGGTCGGCGGCGTCGCTGAGGTCGTGAACGAGGACGCCTGCATCGCGTGCGGCGACTGCGTCGAGGAGTGCCCCATGGGTGCGATCCCCGAGGTCATCGAGGACTAACCTCCCGCTCGATTCGCTTTCGACAAGCGCAACGAGAACCCCTGTCTCTTTCATGAGGCGGGGGTTCTTTGCGTTCGGGAAACAAGTGCGTGGAAGCGGCGTAACGGTGCGGCGCGAGAGGAGCGCAATAGGCATTCGATAGCTATAGTTTGGGACGTTAACAAAACTTATATGACAAATTGGTAACTAACTTGACAGCATGAGACTTAGATTATATAGTCCAATTTGTCGAAGCGAGGTTGAGCTTGCGGATCGCATCTCCAAGCCGCCGCCCTTCGTCCACCGAGTGCGCCCTCAGGGCGTGCTTTGGCGCATAAACAGAAACCGACTGCTAACGACTTACTTAGGTAACAACTCCAACAGAGAGGAAGCAGATAATGAGCAAGATTCTTGGCATCGACTTGGGCACGACGAACTCCGCCATGGCCGTCATGGAGGGTTCCGAGCCCGAAATCCTCGTGAACGCCGAGGGCGACCGCACCACTCCGTCTGTCGAGGGCTTCCGCAAGGACGGCGAGCGCGTCGTGGGCAAGGCCGCGAAGAACCAGGCCGTCACGAACCCCGAGAACACCGTGTCGTCCGTGAAGCGCTTCATCGGCCGCTCCTACGACGAGACGCCGGAAGAGCGCAAGACCGTCAGCTACAAGCTGCAGAAGGGCAAGGACGGCCGCGCGGTGGTCGACATCGACGGCAAGGACTACACGCCGGAGGAAATCTCCGCCATGGTACTGCAGAAGCTGAAGAACGACGCCGAGAAGCAGCTGGGCTCCCCGGTGACGCAGGCCGTCATCACGGTGCCCGCGTACTTCAACGACGCGCAGCGCCAGGCCACGAAGGACGCCGGCAAGATCGCGGGCCTCGAAGTGCTCCGCATCATCAACGAGCCCACGGCCGCCGCGCTGGCCTACGGCCTCGACAAGACCAACAAGGATGAGAAGATCCTCGTCTTCGACCTGGGCGGCGGCACGTTCGACGTGTCCATCCTGGAGCTGGGCGACGGCGTGTTCGAGGTTGCGTCCACCGCGGGCGACAACCACCTGGGCGGCGACGACTGGGACCAGCGCATCATCGACTGGATGGCCGACAAGTTCCAGGCCGAGAACGGCATCGACCTGCGCCAGGACAAGATGGCTCTGCAGCGTCTGAAGGAAGCCGCCGAGAAGGCGAAGATGGAGCTGTCCTCCACCACGCAGGCGAACATCAACCTGCCCTTCATCACGGCCGACGCCTCCGGTCCGAAGCACCTCGACTACACGCTGACGCGCGCCGAGTTCGAGCGCATCACGAAGGATCTGCTCGACCGCGTGAAGAAGCCCGTTGAGCAGGCGCTCAAGGACGCCGGCCTCAAGACGGGCGACATCGACGAGGTCATCCTCGTGGGCGGCTCTACCCGTATGCCCGCCGTGCAGGACCTCGTGAAGAAGCTCACCGGCAAGGAGCCGAACATGTCCGTGAACCCGGACGAGGTCGTGGCCATGGGTGCGGCGGTCCAGGGCGGCGTGCTGGCCGGCGACGTCGAGGGCATCTTGCTGCTCGACGTGACCCCGCTGTCGCTGGGCGTGGAGACGATGGGCGGCGTGATGACGAAGATGATCGAGCGCAACACCACCATCCCCACCCGCAAGACCGAGATCTACTCCACCGCGTCCGACAACCAGACGTCGGTCGAGGTGCACGTGCTGCAGGGCGAGCGCCAGATGGCCTCCGACAACAAGACGCTGGGCAAGTTCCAGCTCACCGGCATCCCGGCTGCGCGCCGCGGCGTGCCGCAGATCGAGGTCACCTTCGACATCGACGCCAACGGTATCGTGAACGTGTCGGCGAAGGACCTGGGCACCGGCAAGCAGCAGCAGATCACCATCTCCGGCTCCACCGCGCTGAACGACGACGAGGTCGAGCGCATGGTGAAGGATGCCGAGGCCCATGCCGAGGAAGACGCTAAGCGCAAGGAAGAGATCGAGGTTCGCAACAACGCCGACGCGTTGGTGAACGCCACCGAGCAGACGCTCCAGGAAGTGGGCGACAAGGCTCCGGCCGACGTGAAGTCCGCCGCCGAGGAGGCCATCGCCGAGGCGAAGCAGGCGCTCGAGGGCTCCGACATGGACGCCATCAAGGCCGCGACCGAGAAGATGCAGCAGGCGGGCTACAAGCTGGCCGAGGTCGTGTACTCCACGCAGGGCCCGGACGCCGCTTCGCAGGCCGCTGCCGCCGAGTCCACCCCGGCCGATGACACCATCGAAGCCGACTACGAGGTCGTCGAGGACGACGACAAGAAGGAAGGGAAGTAATCGCTATGGCCCAGCCCAACCAGCCCACGCCCGAGCGCGCGGCTCAAGGCGCAGGCAAGAGCATTCCCATCGAAGACGACCGTCCTGCGGATGCGAAAGCCCAGCCGCAGGCCCAGCCCGCCGACGCGAGCGGCAGCAAGGAAACCCCCTCTTCCGACGCTGTCGCCGCGGAAGCGGCGCCGCAAGGCGAGGCGATCGAGGCCGAGGTCATCGAAGACGCCGGCCCTTCGGCTGACGAGCAGGTGGCTCAGGCCAAGGCGGAGGCCCAGGATTGGCAGGACAAGTACCTGCGCCTGCACGCCGAGTGGGACACGTATCGCCGCCGCACCACCGAGCAGCGCGAGGTCGAGAAGGCGCGCGCGACGGAGAAGCTGGTCACCAGCCTGCTGCCCGTCATCGACGACTTCGAGCGCACCATCGACTACGCGACGAAGAACGGCGAAGGCGGCCTGTTCGACGGCGTGAAGGCCGTGCATGCGAAGCTCGTCGACGTGCTGAAGAAGGACGGCGTCGAGGTCATCGACCCGGCCGGCGAAGCGTTCGACGCGCTGGAGGCGCAAGCGGTGGCCACGGTGGACGATGCCAGCGTGCCCGACGAGACGGTGTCCGAGGTATACCAACGAGGTTACAAGATGGGAACGAAAGTTCTCAGGCCTGCAATGGTAACCGTCACCTCCGGCGGTCCCAAACGGGAGAAACCGCAGGAAGACGCGGAAAAGTAAAAGCAAACGACCAGAGCGGGCAAGGCCAAGAGGCTGCCCGCTTTTGGTTTACTCGATAGATTGAGGAGGTGGAGCGGATGGCGGCGACTCCGGACTATTACAAGACGCTGGGCGTTCCACGCACGGCGACGGCCGATGAGATAAAGAAGGCCTTTCGCAAGCTCGCGCGCACCCATCACCCCGACGCCGGCGGCGACGAGGCGAAGTTCAAAGAGCTGAACGAAGCGTACGAGGTGCTGTCGGACGACAAGAAACGCAAGCTCTACGACCAGTACGGCACGGCGAACGAGAACCAGATCCCCCAGGGCTGGGGCGGCGGCTCGGTCAACGTCGAGGACATCTTCGGCGGCGCGGGCGGCGGCTTCGGCAGCTGGGCCGACATCCTGGAAAGCATCCGCCACGGCGAAGGCGCGTTCGGAACGGACTGGGACTTCAACGATATGTCCGGTTTCGGGGGCGGCCGCCAGCCGCGTCCGCGCAAGGGCCAGGACATGAACGTCACCCTCAACGTGACGTTCGACGAGGCCTTCAAGGGCGCCGAGAAGCGCGTGACCGTGCGCGTTCCCGGTCGCGGCGAGTCCGAGACGCTCACTGTGAAGATCCCGGCGGGCGCCGTGGACGGCGGGCGTTTGCGTTTCAAGGGCAAGGGCGGCCCGGGCGAGAACGGCGGTGCTGCAGGCGACCTGCTGATCACCACCAAGATCGATCCGCATCCGTACTACACTCGTAAAGGCGCCGACGTGCTGATGGACGTGCCCGTGAGCGTGGCGGAAGCTGCACTGGGCGCCAGCGTGGTGGTTCCCGCGCCCGACGGCACGAAGGTGCGCGTGCGCGTGCCGAAGGGCACGCAGGACGACACCGTGCTGTCGGTGAGGGGCAAAGGCGCCCCCAAGGTGAAGGGCGACGGCTCGGGCGACCTTAAGATCACCGTGAAGGTGGTCGTGCCCAAGGAGATGAACGAAGGCCAGAAGAAGGCCATGGAAGATTATTTAGCGGCTACGACCGATGATGTGAGGAGCTGGTGATGAGCGACCGAACCGACCGCAACCGCCCGCTGTACATGATCAGCGTGGCCGCGCAGCTGGCGGGCGTTCACCCGCAAACGCTGCGAGCATATGAACAGAAGGGGCTCGTATCGCCCCAGCGCACGAGCGGCAACACCCGCATGTACTCGCCGGCCGACATCGAGCGGCTCGAGCTGATCAACGAGCTGACGAGCGAGGGCATCAACCTGGCGGGCGTCATCCGCATTCTCGACCTCCAGGGCCGCCTGGAGGAGCGCGACACCGAGCTGGACGACCTGCACAAGCGCGTGCGCCGTCTGGCCGATCGCGTGCACGAGCTTGAAACGCGCGAAAGCGTGAACGCCCTCGTGCGCGTATCCGACTTACCGACTGCTTTGCGGCAGCTGCCCTAAGCGAAGGAGGAACGTTGTATGAACATGGGTAACCTGAACAAGCTAGCCCTGACCGCTCAGGAAGCGCTGCAACAGACGATTGTCATCGCTTCCGAGAACGAGTCATCGCAGGCAGAGCCCATTCACATGTTGAAGGCTCTGCTGGAATCGAAAGAGAACAACCTGTCCGCTATCATCAAGCGCATCGGTGCCGAGCCGTTCCAGCTGCAGGCCAACGTGGATGCCGAGATCCAGCGCATGCCGAAGGTCAGCGGGAACCCCGGCATGATGAGCGGCGTGCCTGGCCCGGCCCTGATGAACCTCATCGACAACGCCGTCAAGATCGCCGAGAAGCTGGGCGACAGCTACGCCACCAGCGAGCATCTGCTGATCGCGCTGTCCGAGGAGAAGGGCGCCGCGGGCAAGATCCTCACTACGGCCGGCGTCACGCGCAAGAGCATTGAGGCTGCCTACGAGGAGCTGCGCGGCGACACGCGCGTCACCGACCAGCAGAACAAAGTGCAGTTCGAGGCGCTGGAGCAGTACGGCCAGAACCTCACGCAGAAGGCGCGCGAAGGCAAGCTCGACCCGGTCATCGGCCGCGCCGAGGAGATCCGCCGCACCATCCAGGTGCTGTCGCGCCGCACGAAGAACAACCCCGTGCTCATCGGCGAGCCGGGCACCGGCAAGACGGCCATCGTCGAGGGCCTGGCTCAGCGCATCGTGGCCGGCGACGTGCCCTCTTCGCTGAAGGACCGCGACCTCGTGGCGCTCGACCTGGGCGCGATGGTGGCCGGCGCGAAGTATCGCGGCGAGTTCGAGGACCGCTTGAAGGCCGTGCTGCGCGAGGTGAAGCAGAGCGAAGGACGCATCATCCTGTTCATCGACGAGCTGCACACCATCGTGGGCGCCGGCTCCACGGGCGACAGCTCCATGGACGCGGGCAACATGCTGAAGCCCGCGCTGGCCCGCGGCGAGCTGCATGCCATCGGCGCCACCACGCTGGACGAGTACCGCAAGTACATCGAGAAGGACGCCGCGCTCGAGCGCCGCTTCCAGCCCGTGCTGGTCACCGAGCCCACGGTGGAGGACACCATCGCCATCCTGCGCGGTTTGAAGGAGAAGTACGAGATCCACCACGGCGTGCGCATCACCGACGCCGCCATCGTGGCGGCGGCCGAGCTGTCGAACCGCTACATCTCCGACCGCTTCCTTCCCGACAAGGCCATCGACCTCATGGACGAGGCCGCCAGCCGCCTGCGCATCGAGATCGACTCGATGCCCGAGGAGGTGGACGCCGCCGAGCGCAAGCTCACCCAGATGCAGATCGAGGAGCAGGCGCTCATGAAGGAGAGCGACCAGGCCTCGCAAGAGCGCCTGGAAGCGCTGCGCCGCGAGATCGCCACGGCTCAGGAGGACCTCGACAAGCGCAAGGCCGAGTGGCAGAACGAGAAGGACGCCATCGAGCACGTGCAGAACCTCAAGAGCGACCTCGAGGGCGCGCAGCTTGAAGAGGAGCGCGCCACCCGCGAGGGCGACCTGGTGAAGGCCTCCGAGATCCGCTACGCGCGCATTCCCGCGCTGCAGCAGCAGCTGCATGCGGCCGAGGAAGAGCTGAACGTGAAGCAGCAGGACGGCGCCATCCTCAAGGAGGAGGTGTCGGACGACGAGATCGCCGAGGTCGTTTCCACGTGGACGGGCATTCCCGTGCAGAAGATGATGCAGGGCGAGATGGCCAAGCTGGTCGACCTGGAGGACAAGCTGCACGAGCGCGTGGTGGGCCAGGACGAGGCCGTGTCCTCGGTGGCCGGCGCCATCCGCCGCAACCGCGCCGGGTTGTCCGACCCGAACCGTCCCATCGGCTCGTTTTTGTTCCTGGGCCCCACGGGCGTGGGCAAGACGGAGCTCGCGAAGGCGCTGGCCGAGTACCTGTTCGACAGCGAGAAGGCCATGGTGCGCATCGACATGTCCGAGTACATGGAGAAGTTCTCGGTGCAGCGCCTGATCGGCGCGCCTCCGGGGTACGTGGGCTACGACGAGGGCGGCCAGCTGACCGAGGCCGTGCGCCGCAAGCCCTACTCGGTGATCCTGCTCGACGAGATCGAGAAGGCGCATCCGGACGTGTTCAACATCCTGTTGCAGGTGCTGGACGACGGCCGTCTGACCGACGGCCAGGGCCGCGTGGTATCGTTCAAGAACGCCATCATCATCATGACGTCGAACGTGGGCTCGCAATTCATCCGCGAGTTCGCCGAGCATGGCGACGAGAAGGCCATGAAGCAGGCCATCGACGGCGCCCTGCGCGCGACGTTCCGCCCCGAGTTCATCAACCGCATCGACGACGTGGTGGTGTTCAACGCGCTGAACATGACGAACATCGAGCCTATCGTCGACTTGCAGCTGGAAGAGGTGCGCGACCGTCTGGCCGACCGCCGCATCACGCTCGACGTGACACCGGCGGCGATGGAGCACCTGTCCATAGACGGCTACGATCCCATCTTCGGAGCGCGTCCGTTGAAGCGCCTCATCCAGAAGGAGATCGTCGACCGCATCGCCCAGAAGGTAGTGGAAGGCAAGCTGCGCGACCGCAGCCATGTGCTGATCAGCATCGACCAGGACGGCAACTACGAATGCACCGTGGAAGAGCCCCTGGAGCTGGATGCCATGCCCCTCGACGACCTGCTGACCGACGGCGAGAAGTAAGTCGTCTGAACAGAACGAGCGCGGCTTCCCGCAAGGTCGCAAGTGTAAACGGCCCGGCATTTGCCGGGCCGTTTACGTGTTGCGGCGCCGATCCGTCGACCCCGTGCCCCGTTTCACCGCCCCGTCCGCAGGAGTGTTTCACGTGAAACATCCCGGTGGTTGCGGAAGGTTGCTAGTTCGCTACACGAACTCGCCCTCGCGGATGATGCATTCGTCGTCGAGGTAGAGGGTGGGGTTAAGGATGATGCCGTCGAGGTGGCAGTCCGCCTTGGTGACGCCGCCGAACGAGGCGTTCGTGCCGAAGGCGATGTGGACGGTGCCGTAGAGTTTCTCGTCTTCGAGGATGATGCCGCACAGCTTCGCGGCCTCGTTCGTGCCGATGCCCAGCTCGGCGATGGTGCCGTTTTCGGGCTGTTCGAACAGCACGCTTAGGCGTTCGGCGTAGGGACCCTGCGCGTCGGCGCCCTCGATGCGCGTGAGGCGTCCGTTCTCGATGGTGACCGTCATCGGCTCGGTCAGCGTGCCAATGCCCACCATCGAGCCGTCGATGACGACCGTCCCGTTCGCCCCGTCTTCGAGCGGCGCGATGTACGCCTCTCCCGAGGGGAAGTTGCCGCTGGCGCCCGGTTCGCGGTACACGCCGGGACTGGCCACGCCGTTGCGCCCTGTCAGCGCAAGTTCCAGCACATGGCCATCCTTCTCGATGCGCGCATGCTTCGCGTGCGTCAGGCGCTCGGTGAGTTGGCGGGTGCGTCGCTCCACCTGGGCGTAGTCGGCGCAGGCGGCGCCGTCGCGCAGCATGTCCATGGTAATGCCGGGCATGGTGATCACGCGCGTGCCCGCCGCCGCTGCCTCGATGCGCGCGTTCGTGTGCGTGATGGACTTCGCCGTGGGGCACAGTGCGACGTCGGCCGCCTTCATAGCCGCCGCTACCGGCGCGGGCGGTTCCTCGCCTGCTACCGAGCCTTCGGGCATCTGCATGATGAGCGCCCGATGATCCATGGCGCAGGCGGCTTCGTAGAACAGCTCGCCCACCTCGCGGGTGGGGTCGTCGGTGACGACCAGCAGCGTCTCGCCTGGCTGAAGCGCAAGATTCGTTTCGATAATGATGCGTGCACGTTGCTGTAGATCCATACTATAACCTTTCAAGTCATCGAATGTTTCACGTGAAACATTCGCCTCCGGATCCCGATTGCGCTTACGCCTCCGGATCCCGATTGCGCTTACGCCTCCGGATCCCGATTGCGCTTACGCCTCCGGATCCTCGGCGGGCAAGGCGCCCATGCCTTGCAGGTGGGCCATGCTTCCGTAGCGTTCGACGAAACGGGCGTACTCGTCTTCGTCGTAGAACGCGCACTTGCCTTCGCCAAACGCCTTCGCCGCCTCGATCATGAACGACCCCGCCTCGTCCAGGTCGGTCAGGTGGGTGGCTCCGGTCGCGCAGCCGGGTACGGCCGTCTCGGTGGTGATGGCCACGCCCACGACAGGCGCGTCGGTGGCGGTGCACGGCTGCAGGATGGAGTTCAGGTGGTACAGCCCGTTGCCGTACGGCGTGATGTCGGCCATGGACAGCGGGTACGTGCGCGCGCGACGGCCAGTGGCGATTTCCACCAGCGAGACGAGGTCTTCGCTGACGCGCATGATGCAGCCCTGCTTCACCGTGGGAGAGATCATGAAGCCGCGTTCGTTCATGATGCGGTTGCCCTTCGTCGTGTCCACCACCAGCACGGCGTCCAGCTGCGTGCCGCCCACTTCCTCGCGGTTCACATCGGCCGTGGCCACGGGCGATCCCATGAACGCCACCGGCTCGTGCGGGAACGTAGGTGCGTGCGGGCACACGTGCGTGGAGACGAACACGTCGCCCGGCAGCACGTCGCCGCGTGCGTGCATTGACAGCAGCTTCGCTGCGCAGGCCAGCGCGGTCAGCGCGCCGTCGCCATCCGACACGAAGCCGATGCGCTCGGGCCGCGCGCCCAAGCCGCCCAAGCGTCCCAGCAAGCCGATGGTGGGCGCCTCGCCGCCGGCGGCGCGCCCGCGCGAACCGGGGATGCGCACGCGCACCATATCGGTGGAGCCCTTCGGCCCCTCCAGCACGTACGTTTCGGCATCGCACGCGGGGTCGATGCCGCGCAGGTACTCCACCACGCCCGCTCCGCTTGCAGCGGGCGAGTCCAACAGGTCGTAGAGTTCGATCAACTGTTTGAAAATCATGGGAGGTATCTCCTTTTTCAATCGATGGTTGCAGACGCGAGTGCGATATCCGTTATCAGGGACGCGTCAACCTATACCGTTTTTTCCTGCTGCTGCCCGGTTCCGTCGCTTCCAGCGATCCCTGGCGAATCAGGTTATTGATGTGTTTAAGAACGGTTCCGCGCGATAAACGCGATGCTTCCTCCACTTCTTTCGCGCTGATGGTTTCGCGTTCGGTGGCCATGGCGAGGATGGCGTTCTCGATGTTCTCGTTCGAGTAGTCGTGCTGTTCGCTGGGGGTCAGGCGCCTCTTGCAGAACGTGAGCGAGAACGATCCGGGCCGATCACGGGGCTTCGGCGGCTCCATGTATGCGGCCGCCAGCTGCGTTTCTATTTCCGCATATCCCGACCCTTTGTTCTCCACGACATAGCGCACTTTCCCGGGTGCTTGAGCGTATGGGGTGCTTCCGAGTATTTTGGACAAAAATTCGTTTCGACTTGAGGACAACCCGAGCGTTCCCAGCGTATCGACGGTCACGCTTCCATACAGGCCGCCTGGATTGAGGATCTCGAGCCGGTCTGCGTACATGTTGACCTGCACTTGGGCGCCCCAAGCTTCCGGAGAGTAATCGCGATGCATGAGTGCGTTCGCGACGGCCTCCCGTACCGCTTCCTGAGGATAGTCGGGCACGTCTTCGCGAAATGCCCCTTCGAAAAACGAGCCGGTTCGCATGTTTTTCGCAACGGCTGCGACCGCTTCCGCGATCATGACGGGAATGGGTCCGACGAAATCGTTCGAGTCGAGGAACCGCTGGCCCGTCTCCGGCAACGTTGCCTTGGTCGTTCCCGGATACGCGGCGAACGACACGCTGAGGCGCGGAAAGTGTTTCTGAGGATAGAACCCAAGGGCTAGCAACCCTGCAAGCGTCGGTCGCAGAACCCCGTCTTCGTCCTCGTCCAGCACGCGTAAGGCTTTCAGGATATCCCGCTTCTCCAATTTCTCGAAAATGCGAGGATGCAGGAAGCGCTCGCGTTCCACGAGGGCTTCGACCAACGCGTCATCGAGGTCGTCTTCGGCTGCCCCTTCGACGATACGGGCATCGTGGCGCGGCTGCGAATGTTCCTCGATCAGGCGGTCGATTTCATAGTGGCTCAATTTCCGATCGCCGTCTCCGGTTCGGATGAACGAACCTTCGTAGGCTCCCCTCGTGGTCACGTGGCAGGGTTTGTCGCGAGGGGGAAGCTCGGGAATCGAAGCGACGAGGACGGGCGCTCCCTCGAACGTTTCGATATTCATATTCGGTCGGATGGCGGGTGTAAGCTTGGTGGAACACGCTTCGGCCAGAGCGTCTTGCGCGCGCTTGGCGTCGAATCCAGGGGCGGGCTTGAAGCCTTCTTCTTCGGAAAGACCTAGCACGATGGTGCCTCCCGAACCGTTTGAAAAGGCGGAGACGGATTCGGCGAGGTCTTTAGGGAGCTTGCCGACCGCGCTTTTCACTTCGCACGATTGAAGATCGGTGCCTGCTGCGCGCATGCACGCAATGGTTTTGGCAAGGTCGAACGGAAGATCGTCTTCCTTCATTGGGACCGCACCTCCTGGTTTGCTCATAGTTGCTTGCAACGAGTATGAAAGCAATGAAAGCAATTTGCAAGGATGAAAGCAAATATGAAAGCAATGAAAGCATTTTGCAAGGATGAAAGCAAAAATGAAAGCAATGAAAACATCTTGCGAGGACAAAAGCCCTTACGGGATGCTCTTGCTCATGCAGCGAGCGGCAAACGTGCGGCATTTCGGTGCATCGCCGTTTCGGCATTCCAGTCGCAAGGGCAGTCCAGTACAATCCAACGTATAGATTGTTCAAGCAGCGGCATATGGAGAAAGGTTCCATTCCATCATGAGAAGGAAAATCGGCATCAAAGAGATCGAGGACATGGCGCTTGGCGCGACGGTTCTCGGCGCCGGCGGGGGCGGCGACCCGTACGTCGGCAAGCTCATGGCCATTGAGGCCATCAAGAAGTACGGCGAAGTAGAGCTCATCTCGCCCGACGAAGTTCCTGACGATGCCGTGGTGTGCGTGTCCCAGATGATGGGCGCCCCCACCATCATGGTGGAGAAGATCTGCAGCGGCCTGGAGCCCATGGCCACGTACGACGAGCTGGTGAAGGAGCTGGGCCAGGAGCCGTACGCCATCTACGCGGTGGAAGCCGGCGGCGTGAACTCCACCATCCCGTTCATCCTGGCGGCCACGCGCCGCATCCCCGTGGTGGACTGCGATCTCATGGGCCGCGCGTTCCCCGAGCTGCAGATGACCACGCTGGGCATCAACGGCGTGAAGGGGCAGCCCGCCGTCATGGCCGACGAGAAGGGCAACACGGTCACGGTGCGCGCGATCGACGACAAGTGGCTCGAGCGCATCTCGCGCCAGGCCACGTCGGTGATGGGCGGCTACACCATCCTGGCGTCGTATCCGTGCACGGGGCGCCAGCTCAAGGACTACTGCATCCCCGACACGCCCACGCTGTGCGAGGAGATCGGCCGCACGCTGCGCGAGGCGCGCGAGCAGCATGCCGACCCCATCGAGGCCGTGCTGAACGTGACGAACGGGTTTCGCCTGTTCCGCGGCAAAGTGGTGGACGTCGAGCGCAAGACCGACGGCATGTTCGTGCGCGGTCGCGCCGTGGTGGACGGGCTCGACCAGGACAAGGGCAGCCAGCTGATCATCGAGTTCCAGAACGAGAACCTCATCGCGCTGCGCGACGGCCAGCCGGTGACCACGTCGCCCGACCTCATCATGTCGCTGGACATGGAGTCCGGCTCGCCCGTGACTACCGAGGGCCTGAAGTACGGCGCCCGCATCGTGGTGGTGGGCATGCCCTGCGCGCCGCAGTGGCGCACGCCCGAGGGCCTGGCCGTGGTGGGGCCGCGCGCGTTCGGCTACGACATCGACTACGTGCCGGTTGAGCAGCGCGTCGCCGCGATGAACAACGAGGAGGTGCAGGCGTAATGGCAGATCAGAAGCGCATCTGGCGTCTGGGTATCGACGTGGGCGGCACGAACACCGACGCGGTGGTCATCGACGGCGACCTCAAGCTGGTGGCCGCGACGAAAAGCCCCACCACCGAGGACGTCATGAGCGGCATCGTGGCCGCCATGCACGAGGTGATCACCCAGATCGGTGCCGACGCGGCGCGCAACATCGGGTTCGCCATGCTGGGCACCACGCACTGCACGAACGCCATCGTCGAGCGCAAGCGCCTGAACAAGGTTGCCGCGCTGCGCGTGGGCGCCCCGGCCACGACGGCCATCAGCTGCATGGCCGACTGGCCCGACGAGCTGAAGAACGCCATGCGCGTGCGCGACTTCCTCGTGCACGGCGGCAACGAGTTCGACGGTCGCGAGATCAGCGCGCTGTCGGAAGACGAGATCCGCGAGGTCGCGCGCGTCGTGCGCGAAGAGGGCTTCGAGTCCGTTGCTGTGACCAGCGTGTTCTCGCCGGTGTCCGACGCGCACGAGAAGCGCGCCGCCGCCGTTCTGCGCGAGGAGCTGGGCGAGGGCTTCCCCATCACGCTGTCGTCGGAGATCGGGTCGCTCGGCTTCCTCGAGCGCGAGAACGCGTCCATCCTGAACGCGGCGCTGTACGACGTGGCGCGCACGACGGCCGACAGCTTCGAGGCGGCGCTCGCGTCTGAGGGCCTTACCGACGTGGCCGTGTACCTGGGCCAGAACGACGGCACGCTCATGAGCGTGGACTATGCTAAGCGCTATCCTATCTTCACCATCGCGTGCGGGCCGACGAACTCCATCCGCGGCGCGTCGTTCTTGACGCAGGAGAAGGACGCCGTGGTCGTCGACATCGGCGGCACCACCACCGACGTGGGCGTGCTGGCGCACGGCTTCCCGCGCGAGAGCATGGTGGCCGTGGAAATCGGCGACGTGCGCACGAACTTCCGCATGCCCGACCTGGTGTCGGTGGGCCTCGGCGGCGGCTCGCTCGTGCGCCAGCTGGAGGACGGCAGCATGACGGTGGGCCCCGACAGCGTGGGCTACCTGGTCACGAAGAAGGCGCGGTGCTTCGGCGGCGACACGCTGACCGCGACCGATATCGTGGTGGCGAAGGGCCTGGCCGAGGGCGTGGGCGATCCCGCACTGGTGGCCGACCTCGACCCCGCGCTCGTGGACGCGGCCTATGTCGAGATCACGCGCATCATCGAGGATGCGGTGGACGCCATGAAGACCTCGGCCGGCGATGTGACGGTGATCCTCGTGGGCGGCGGTTCCATTCTGGCTCCTGATCAGCTGGAAGGCTCGGACAACGTGCTGCGCCCTGAGAACTTCGGCGTGGCGAACGCAGTGGGTTCGGCCATCGCGCAGGTGTCCGGCCAGATCGCCAAGGTGTTCTCGCTGACCGAGACCCCGCGCGACCAGGCGCTCGCCGAGTCGAAGCAGCGCGCGTGCGACGAGGCCATCGAAGCCGGCGCCGATCCGAGCACCGTGGAAGTGGTCGACGTCGAGGACATCCCGATGGCCTATCTGGGCGATGCGCTGTGCATCCGCGTCAAAGCCGTCGGCGATCTGATGCTGTAGCTTTGTTCCGGCGGTCGACCGACCGCCGGAAACGCCCGACGACGTCTGAGGGTAAGTAGGTGACGCTGATGGTTCTCGTCTCTGCCTTGATCGTGATTCTTTCCGGAGTGGTAGTCATAGGGGGGATAGCGGGTGCGTTTCTTTGCAAGAGCAACCTGTTGCGAATGGTTCTGCTTTGTCTGTCCTTCGTGGGCTCTCTTGCGGTTCTTGTGGCAATCATCTGGATGCTGAAAGAGAGCGCTCTTCAAGGCGACTGGAGAACGATCGAAGATACGATAGGAACGTGGTTTGTTTCAGCTGCGGCGTTCTCCCTTGTCATTGGAACGCTCGCTGTCGTGATTTGTGCTAAAGGTGCAAGAAAGTAGATTTCGCCCGATGCCCTCCTTCATCGTTCCAACTGGGCGCGTGCAAGGCGCTTTGATCATGAGATAATGCAGCGAAACGGTTTGAGGCGTTGAAGGAGAAACCCATGACCGAAACGAAACAAGCGGCTGGCGGGCGCACGGTGCATTTGGCACTGGTGCAGTTCGAGAGCGTGCTGTGCGATCCGGCAGCGAATACCCAAAAGGCGTGCCGGATGATCGCCGAGGCGGCTGCCGAAGGCGCCGACCTCGTGGTGTTGCCCGAGCTGTTCTCTACAGGCTACGAGCTGAACATTGTCGGCCCTCACGTGCCCGAACTGGCCGAGCCGGTAGACGGCCCCACGGTGCGTGCGCTGCAAGACGCTGCCCGCGCAGACAACTGCTACGTGGTGGCGGGCCTCGCGCTCGCGTACGATATGGCCGGGGTTCCGTTCAACAGCTCGGTCGTCATCGATCGCCAGGGGGAGCTTCTGGGCACGTACGACAAGCAGCATCTGTGGGCGCTCGAGCGCTTCTACTTCCGCTCCGGCTGCGACTGCCCGGTGTTCGACACCGACTTCGGGCGCATCGGCGTGATGATCTGCTACGACATGGGCTTCCCCGAGGTCGCGCGCATGCTGGCGCTGCAGGGAGCTGATCTTATCCTGTGCCCCTCGGCGTGGTGCCAGGAGGATATGGACGTGTGGGACGTGAACGCGCCCGCCCGCGCGCTGGAGAACACTGCGTTCGTGGCGGCCGTGAACCGTTACGGTGTCGAGGATCAGCTGGTCATGCCGGGCCACACGAAGGTGTGCAACCCGCGCGGCCACGTGGTGGCCGAGCTGGCCGAGGAGGCCGAAGGGGTGCTGCATGTGGAGCTCGACCTGAACGAAGTGGTCGATTATCGCCAGCGCAGCCCCTACCTGCGCGACCGTCGCCCCGACCTTTACGATCTGGTGCTGCTCCCATAAAACGAAGCCCAACGACAGGATCTTGCATCCGAGGACGCCGCTGTGAACAGAAGAAGCCCCTGATGTTTCACGTGAAACATCAGGGGCTTCGCATTGCTGATCAGGGCTTTTGCGGCGGTGGGGTGTGCTTTCGCTTCGCCCCGCCCACACCCACCGCATCGCGGCGAGCCTTACAGCACTTGGTCCGTTTCCGTGAACGTAACGGTGTCCACCTTCTTCATGGAGGCGTACACCTTCATCACGATCCAGTACAGCACGCCGGCCAGGATCAGTGAGTTCAGGCCCGGAATGCCCACGTTCATGATGCTGGTGACCTCGCCCACGGCGAAACCGGCGATCCAGCAGACGATGGCGATGGGGTTCCACTTCTCAACCTTCTCGGGCAGCTCGCCCTTGGCGCGCGAAGCGTCAAGCGTCGCGCGGCTGCGCTTCAAGATGAAGTAGTCCACCACCATGATGCCGGCGACGGGCGGGATGGCCACGCCCAGCAGCGTGAGGAAGTTGGTGAAGTAGTTGATGATGCCGATGACCGACAGCAGCGTGCCCACGATGCCGAGCGCCCACACGAGTCCGTTGCGGCTGATGGCCTTGTTGAACAGCGCGTTGATCATGGTTGCCAAGCCCAGGCTGGACGAGTACAGGTTGATGTCGTTCAGCTTCACCGTGGAGGCGACCACGATGATGACGCCGATGATGCCCGACGTGCCCATCATGATGTCGACGATATTCTCGGTGCCCATGGCGTGCGCCAGCAGCACGGCAAGCAGGTTCATGCCCAGCTCGCCCACGAACGTGCCGATGAGCGTCATCCAGAACACTTGGGTGCCGTTCTTCAGGAATCGCGCGTAGTCGGGCGTGCAGATAGCGCCCGCAATGAAGCCGCCCGCCACCATGGTGGTTGCCGCGCCCAGCGACAGCGCCGGTCCCGGAGGGGCCGTGGTGAGAAGCTCGGTCAGCGAATGGTTCTGCAGGATGATGGCTGCGGCTACGATGACCACGATCACGAACAACGGCACGAACACCGTGGCGAAGTTCGCGATGGCCTTGATGCCGAACACCACGAGCAGCGTGATGCCCAGGCCGGTGATGATGGCCCAGAAGATGTACTCGGGCGTGATTCCAGCCATGATGCCGGGCAGGATCTCCTGCGTGCCGAGGAAATCTGTGAACGGGACGATTTCAGCCATGCCCTGGCCAAACACCGCGTTCTGCACGCCGAACCAGCCCACCATGGAGATAGCCACCACGCCGCCGAACAGGGCGGATCCTACCTTGCCGAACCCGGTCCAGCGGGACAGCAGGCTGGTGGACAAGCCTTCGCGCGCGGCCGCCGTGCCCAGCGCCCAGCTGACCACCTGAAGCAGCACCGAGCCGAGCATGGTTGCTAGGAAGGCATCCCAGAACGTCAGGCCGTAGCCTAGTGCCGCGCCCAACATGAGCTGGGATACGCAGCAGATCGCGCCGATCCTGATGAAAAGAATCCGCCAAAATGGCTGTTTCGCTTCATCAGGAACGCGCGACAGCGAGTAATCGATGTCGTTTTCAGGAGCCATGATCGTACCTTTCTCGTTCCTCTTCGCGTTTTTTGATCGAATGATCAAAGAATGGTGGGATTATACCTTGCTCATGCGTGCTTCGATAGCTACGCGTGTAAACTTTATTATGGAGAGCGTCGAACGGCCTTTCTGCGAGCCTCGCGGCGCCCAAGTCATCATCATTGTGTCTGTTGCCGCGCCGGGCGTATCGCACAGCGGCCATTTGTACTAGAATACCCGCATGCGCAAAAGGAACAAGGACATCCGACAGGTCATCGAGACGCCGCTGCTGGGTTACAGCGTGGTGCTGCTGTCGCTGTCGTGCTTCCTGTTGCTGCTGTGGGCGCTTATCATCTTGGTAAGGATCGTGCTGGGTTGATCGACATCGAAACACTCGCCCGTTTGCGCGGTTCGAGGCAAAGGTAGACGCAGAATGTGGCAACGGTTCACATTGTACGACGTTCGGGTCATCGGCCATTATCTCGGCGTGCTCGTTCTCTTCTCCAGCCTTGCTCTGCTGGTGCCGTTCGTCACGGCTCTTGCGTGCGCTGAGTGGACTCCTGCGACGCACTATCTGCTGACCATCGGCATTGCGCTTATCGTCGGATCGGCGCTGCGGTTCCTGCGCATCGATCCGGGTCGGCTCAATCGCCAGCAGGCGCTCGCCGTTACTGGGTTCGCGTGGATCGTGCTCGCGTTCGTGGCGGCGGTGCCGCTGTACCTGTCGGGCCATTACCTCAGCTACCTCGATGCCCTGTTCGACGGCGTGTCGGGTCTGACCACCACAGGCGCCAGCGTCATCGTCGATCTCGATCACCTGTCGAACGCCGACAACATGTGGCGTTTCATGATGCACCTGTTGGGCGGTTTCGGTCTTATCGTGGTGGCGTTGTCGTTCGGTTTGTTCGGCAAGCGCGCTGGAGCCAGCCTGTACATGTCCGAGGGTCGTAGCGAACATGTGGTGCCCAACGTTGTGCAGACCACGCAGTTCATCGCGAAGATCGGCATGGGCATGATCTTTGTCGCCACGGTGATTCTCACGGCCATGTGCCTGTTCCTCGGCATGGAACCGCTGCGCGCGTTCCTGCAATCGCTGTGGTTGGCCATCTCGGGTTTCACCACGGGCGGCTTTGCCCCTATGAGCCAGAGCGTCATGTACTATCATTGGTTCCCGCTCGAGATCGTGCTCATGTTGCTTATGTTGCTGGGCTCCATCAACTTCGTTCTGCACTCCGAAATGTGGAAAGGACACGTGGAGGTTTTCTTCCGCGATCTGGAAATCCGCACGATGGTGCTGTGGTTGGCCGTGATGACATGCGTGCTGGCAGCCTCGCTCAGCGCAAGCCCCGAGTTTTCCAGTCTGCCTGCCATGTTGCGACGCGGGCTGTTCATGGTGATATCGGCGTTCTCCACCACCGGCTTTCAGAACATCACCACCAACGAGCTGACAACCGCGCTGTCGTCGGGCGCGTTCTTCGTGCTGGCCATCCTCATGGCCGTGGGCGGCAGCGGCGGGTCCACTTCGGGCGGCTTGAAGTTCAGCCGCATGGGCATCATCATGAAGTCCATCATCGCCACCATCAAAGAGGCGCTTGCGCCCGATTCGGCGCGCGTCGTGGTGTCGTACAACCATGTGGGCCGGCGCATTCTTTCACCGGAAGTCGTGAAGGAGGCCATGACGGTGTTCGTGCTGTACGTGGCCACGTACGCGGTGGGCACGCTGGTGGGCATCGCGCATGGCTACGAGGCGCCGCAGGCCATTTTCGAATCGGTGGCCATGGCCAGCAACGGCGGCGTGTCGTCGGGGCTTGCCGCTCCGGGCATGTCTCCGTCGTTGGAGCTCTTCTACATCGCGCAGATGTGGGCAGGTCGTCTGGAATTCGTTACCCTGTTGGCCCTGGTGGCGGAGATCATCGTGTCGCTCAATCCGAAAAGGCGGGTGCTAAAGTCATGAGGTGGGGAACCCGTCAACCGCTGCCGCTGCCGATTGCGTTCGTGAGTTTCGTCGCGGTGCTGGCCGTGCTGCTTGCGGCGGTGTTTGCGCTGCCGGCTGCCGCGCATGCCGATGAGCCTGCCGAGGGCGACAACGCGGTGAACACGCAGCAGCTGCCCGACAGCTCGTTCATCTACGACACGTCCATCGTCGACCTCAGCGGCGCCGATGCCTATTACGACAATCCGACCGTGCAGGTAACAGGCGAGGTCATCGGCGACAGCATCCGTGCCGGCGTGTCGGGGAGGCATCGGTGGATCACGCTTTCCTCTCAGGGCGATTCTGCGACGATCTCGGTGTATATGAGCAACGAATCGGCATCGAAGATCGACACGTTCGGCGAGTATGGTACTACGGGCACCATCTTGCAAGTGCGTGGCACGTTCCATCTCGTGTGCGCCGATCATGAAGGCCAGAGCGACCTTCATGCGGAGGCGGTGACCGTCATCGCGCCGGGCGAGCGCCATCCCGATGAGTTCGACTTCAACGCGTTCGTTCCGGGCATTGTCGTGGTGGTCGTCGGGCTGGTGATGCTGGGCGTGTTCTATTGGCTGAGGGAACGGCAGCGGTAGGCGCGCTGTTCGTGACTCGAAGGAGGGCTTTTGCAAAGAGGCCAGGTCGTCAAGCTTGATCGAGGATATCCGCTCGTGCGCACCGACGAGGGGTCGTTCGTGCGTTGCGAGCATGCCACCGCGCTGGTGAAAGGCGAGGAAGTGCGTGCCGTGATCGGCGACTTCGTCGAGGTGACCGTGCCGGAGGGCCACGACAAGGGCATCATCGAGAGTATCCTGCCGCGCACGCGCGCGTTCGTGCGCAAAGATCCCACCGAACGCGCGCTCCCGCAGGTGCTGGCTGCGAATTTCGACCGTGTGTTCGTGGCGCAACCGCTATCCGATGTGAACGTGAGGCGGCTCGAGCGAGAGCTGGTGCTGGCTTACGAGACGGGCGCGGCCGTGACCGTGGTGCTGACGAAAGCCGATCTCGCCGAAAGCGATGCCGAAGTGGCATCGGTGCGCGATCGCGTGCGCGCGCTGGCCGGCCCCGACGTGCAGACCGTCGTCGTGTCGGCCGACGATCCTTCCAGCGTGGAAGCGGTACGCGCGCTTGTGCCGCCGAACACCACGGCCGTGCTCATCGGCAAAAGCGGCGTGGGGAAGTCGAGCCTGATCAACATGCTGGTAGGACACGAGTTGCAGGAAACAACCCCCGTGCGCGACCGCGACGGCAAGGGTCGGCACACCACGGTGAGCCGCGAGATGGTGGCCATTCCCGGCGGCGGCTTCATCATGGACATGCCGGGCGTGCGCGGACTGGGCCTGTGGGAGGCCGATACCGGCATCGGCGCAGCGTTCGCGGATATCGAGGAGGCGGCCGAGCGCTGCCGATTCCGCGATTGCAGCCACGAGGACGAGCCGGGATGCGCCGTGCGCGCCGCCGTCGAGTCGGGCGATATCAGCGAACAGCGCTACGCATCGTACCAGGCGCTTCGCCAGGAGACGAAAGACCTGCGCGCGCGCCGCGAAGAGGCTCGCCGCATGCGCGGCGAAAAAGCCTCCGACCGGGGAAAAACTCCCAAAAAGGGCAGGCCGCGCAAGAAGCGCTGAGGTTTTCTCTCTTTGAGCAACGAGATCATAATAGCCAGATGGGCGATGCGAATGCGTGTGTTTCCCCAGGTCGCTGATTGCTCGTCGCAGCTTTGCTTCGATCAGACGATTATGCTACGGTGCTTGCACGCTGCGAATTTTTCCGAACGCAGCGTAGGGGGCGCTCATGGGGAAGCATGCTTTCAGTCTGAAGACCATCTATCTTACCGCTCTGACGGCGGTGTTCGCCGTGTCGTTTTTCGCGTTCGTCGCGTTCGATTTGTACTCGCAGCAGCGGCAGACCGAGCAGGCCATGCTGGAGGAGGCGCGCACGTTCGCGCGCGAGATGGACGTGGTGTGGCAGTTCATGGACAACTCCCAAAGCATCATCAACAATTCGTCCAGCGGCGGCTACGAGTTCAAGGGCCTGCACTGCTCGGTGGTGGGCAAAAGCGTCGGCCGGCTGTTCTCGGCGGGCAGCGACTACCACATCCGGTACACGAACTTCGATCCGCGCAGCGAGCAGGACATTCCCGACGAGTTCGAGACGAAGGCGCTCGAGGCGTTCAACGCCGATCGTTCGGTGACCGAATACTACGGCGTGGCCCCGTTCGACGGCGAGGATCGGTTCCGCTACCTTCAAGCGCTCGAAGTGGACGACAGCTGCCTTGAATGCCACGGCGAGCCGGTCGGCGAGCTCGACATCACCGACCACGCGAAGGAAGGTTGGACGCTCGAGTCGGTCGGCGGGGCCATCAGCATCGTGATCCCCCTCGATCAGCAGCAGGCGGCCATGCGCGGCAACGTCATCCGAGACATGGCGTACTTCCTGCTGATCACCGTGTTCATCGGCCTGGTCATCTTGGTGGTGACCACCGTGTTCGTGCTGCGGCCGTTGGGCGGCATGCACGCGGCGTTCGGCGAGCTGAAACAGGGACGCTTGGGCGCGTCCGTCAGCCAGCGCTTCGCCGCGAAGGAAGTGAGGAGCCTCATCGCCGGCTTCAACGACATGGCGGGCGAGCTGCGGGGCATGTACGAGCATCTGGAATCGCAGGTGCAGGAGCGTACGGTGGACCTGCGCGAGGCGAACGCCCTGCTGGAACGCCAGCGCGACAAGCTGGAGCAGCTGAACGCCGACCTGGCGCAGGAGACGCAGTTCAAGTCCGACCTGCTAAGCATGGTGAACCACGAGCTGCGCACGCCGCTGACGTCCATCATCACGTTCGCGCAGATATCGCGCGAGGCGTGCGACCCGGCCAACGAGCACGACCGTCGCTCGTGGGAGGAGATCGAGAAGAACAGCCGCATCCTGCTCAACATGATCAACAACATGCTGGACATCGCGCGTTCGGATGCGGGCGGCATGCGCGCCACCTGCGAGCCGATGGATTTGGGCGACGTGGCGGCATCGGTGAAGGGCACCATGGCTCCGCTGGCACGCAAGTACGAGGTGTCGTTCAGCACGAAGGTGGCGTCGGACGTGCCCTTGGTCAACGGCGACTACGAGAAGACGACGCGCATGCTGGAGAACCTGGCCAGCAACGCCATCAAGTTCACGCCCGACGGCGGCTCCATCGAGCTGCGCGTGGCGTACGACGCCGAGGCGCGCGTGGTGACGTTGTCGATGGTGGACGACGGCATCGGCATCGCGCCCGAGGACCAGGCGCGCATCTTCGAGCGGTTCGTGCAGGTGGACAGCACGTCCACGCGCAAATACAACGGCAGCGGCCTCGGTTTGGCACTGGTGCGCGAATACGGCGACATGCAAGGGTTCGCCGTGTCGGTGGAAAGCGAGCTCGGTCGCGGCAGCAGGTTCGTCATCACGATTCCCGCGAGCGCGATCGTGGGCGAGATAGAGGGGGAGGACGATGTATAAGGTCATGGTCATCGACGACGAGGACAACCTGCGGCAAGCGCTCGAGCAGCTGCTGGTGTCGAACGGCTACGCGTTCTGCGGCGCGAGGGATGCGGAAAGCGGGCTGGAGCTGCTGGCCAGCGAGCATCCCGATTTGCTGCTGCTGGACGTGATGCTGCCGGGCACGAACGGCTTCGATCTCTGCGCGCGCATCCGCGAGCAGGGCCGCCGCATCCCGGTGATCTTCCTGTCTGCGAAGTGCGACATCGTGGACAAGAGCATCGGCTTCCGCGCCGGCGGCGACGACTACGTGACGAAGCCGTTCGATTCCACCGAGCTGCTGCTGCGCATCGAGGCGAACATCCGCCGCCACAAGGACACCATCGATTTCGCCCGCTGCCGCAACCGCGAGGGCGTGGCGCGTATCGGCGAGCTGGAGGTGCGGTTCGGCGAATACGAGGTGCGCGTGAAGGGGCGCCCGGTGGCGCTGACCACGAAGGAGTTCGAGATCGTGGCGTTTCTGGCGGCGCATCCGGGCAAGGTGTTCACGCGCAGCCAGATCCAGGAGTACATCTGGGGCGAGTCGGATGCCGACTGCAAGCCCACGAACAACATCACCGTGTTCGTCCGCAAGATCCGCGAGAAGATCGAGGAGAACCCCTCGGAGCCCAAGTACCTGCTCACCGTCCAGCGGGTGGGCTACAAGATGGCCGACACCTTGGAGTAGGCGGCATGCGCTGTCCGCTGCGTGGAACTTCCTCGGACGTGTCCGCCTGGCGAGTGTGCGATCGGCCGGTCGTGTCGACAGATCGCCGCATTCTGGCAGAAAACGACGGGATTCCGTTCTGCAGGGGCGCAAAATGCGACTCCCGGCTGCCGCTGGACGAGCCGCCTTTGCATTACGCCAGTTCAGCTCGTTGCCATCGAATCGGGTTCGGATGATCGGAGGAGATGGCGACAGAATCCCGTCGATTCCTGCCAGAATGCGGCGTAGCGAACGCTCTCGCTTCTCGTCGCGAGACGCGGGAGCATAGGCGCGTGAACTGGATGGCATTCGATAGTCACGATAGGCATAATTGCTCATTGACCTGCGGCGTTAATGTGTGGTTAAGAATTTTTTAACGCAAAACTTATTTCCGATTTATCGCAATATCCTTCGGCGCTCCGTAAAGTGAGACTCATGAAAGGCCAGGGGGAACAAGGCTTTTCACCCCGCCCTTCGCAGAACGCGATCCCCTCCCCGCTATCTGCGAAGGGCGAGCATCGGAAGGCCTTGCGGCCGAGGAGTGAAAAAGAGAGGAGCACACATGGCTGAACAAGCAACGCATGGGTTCACCCGCAGGAGCTTCATCAAGGGTGCGGCAGCGCTGACGGCGACGGGCGCGCTGGTAGGCTGCAGCCCCCAAACCCAGAACCTGGAAAAAGCCGAACCTCAAAAGGAAGTCCCGGAAACACAAATCTTTTCCGGCGTCTGCCGTGGCAACTGTTTCGGCGGTTGCTTCTTGAACGTTCACGTGCGTGATGGGCAAATGGTTCGCACTACGGCTCGTGACATGATAGATGGCAGTTACAATCGCATTTGCAGCAAAGGCCTGTCCCATATGGGTCGTGTTTACAGTGCGAATCGCATCCAATATCCCATGAAGCGCGTGGGTGAACGCGGTGAGGGCAAATTTGAACGCATCAGCTGGGACGAAGCTGTCAACATCATTGCCGAGAAGTGGAAGGGCTATGCTGAAGAGTTTGGTCCCGAGTCCGTTTCGCTCATTTCGCAATCCGGCAACCTTTCCTTCGGCGGTGGGGTCTTCGGTATCGGCTCCTACCTGAGTCGATTCGCCAGCATAATGGGCATGTCGCGCGTCAACGGTAACCTTGACTGGGCTCTGCAGACGGCGCTCATCATCGGCTTCGGCGGCCAGGCCAATTTCGGCAGCTCCAACGAGCCTACCGATTTCAAAAACGCCTCCACCATCATCTGCTGGGGTTCCAACCCGGCGGTTTCGCAACTGCACAACATGCACTTCATCCTCGAAGCCAAGGAGCAGGGGACGAAATTCATCGTTATCGACCCCGTGTACAACATGACGGCGGCAAAGGCCGACCAGTACATCCCTATCAAGGCTACCACCGATGCTGCCCTGGCCATGGGCATCATCAATGAGATCTTCGCAAACGGCTGGGAGGACGTTGACTTCTTGTGCGACCACACCGAGGCTGCGCTGCTCATCAAAGAGGATGGCAGCCTCCTCAAGATGAGCGACCTGGGCGTCGAGGCAGCGAAGGGAGAACCCGATCCCACAACCGGCGAACCTACCATCATCGACCCTTATGTCGTTTGGGACGAGGATGCTAACAAGGCGGTCGTGCTCGACGAGGCGAAAAAGCCCGCTATGACCGGTGTCGCGGACGTGAACGGCATTGCCGTCAAAACAACCCTCGATAATCTCAAGGCGACGGCCGCCGAATACACGCCCGAGAAAGTCGAGGAGATGACGGGTGTTCCTGCGGCAACCGTGAAGGAGCTTGCGGAGGTATACACGCAGAACGGCCCCGTGACCACCTATACGCACTACGGTATGGATCACTACGACAACGGCCACTACGCCATCTGGTCCGTTTTGGCTTTGGGCATGGTAAGCGGCAATATTGGCAAGAAGGGTGCATCGACGGGTCCGACTGGTATGAACGTGGGCGGATTCACCAATATCGCCTGCAGCTTCGCCGCCGCCGATTCAAAGGGCAATCCCTGTCTCGGTTCCACACGTAGCTACAATCTCGATCTCATGAACGATGTTCTCGATACCGGCGAATACAATGGTGAGAAGATCACGGTCAAGAGTCTCTACATCACACTGGCAAATCCCGTTTCCGTCTACGCCCAGCAAGGCTATATCGAAGAGGCATTCTCCAAGATCGACTTCATTGTCGTGGCCGATCAGAGCATGACCGATACTGCCAAATGGGCCGACATCCTCCTGCCCGCCGCCGACTGGTACGAGCAGAGCGACATGTACGCCGCGTGCGGCACCCAGCCGTACCTGGTCTGGGCTGACAAGGCCATGGAGCCCCTGTACGAGAGCAAGTCTGACTTCGATATCTACAAGATGATCGTCGAGAAGATGGGATACGGCGAGTTTTGGGGTTGGAAGACCAACGAGGACGCTCTCGCGGAGGTTCTCGACAGCGACGCCCTGCGCGAGATGGGCATCACCTTCGACAAGCTCAAAGAAGAAAAGGTCATGCGCATCCTCCCGGGCGATCCCTATCGCCCCTATGAGGGAGGCGCGTTCAACACGCCGACCGCTCGCGGGCGCTTCTATCAGGAAACGCCGTTCGCTGACACCGTTGGCCAGGAGGTCGATGTCGAGAAGGAGCGCGTCCCTCATCATGAGCCCTCTCTCGAGGCCGACGAGGCCAGCGTCGTGCGTAAGGATCATCCTTTCCATCTGCTGTCTGACCACATGCGTACGCGTACGCACACGCAATGGTGGGATGTCGAAGTGCTCTCCGAGGTTGAGACGACGCCTGTAGTGAAAATGAACCCCGAGGACGCCGCCGAATTGGGCATCGCTGCCGGTGACCAGGTGAAGGTGTACAACGATCGCGGCTTTTGCATCCTGGAAGCCGTCCTTAATGCCGGCTTGCCGCGTAAAACGGCAAGCGTACCGCGCGGCTTCCAGCGTTCGGAGTTCATCGACGGGCACCTTGCCTCGCTGCCTATCATGAAGTTCAACCAGACATGCGCGAACCAGCCGTTCAATGACGTTGCTGTCGCTATCGAGAAGATGTAAGGAGCGTGGTATAGATGACCCGCTACGGTATGGCGATCGACCTGAATCGCTGCTTCGGATGCCAAACGTGCGCTGTGGCTTGCAAGATGGCTAACAACTTGCCTAATGACGTGCTATTTAATCAAGTGAAGACGGTTGGCGGCGATTCGGTGGACACAGCTGCTGGCGAATATCCAAATTGCACGCTTTCCTATCTGCCCTTCCAGTGCCAGCATTGCGAGAACCCGGCGTGCCTCGAGGTGTGCCCGACGGGGGCGACCACCAAGGACGAGGAGACGGGCATCGTTTCGGTGGACAGCGAGCTGTGCATCGGGTGTGAGTCGTGCATCAAGGCGTGCCCGTACGAGGGCGTGCGCACGCTGATCAAGAGCCCCGAGTACTACCTCGACGTCGTGGTGGGCGAGTACGATGCCCCGCCGCATAAGGGTGGCACGGTGGAGAAGTGCACGTTCTGCAAGAACCTCATCGACCGCGGCGACGTGCCCGCCTGCATGCAGCTGTGCCCGGGCCGCGCGCGCTACTGGGGCGACCTAGACGATCCCGAGTCGGACGTGTCGAAGGCCATCGAGGGACGCGAGACGATGTTCCTCAACGAGGAAGCCGGCACGAAACCGAGCGTATACTACTTGCAGTAAATAAGGCGCTGACGGCCTAAAGGGGATCGCCCCCTTTAGGCTCCGGCGCACGGGGCATCTTCGCTCCAAAAACACGCCTCACGCGCTGTGGCGTGTTTTTGGGGCGAAGATGTCGGAACAAGGGGGACTTATGGGGCGAGAAGAAGCGGTGAAGCGGGCGGTGGGGAAGGCCGATGCGTTCGAGTTGTTGTCGTGCGCGTTCGCGTATCCCGATGAGCGCCTGGCGCAAGGGCTGGTCGACGGGTCGTTCGCCGACGATGCCCGGGCATGCCTGCTCGATGCGGGCGCCGACCCGGCGGCGGCGGATTCGACGGCTGAAGCGCTTGCTGCTTGGCGCGATGCGTCGGCGGCCGATCTGTTGGCCGATATGCGCATCGTGTACTCGCGCCTGTACCTGGCACCCGGCGGCCACACCCCCATCTTCCCGTACGAAAGCGCGTTTCTGCACGTGGAGCGGGGGATGAAAGGCGTTCCCGCGCTGTTCCGCACGCCGGTGACGCTGGATGTAGAGCGCTTGATGCGCGAGGCGGGCGTGGTGGCGAAGAATGCGCGCAAAGAGCCGTGCGATAGCGTGTTCGAGGAGTTCGAATTCCTGTCGTATCTGTACGCGAAGCTCGCCGATGCTCTGAACTGCGACGATGCCGAAGCTGTCGCTGCTTGGACCGAGCGCATTCAGACGTTTGAGCGCGAGCACGCGCAGGCGTGGCTCCCTGCGTTCATGCGGCGCACGCAGGAGCTTGCGGCCGAGAAGCCCTATTGCGCGTTCGCGGCGCTGGCGTTGACGGTGATGGAGGTGCACTCATGACGCTCATCTTGGTTCTTGCGGGCGCTGTGGCATTCGCGTTCGCATGCAAGCGGCCCATCAAGTCGCGTCCGTTGGCGTTCTACGCCCTGGCTGCCACGCTTGACGTGCTGTTCGTGGTCGGCTCGTTCGCGGGACTGCCTCTGATGCTGTACGACGCGCTGTTCCTGCTGTTGCACAAGTGCACGCTGGCTACCGCGCTGTTCGCCGTCGTGATGTACATCGGGGTGTTCGCGCGCGACTCGCGCGTGGCGACGTACCTGCGTCCCATCCGCGCCGAGCTGTCCATCATGGCGTGGCTGCTGTCGCTGGGCCACATGGCCATCTACCTCTCCTCGTACGCGGCCAACCTCTCGACGGGGCTGCCGCAAACCAATGTCGCCGTGGCGCTTGCGCTTGCGTTGGCGCTGTTCGCGCTGCTGGTCGTGCTGGGGGTGACGTCGTTCAACGTGGTGAAGAAGCGCATGAAGAAGGAGACGTGGAAGCGCGTGCAGCTGCTGGCGTATCCCTTCTGGGGCCTCGTGTACGTGCATCTGCTGCTCATGCTGGTGCCCTCCGCCCTGCGCGGCGGCGCTCCTGCGCAGATGGCCGTCGCCGTGTACTCGGTGGTGTTCGTAGGCTACGCCGTCCTTCGCATCCGCCGCGCCGCGATCGACCGCCGCAAGGAGGAGTCCGGGCGCGTAGGCGATGCCGTGCAGAATCCAGCGTGATGCACGCTCCGCGCGCTTCTACGCACAAAAAGTGCCGATGTGTGATTTCGCTGACCGTTCGCTTGCGATAGGCTTCTGCGCGATAATGTGAAGCGCCAGGTCAGAGCATCGTGCATAATCGAAGGCCTGAAAGCTGCACCCTTGGGCGCGCTTTCGGGCCTTCTTGTTATCGAACGTCGCGGGTTTTTGTGCAAAAAGCGCTTCATGGCGTGCATAGCAAGCAGGGCGGTTCGTCCCCGTGTTCGATGCTTGCGACATGCGGCGCCCCTCGTGCTTTTACCGTGCGCCCTCGGCCGCGCCTCTGCTATACTTCCTTTCGGCCTTTGCCGGTTGCGAAACTCACGCTCGCATCCGTCGACGGCTCCGCGTTTGCATCGTTGGGCCCTGCACTCGCGGATTACTAGCTGCCCAAAGCCCGCGGCACCGCGCCGCGCGGAGAACAGGAGCATATCCATGAACAAGAAGACGACGTACGTCGCCCAAGCGGGCATGATCGCGGCCGTGTACGCGGCTGCCACCCTCATCACGCTTTTGGCGCTGCAAGGACTGGCTTGGGGGCCGGTGCAGTTCCGCATCTCCGAGGCGGTGTGCGTGCTGGCAGTGCTTACGCCGGCGGCCGTGCCCGGCCTCACTGTCGGGTGCATCATCGCGAACCTTATGGCGCTCGCCATCAACGGAACGGGGGCGCTGGGCATGCTGGACGTGGTGTTCGGCAGCCTGGCCACGTTCCTTGGCGCGCTGTGGTGTTGGAAAATGCGCGAGCGTCCGAAGCTGGCGCTGCTGGGCCCCGTGATCGCGAACGCGCTCATCGTGCCTGCGTATCTACCCCTTCTGCTGCAAGGCCTGGGCTACTACACCATCCCGTTCACGTCTATCGCGCTCGACGGGCTGTACCTGCCCATGTACCTGTTCGGCGTGGTGGCCACCGGTCTCGGCGAAGCCCTGGTCATCTACGTGTTGGGGCTTCCGCTGCTCTCCGCGCTCAAGCGCTTCGACGTGGTGAAGAAGGCAGTAGCCCGCTAGCGGGAAAGCAGGCGCGGAACGCGTGAGCCGCGCCTGCTTTCTTTTAATATATGACCAAATAGCTCGCCTTCACTGATTCGATGAATTGACAAGGCTGCGGGGCGTATATCGCTACAATATGGGGTTGGGCCGAGCCCTCGCAGTTGTACCCGAGTGAAGGACGTGCATGAACCCCGTTATTGTGATCCCCACTTTCGTGTCCGCGCGTCGCCGCAAAGAAGGCGGCAGCGTGCTCACGACCTACGATCACGCGACTCCCATCTCGCAACCCGGCGAGCTCCCGCGTTTGCTTGCGTCGTTGCAGAAGGTGCGCGGCGCCGGCCAGATCATCGTGCTCGTGGTCAGCGAGCCGTCGATCGAGAACCAGGCGGCCGAGAAGGTTCAAAGCGTTGTCTCGCGCTTTCCCTCGCTGAACACCGTGGTCATCGGCGCTCCCGAGCTGGCACTTATCCAGCAGCGCATGGAGCAGCTGGGTTTGGGCAAGCTGCAGAAGGAGATCGGCCTGTCCGGCTACGGTGCGGTGCGCAACCTGGGTCTGGTGATGGCCGACGTGCTGGGCTTCGACTCGGTGGTGTTCCTCGACGACGACGAAGTGGTGGATGACGCCGACTTCCTGCAGAAGGCCATGTACGGCCTGGGCAAGCTCACGAAGAAGGGCATTCCCATCCTGGCCAAGACCGGCTTCTACTTCAATTCCGAAGGCTCCTACCTGTCGAAGAGCCAGGACAAGTGGTACAACCATTTCTGGCAGCAGGGAAAGGCCTTCAACAAATGGATCTCGAAGGCCATGCGCGGCCCTCGTCTTTCCCGATCGAACCATACGTGCGGCGGCTGCCTTGCTTTGCATAAAGAGGCGTTCAAGCGTCTGTCGTTCGATCCTTGGATCGCGCGCGGCGAAGATCTCGATTACATGCTTGACCTGCGTATGTACGGTTCGGACATCTGGTTCGACAATCAGTGGAGCCTGCGCCACCTTCCTCCCGAAACCGAGAGCGAGGGCACGCGCTTCCGTCAGGATATCTTCCGATGGCTCTACGAATACCGGAAGATGGAGTACAGCCGCACGCAGATCGACCTTTTGCAGGTGAAGCCGTCTTCGCTGGAGCCGTATCCGGGCCCGTTCCTTGAGCCAGGCATCACGAAGCGCATTCGTTTGACCGCCTTTCTGAGGAGCTTGGCGCGCCCCGACAAGAAGGCGTACCGGAAAGCGGCGAAGGCGGCCACCGGCGAAGCGACGACGTATGCCCAGCGCAACTGCTCGAAGTACTTCGAGTTCCAGTTCGTGTGGCCGGAGCTGATGGCGCGCATGGAGAACGATCAGATCCTGCGTACGGCGCTTATGCAGTCGGCCGCGCAGCGCCAGGCCAGCGCCGGCAACGGAGCCGATCGACTTGCTTCGGCGCAGGCGGCCATCGCGGCGGCCGGCATCGATCCGGGTGTGACGAGCGAGATTCGCCTGAACGTCGCGGAATAAATAAGCACGCTCGGCAACGTTTGCATGACGGAGCCTCCACGGGGCGCAGTCTAAGCTGTACGATGGCGTGCAGTTGAGCGGCTCGCGTGTTGAGAGATCGGGAAAGGATCGGGCGTCAAACTATGGATGTGCTCGCTATGTTCGTGCTGCCGGCTATTGCCGGCGTGGCTATCGGAATTTTGTCCGGATTGCTGGGCATCGGAGGCGGCACGGTCATGGTTCCCATCTTCCGTTTGGCGTTCGGCATGAGCCCCGTCGTTTCCACGGCCACGTCGCTGTTCGCCATTATTCCCACGTCCATATCGGGCGCGGCATCCCATATACGCCATAAAACGTGCATCGTGTCGCTTGGCGTGGCGGCAGGCCTCGGCGGAGCGCTCACCTCGCCTTTGGGCGTGTGGCTTGCGCAGATTTCGCCCGCCTGGATGATTATGGTGGCTGCGGCGCTCATCATCGGCTGGTCGGCGGTGAAAATGCTGGGCAAGGCCTTCAAGATGCGCTCGCAGAACCGCACGCAACAGCATGCAGCGTCGAGCAGCACGATCGAGCCGGACGAAGCCGCCATCGAGCGTGTAGGCGACGCTGCGGCGAACGACGACGCGATTGACGATCCGACGAAGGTGAGCGCGCAGGCTGGCGCTGCCGTCGACCCTGCGCCGCGCAAACTCACGCGCAAGCAGCTGCTCATCGGCGCAGGGATCGGCCTGGGCGCGGGCGTGGCATCCGGCTACGTCGGCGTGGGCGGCGGGTTCATCATGGTGCCCCTCATGCTGTCTCTTATCGGCATCGAGATGCGCCAGGCGTCCGGCACGTCGCTGATCGCCGTGATGATCCTCGCCATTCCCGGCGTCGTCGAGCAGGCGTTGCTGGGAAACATCAATTACGCGGCGGGCATTGCCATCGCCGTGGGCTCTATTCCCGGCGCGGTCATCGGCGCGCGTCTTGTGCGGGTGGTTCCCGAGCTCGCATTGCGCTTCGTCTTCGGCTTCTTCCTGATTGTGGCCGCCGTCATACTTGTTCTCAACGAATTCGGTATACTGGGCTGATGGGCTCAAGCGCGCTGCTTGGGCAGGGTTGAGCAACGCGGGGAGGTACCATGCAGGAAGAGACCAGGGAGTCGAAATCGGCGCTGCCGCGCTTCTTCACGCTCGAGATGTTCATGTTCACGGTGACGGCGCTTTCGGGTCTTGTGTTGCTGTGGTCCATCGCGGTGCCGTATCGCAATGTGGCAATCATGGTATGCGCAGGCGTGGTGTTCACGCTGTCCATAGTGGTGGTCATCCGTCTCATCATGGATCCCGATTCGGTGCGCGCTCGTCAGTCTGACTCCATGTTGAAGCTGGCTAGCCAAACGCTGACCTGCATGAACGACGGCATGGATTACAAGGCCGCGCAGAAGATCTGCGGGTTGCTGCTGCCGTCCACCGCGGCTATCGCCGTGGCTATCACCGACAAAAAGCAGATTTTGGGATACGCAGGCTTCGAGGAAGCTCAGAACCTGCCGGGCAGCATCATCCGCACCCACGCGACCCATGCCACGCTCGCCGACGGCAAGTTGCGCATCCTGTTCACGCCCGAAGATATCGGCTTCCCCAGCGAGTCGTCGAATATCAAGGCGGCCATCATCGTGCCGCTTGCCGTAGGCCGCAACGTCGAGGGCACGCTCAAGTTCTACTATCGCCGAGCGAAGCACATCAGCGAGACGCAGAAGTCCATCGCCGAAGGGTTCGGCAAACTGCTGTCCACGCAGATGGCGGCATCGGCGCTGGAAGAGCAGACGCAGTTGGCCACGCGCATGGAGCTGAAGATGCTCCAAAGCCAGATCAATCCGCACTTCTTGTTCAATACCATCAACACCATCGCCTCACTCATTCGCACCGACCCCGAAACGGCGCGCAAGTTGCTGCGCGAATTCGCCGTGTTCTATCGCCGAACGCTTGAAGACTCCGCCGATCTGATCGTGTTCGCGCGTGAGATGGAGCAAACGAAGCGGTACTTCACGTTCGAAGTGGCGCGTTTCGGTGCCGACCGCGTGGAGATGGAGATGCGGATCGATCCTCGTGTGGAAGACATGCTGGTGCCGCCTTTTTTGCTGCAACCGCTCGTGGAGAACGCTGTACGCCACGCCATGCCGAGCGAGGGGAAGTTGACTATCGAGGTGACGGGCGAGGTCACGGGCAACGACGTGATTGTGCGCGTGTGCGACAACGGCGTGGGTATGACCGAAGAGGCGCGCTGCAACATTCTTCATCCCGAATCGTCGCTCGGCCTCGGCATCGCGGTGAAGAACGTGCACGATCGAATCTGCGGCTACTTCGGTCCCGGTACGCATATGGAAGTGGAAAGCGAGCTCGGCAAGGGAACCTGCGTGATCCTCGTATTGAAGGAAGGGGCTCTGCGCGAGTACCAGTAGGAGGAGGGCGGAACGCGCTTCCGGCTTGCAAGAAGAAACGGCGCCCGAGAGGCGCCGTTTTGCGATCAGATGGTGCCCCCGGCGCGATTCGAACGCGCGGCACCCGCTTTAGGAGAGCGGTGCTCTGTCCCCTGAGCTACGGAGGCGCGTTTGATATTGTAGCATTAATCGTCCGGCTTGCCCCGAGCTTGCAGGACGCCTTGCAGGACGCATAAAAAAAGCGATGCGCCCGAAGACGCATCGCGGAGATTCCTAGTTCTTGTTGGTGTCGTCGGTTGGCTTGGGATCCGGCGTGGGGGATGGCGTAACTGCCTGGAAGGTCACGTTCACGTTGACGTTCGCCTTCACATTCGAGATGGTGAAGGTGCCGCCTGACTTCGGCACGTCGTCCAAGCCGCTGGCCGATGCTACTTCGTAGCCGCTATCGGGCGTGATGGTGATGGTGACGCTGTCGCCCTCGGTTACCGACGAAGCGCTGGCCGAGATCTTGCCGCCTCCATTCGCGTTGACCGCGACGGAGAACGTCTTCTTCTCGGGCCCCTTGCTCAGCGTTAGCGCCACCAAGCCGTCCTTTTGCAGCTTCGAGCCTGCTGCGGGTGTTTGGGCGAGCACCGTGCCTTCCGGCTGGTCGCTGGCCTCGTAGGTGTAGTTGTCGGTATCCACGATCAGGCCTGCGTTATTCAGCGTGGTCACGGCGTTTCCGCGCGACATGCCCACCACGTTGGGAACCTCGATGCCTTCGGAGCCTAGCGACAGGTAGTACGTGACCACGGTGTCCTTGGCTACGTTCTCGCCTGCTGCGATGTCCTGGCGCGCCACGTGGTCTTTCTCGACGGTGTCGGAGTACTCGGCGGCTCCCTTTGCGTACTTCAGCCCGCTGGCCGTGAGCGCTTTCTGCGCTTGATCGGCAGTCATGCCCGTCAGATCGGGCACGGTGATCTCTTGCACGCCCTTCGACACGGTGAGGTTGATCTTAGTGCCCTTGGCCTGCTTGCTGTCGCCCTTCGGATCCTGGCTGATCACCTTGCCGGATTCGACCTTGTCGTCGAACGACTCCTCCACCTTCCCCAGCTCGAAACCGGCTCCTTCGATGGCGGCTGTGGCCTGATCCACCGTCTGGCCTACCACGCTGGGAACGGCGACCTTGTCTTTGTCGTTCCCGCTGCCCGACATGAGGGCGAACGCGATGCCGCCTACCACGGCAAGAGCCGCGATGATGCCGATGACGATGGCGATGGTCTTCTTGTTGTTCTTCTTCCCGCTGGTGTTGTTCGCGTTGTAGGAGCGCTGCGCCGCGGTGGGGGATGCGGGGCTGACGCCGCCCATCGCGGGCATGACGGCCGTGCCGTCGGCCACGCCGACGGGGGGCACCACGCCGCCCATGACCACGGTCTCGGCGCTGGTGAAGCCTTCGCCCAGGTTGACGGGCCGTCCGGCCAGGTAGTCGTTCAGCGCGAGGCGCATGTCCTTCGCGGTGGCGAAGCGGTCGGCCGGGTTCTTCGCGATGGCCTTCATGATGATGGCCTCGAGCGCGGGATCGATATCGGGGTTGATCTCGCGCGGCGGCACGGGCAGGTCGTTGACCTGCTTCATGGCCACGCTCACGGCATCGGGTCCGTCGAACGGCAAGCGTCCCGTGGCCGACTCGTACAGCACGATGCCCAGCGAGTAGATGTCGCTGGTGGCGGTGAGGTCCTTGCCCTGCGCCTGCTCGGGGGAGATGTAGTGAGCCGTGCCCAGCACCGAGGAGGTTTGGGTCATGACGGAATTCTTCGCGCGCGCGATGCCGAAGTCCATGACCTTCACGTTGCCGTCGGGCTGCACCATGATGTTCTGCGGCTTGATGTCGCGGTGGATGATGTCCAGTCCGTGCGCCACGGAAAGCGCCTGGCATACCTGCGAGCCGATCTCGGCGACTTTGCGCTGGTTGATGGCGCCGCGCTCGATGATGGCGGTTTTAAGGTCGGACCCGCGCACGAACTCCATGACGATGTAATAGGTGCCCTCGTCCTGACCCCAATCGTACACGTTCACGATGTAGGGGCTCTGGAGGTTGGCTGCAGCGGCGGCTTCCTGCTTGAAGCGCTGCGTGAAGTTCGGGTCGGCGGCGTATTGGGGCAGCATGACCTTCACGGCGACCAGACGGCCAAGCACGTTGTCCTGCGCCCGGTACACCTCTGCCATACCGCCGATGCCGATGCGCTCGGTTATCTGGTAGCGGTTGTTGAATACCCTGCCTATCATGTTTCCGGTCACGTTTTAGCTCCTTTAGGTTACATGCTGGGCTGTATACTTCTTCCAGACAGTATACGGGCCATCAGCATACCTTATCTACAAAAGTCCCTGAACTTCCAAAGCTGTTTTCAATACATTCTGCGCTTTAGCGGTTCCCACTCCCTCTTCGCCGTCCTCGATGACGATGGCCACCACGACGCGCGGATCCTCGGCCGGCGCCATGCCCACGAACCAGCTGTCGTTGCCGTTCTCCTTCTCGGCGGTGCCGGTTTTGCCGGCTACGTCGATGCCGGGGATGGCGGCCGCGGTGCCGATGCCGTTCTGCACGACGCCCAGCAGCACGTCGCGCACGCGTCCGGCCGTGGTCTTGCTGACGGCTTGCATCAGTTTCGTCGGAGAGGCCGAGAAGCTGCGTTCGCCGTTGGCGTTGTTCACGCTGTCGACGAGGTAGGGCTGCATGATGACGCCGTCGTTGGCGATGGCTGTGCCCACCATGGCCATCTCGAGCACGGTGGCCTGGGGGCCGGCCGGGCTCTCGCGGCCGGGGCGCGTGGTGTCTCCCACCGGCTCGCCGGCGGCTGCCCATGCCAGCTCCCAGGGACTCTTTTGCAGGTCCTCGGCCGAGGGCATGAGTGATTCGGGCGTGTACAGCGGGAAGTCGATCTCCTTGTTGAAGCCGAAGCTCTCGGCTCCGGCGACCAGCTTGTCAGCGCCCATCTCTACGCCTAGCTGGCCGAACACCGTGTTCGACGAAAGCTCGGTTGCTTGGGCCAAGGTGAGGCTGCCGTAGTTCGCTTTGTTGAAGTTAGAGACGGTTGCGTTGCCGATCTCCATGGTGCCGGGCGAGGAGAACACCGTGTCCTCGTCGGCCACGTCGTCCTCGAGCGCGGTGGCCAGCGTGACGATCTTGAACGTGGAGCCCGGTGCGTACAGCGATCCTGCCGCGCGATCGACGAGGGTGCTGTCGTCAGGGTTCGCGTTCGCCTGCTCGATGACCGCCGCGAAGTCGGCCGCGTTGTATGTGGGAGCCGAGGCCATGGCCAGGATGGCGCCTGTGTCGGGATCCATCACCACGCACGCGCCCTTGCGTCCGGCAAGCGCATCCTGCGCGGCTTGCTGGATCTTCGAGTTGAGGGTGAGCGTCACGTCGTTTCCCGCGGTGCCGATGCCGGCGAACGAGTTCAGCACGTCGGTCCACGATGCGAAGTTCTCTTCGCCTTTCAGCGTGTCGTTGTACGCCTTCTCGATGCCGGAGTTGCCGAACTGAGGCGACGAGTAGCCTACCACGTGGCTGGCCAAGTCGCCCGCCGGGTACTCTCGCTCGTAGGTGCCGTCTTCCTCCTTCACGCTGCGCGCTAACACCACGCCGTCGTACGTGGCGATGGTGCCGCGCTCCGAGCGCGCTTCTTTCGCAAGCGTATGGTTGTTTCCCGGCATGTTCTGGTAATAGTCGGCCTGCACCACCATGATGAGCGTGAGGTTCGCTACCAGCAGCGCGAACAGGGCGGAGCACAAGAGCATGCTGTGGTTCAGGCGCTTGCCCAGCGACACGCGGCCCAGTACGCTGTTGGCGTGCAGCGAGGTGGTGGCGCTGGCCATCTCCTGACCCACGCCCGTGCCCTCGTCGCCGCAGCGCAGCAGGAAGCCTACGATGATGAAGCTGGCCAAAAGCGACGAGCCGCCCTGGCTGATGAAGGGCAGGGTAAGACCCGTCAGCGGGATGAGCCTGGTCACGCCGCCTACGATGATGAACGCCTGCAGCACGATCATGGACGTGAGACCCACGGCCACAAACGAGCTGACGTCGCTCTTCGCGCGCGCCGCCGTCACGAAGCCGCGCACGGCGAAGCACAGGAACAGCAGCAGCACGCCGGCCGCGCCCAGAAGGCCGATCTCTTCTGCGATGGCCGCGAAGATGAAGTCGCTCTCAACGACGGGGATCTGTTCGGCCAGGCCGCGCCCGATGCCGACGCCGAACAAGTCGCCGTCGGCGATGGAGTAGATGGCCTGCGTCAGCTGGTAGCCCGTGTTCTGCGCATCGGCGAAGGGGTCGAGCCAGGTGTTCACGCGCACCTGCACGTGGCCGAAGGCCATGAACGCGCCGATGCCGCCGATGGCGATGAGACCCAAACCGATGACCAGGTAGAACTTCTTTCCCGTAGCCACGTACAGCATGACCAGGAACACGAAGAAGAACACGAGCGCGCTGCCCAGATCCTTCTCGAACACGACGATGACCAGCGCGATGCCCCACATCAGCAGCAGCGGCAGCAACGTTCGGATGTCGGGAAGCCTGAACGGGCCCACGCGCCAGGTGAACACCGACAGCATCTCGCGGTTCTGCGCGAGGTAGCCCGCCAGGAACAGCACGATCACGATCTTGGCGATCTCGCCCGGTTGGAAGGAGTAGCTGCCGATATGCAGCCAGATGCGGCTGCCGTAAATCTCCTGGCCGAGGCCCGGAACCAGCGGCGACAGCAGCAGCAGGAAGCCCACGATCATGAGCGTGTACTTGTAGTTCGCCACCTTGTCGAGGTTGCGCACGAACACCAGCACCAGCACCATGCACGCTACGCCCACGAACAACCACATCACCTGGCCGACGGCCAGGTTGGGCGCCAGGCTGGTGACGAACGCGATGCCGATTCCGGACAGCGCGAACGAGAGGGGCAGCAGGGCCGGGTCGGCGTTGGCGGCGAACTTGCGCACGGCGAGGTGCGCGATGACGAAGGCCACGAAGATGGCCGCCGGCACGCCGAGGGTGGTCATGTCGAGCGATTGCCCCTGGTTGATGGCGATCATGGCGAACAGCAGCGCCACCACGGGCGCCGCCACCAGCAGCAGGACGAGTTCTACATTGCGGCGCGTCACGCGGCACCGCCGTTCTTAGCGTCCGACGCATCCTTCGCGTCCGCGTTTCGGCCGCTTTCGGCGTTGCCGCCTTCCGCCTGGTTCTTGGAGCGTGCGGCGATCTCGTCCTCGTACTCCTTCACGAGAGCATCGGCCGCTTCCATGTCGTCCACGCGAATGCCCTCGTTCAGCCGGTTAGCCACGCCTGGTTGCAGATCGGCCACCGTCACGTCGGTGGTGCGTTCCAGGTGCGAGAACGACAGCCCCAGCACCGAGCCGGGAACCCCCCGATAAACGGCCACCTTGCCGTTGTCGTTTGCCAGATAAGCGGCGGTGTTCAGGTAGGTTTGCGTGCCCCAGGCGGCTCCGGCGACGATGGCCGCGAACAGCACCAGCACCAGCGCAATGGACAGCTTGGTCTTGCGCGCAAGCTTCTTACGGCGCACTTCGGCGTAGCCGGTCACGTCGGCCACGATGACGGTGACGTTGTCGTGGCCGCCCGCCGCGATAGCCTCGTTCACCAGCTGCGACGCGCAGCGCTGCGGGTCTTGCACGCGGCGCAGGGTATTCTCGATCTGGTCGTCGAAGATCATGCCCGACAGGCCGTCGGAGCAGATGAGCAGGCGGTCGCCGGTTTCGACGTTGATCTCGTAGATGTCGGGGTGGAGGTGCGCGTCGCTGCCCAGCGCGCGCGTGATCACCGAACGCTGCGGATGCGTGCGCGCCTCTTCGGGCGTGAGCTGCCCGGCCTCGATCATGTCGGCCATCAGGCTGTGGTCGCGCGTGAGCTGCTGGAGCTTGCCCTGGTGCAGCAGGTACGCGCGCGAGTCGCCTACCTGGGCGATGACCAGTCGCTCGCCTTCCAGCATGGCCGCGGTCATGGTGGTTCCCATGCCTTGGCGGCCGCGCCCTTCGCGCGCTGCTTGGATGACGGCGCGGTTCGCCTCCTCGATGGCGCGGCCGAGCGCTTCCCCGTCAGGATGTTCGGGGGCAAGTTCGGACAGCACGCGCACGGCTATCTCGGACGCCACTTCGCCTGCGGCGTGGCCGCCCATGCCGTCGGCGACGGCGAACAGGGGCGGCGTGACCACGAGGCTGTCCTCGTTGTGATCGCGAAGGCAGCCGATGTCGGTGCGGCTGCCGAACGAGGTGAGCGCCCCCTTGCGGGTGCGCGGAGTGGATTTGTACGAACGATCGGCGGCCATTAGGCGAACCTCACGCGAATGGCCACGTCGCCCACGTTCACGACGTCGTTGTTCCGAAGAGCGGTAGGCTCGGTGATGGGCTGGCCGTTCACGCCCGTGCCGTTCGTGGATCCCAGGTCCTCAACGAACAGGTTCTGCCCCATAAGCTGGAAACGCGCATGGCGGCCGGACACGTATCCGGCACCCACCACGATGTCGGCTCCGGGGCTGCGGCCCACGATGACGGGCCCGCGAACGACGATGGATACGCCGCGCAGCTCCTTCGGCCCCTTCTCCACCGAGAGGTTCCAGGTGCGTTCCTTCTTGCGCTGGCCGCGCACCAGCCCGATGCCCGTTTTCATAATTGCGAACAGGAACAGGTACAGTAGCGCGACGAACAGGAGGCGTACGATAAGAAGTACGACGTCGATCACGGGTTATCCTTCCGTTTCCGCTCAGGCTTGGGTGAACATGAAGTTCGTCATGCCGATAGTGATGCGGTCGCCTTCGGAGAGCGGCTGGGTGGCAACCTCGCGGCCGTTCACCAGGGTGCCGTTCGTGGAGCCGAGGTCGGTGATAGTCCATACGCCTTGCGGTTCGAAGCGCAGCTCGGCGTGCGTGCGCGATGCGTTCACGTCGTGCACGGCAATGTCGTTCTTCGACTCGCGGCCGATGAGCAGGCGCGCCGACGCCAGGTCGTACGCGCGGTTGTTCGTGGTGTCGATGAGGCGGGCGCGCACCGCGGCCTGCGCGGGCATGGGGGTCGCCGCTTGCTGCCCGCCGGCGAACACGACGGTTTCGGCGGCCATGCGCGGCTGGGCCTGCGGTTGCGGCTGCGGGGCGGGGTAGGGCTGCGACGTCGCGGCGCCCATACCCGCTCCGGCAACGGCGCCGGCGGCGACTCCCGCACCGGCTGCGGCTGCGCCGATGGCGAACGGATCCACGGCTTCGGGACGGTCGAGAGGCTGGATGCTGTCGCGCTGCTCGTCGAAGTCGCGGCTGTCGAAGGTGTACTCGCCGTAGTCGATGGATCGGTCGATCTCGTCTTCCGGCACGTAGGGGAGCTGCTGGGGCTGGCCGTACGCGTCCACGTTCATGGGCGCGGGCTCGTACTGGCTTTGGGGATCGTACTGGTCGTAGCCGCCGTACGGGGCGGGCGCGGGAGCCGGGGCGGCGTAGTCCTGGTTGTATCCGCCGTACTGCTGCGGAGCCGGCGCCTGAGGGCGCTGCGCGGGGTAGGGCTGCGCGGGGGCGCCGTACCCGCCGGGCGCGGGAGCGGCGGCCAGGCCGTAACGATGCATCTCCTCGGCGCGCAGCTGTGCGATGATGGGAGCGGCCACCGCTTCGGCGATGATGTCGAACTTGCCGTGCTTCAGGTCCTCGTCCACGATGAAGCGCACGAGCGGCTGGCCGTCCATCACGAGGCCCTGTTCGGAGGCCTTCGCAGTCAGGTACGTTTCCGTCTCGCCCGCCAACGTGGGGTAGTAACCCATCAGGCGGCGGTCGTCGTCCGGGTTCACTAGCACGGTGTACAGCGTGGGGGCGTACTGCTTGCCGGCGCCAACCATCTTCTCGCGGCGCATCTGCTTCTCGGCCTTTTTCGCTATCTGGACCGGCGAGATGGGAGCGTCGAACATCTTGTCGGCAGCGCCCTCGAACGTGTCTTCCATCCTGCCTTCGAATCTCGAAAGAAAGCCCATTGCATCTCCTTTAATGGTGCGTGGCTCGAACCTCGGCGGATGCCGGGTTCGCGCACGGGAGGCAACGCCGCGCTGGCGTGTTCCGCGCGATCGCGTGCCCAAACGCAACCAGGTTACTTCGTGTGTCCCTGCATATGACTATGCAATGTTCCATCTTGCCATAAACCCCCTGCCCGCGCCCCATCCTTTACGCAATCGTCATTATTGTGAAGCGGGGCTTGCGCGAGGGCGTGGACGATTGGAAGCGGGAGTTACGCGAGAGTGCGGGTGACTGAGAAGCGGGAGTTAAGCGAGGGCGTGGACGATAGGGAAGCGGGAACAGCTCGAAGGCGCTGACGATAGGGAAACGGGGGCTGCGCGAAGAAGCGGACGAGTTCGCGCGCTCGTTGCGCCGTGGTGCGGGCTTGTGTTTCGCCCTCGTGGTCGCGCGCCGACGGTCGGTTGCGTACCCGAAACGGAAATACGACCCGTGCTTGTAAGTTTTTCGACTTCGTGGCACGCGCGGCAAGCGTTTTCCCTGGTCGAGGTGTTCGCTGATTCGTCACGGTAGTGCGCGCGCTTTTGAGGCGCGGAGAAAAGCCTGGTCGGAACATCTCGTGAATTGGGGGCGTTGCCACAAGGTCGAAAAATTTGCAGAAGCGCCCTCGAAAACCGTTTCCTGCTTGTGTTCACGACGTAGCTGTAAGGGATGTCGTGCAGCTGTGAGAGCGCGAAGGCGCCTGGCGTTTCAGTGGGAGCTAGGGTGAGGCGAAACTTGCGTCGCGAACTACACGGCGGCGAGGGGCGGAACGCCGTGCAACCGCGCGAGCGTGTCGGGATCGTGAGAACGCGCCTGCGGAGCGTGACCCAGGTCGTGCATGGAACGCGGGATTTGCGAGCGGCCGCGGAGGCTGCGCGCTGCAATCGGCGAGGGGCAAGCTCGCTATTCGGTGGGATCCGCAAGCTCGACGAGGCGCATGAGCTCCTGCTGGCTGTGGACGTTCGTCTTCTTGTAGACGTGGCGGATGTGGGTTTTCGCGGTGCCTTCCGAAATGTAGAGCTTTTCCTGGATGTATGCGGCGTTGTGCCCCTTCGCCAGGAAGAACATGATCTCCGTCTCGCGCCGGGAAAGCAGGTAGGTGTTGGCCACTGTCTCGCACTTCGCGCGGAAGCGGCCGCCTCCTTTTCGCTCTTCGCTCTCGTCTGCTCGTCGCGCGCTGCTGAGTTCCAGCAGCGAAGGGGCGCGCCGCGCGGCCGGTTCGGGTGCGGGCGCGATCTCGGCGTCGGGTGCGGGCGCGTTGGTCGCTACCGTCGCGCTTTCGGGTTGCGCAGGCGCGGCGGCTCCCTCGCCGGCCGCTGCCGCATGCCCTAGCGGGCGCACGCGGTCGCTCAGTTCCAACGACACGGCTTTCACCAGCGGACACGGTGCGACGATGGCCTCGATCTCGCGCTCGCGCGGCAGCAGCGCGTATGCCACCACCATAATCAGCAGCACGATGACGATGACGCCCTGTTCGCCGAACGGAAGCAGATGCACCCAGTTCGCCGCCACGATGGGAAACAGCGAACCCGCCAGCCCCGCCAGCGCCAACATGCCGCGTCCCAGGCCGAACACGTAGATGGGCGACAAGCGGAAGCGCTGCGCCAGCTCGCCGAAGAATATCCACATCAGCGCCTCGAAGCACAGGTAGCCCATCACCAAGAACATGGTGGCGAACGTGTTGTCGCTCATTTCGGAAAGCGGCAGGAAGAACAGCGTGACGGCGATGAAGGGGACGAGCGGGCGGAAGTACCGGCTCCATTTGTCACCGCCTCCAAGGGCCACGATGGTCACGAGGATGACTACGGAGGCGAATCCGGCGGCCAGCAGCATGGCGATCTGGTCGCCTACGTTCGAGGCGGGCACGATGTACTGGATGGACGTTTGCCGCAGCGTGCCCAACGCCACGCCGAACACGAACACGGGAATGCCGAAGCGCAGGAAGAACTTGGCATGGTTCACCGGAAGCGGTTTGAAGATGGGAACCTCGTTGCGCTCGGAATACGGCGCCGGCGTTTTGTTCCAGAGGATGGCGAGCTCCAGCAGCGGGATGATGCCCGCGAGGATGCCGGCGATGGGGAACGGCCCGTAATGCAGGCCGATGGCGTACACCCCGATGGCGATGGAGATGGCGATGGACGAGTTCAGCACGATGGAAGCGCTGTCGCAGCGCGCGAACGCGACGCCCCAGAACAGAATCAGGATGGCGGAGCCGATGCCCGTCATGACGCCCGACACCGCTTCCAGCGCCGGGCCGCTGATCACGGGCGTCGCAAGCAGCAGCAACGTTCCGGCCGACATGAGCGCCGCGCCCGCCGCGAGCGTCTTCTTCGAGATGTACGTCCTCAACAGCCGTTGATCGGTGATGCCGGCGAACAACAGGCACAGCCCGAACACGACGATGGAGACGAGGAACGGCAGCGACGCGTGGCTGCCGTACATGCCGGTGACGTAGGTTTGCGTGCCGAAGATGGTGGGCGTTCCGAACATGACGGCGTACACCCAAGCCTGGTGCAGTCCGTAGCCCACCGAGAGCAAGCTCAGGTCGCCGAACGCGGTGTCGTCGCCGAAGTCGGCGTTGACGGTGATGCGAGGAACGCGAATCCCCATGAAGCCCCCTCCTTGATTCCCTGGGCATCATCATACCGTGCAGAGGTTGTTTTTTCTAGCGAGGTGAGCGAGTCGATCAGGGTTTTGCGCTCGATGCGCAAACGTTTGATCTGGGGTAATAGAAAAATAATCCTCTGAGGATGATGTTCGGAAGGGCGCCCGCCTGCTTTCGAGGGCATGCTGAGGCGTCGCGGTGCTGCATCGGGCCGGCTTGCGAAGAATAACGGGACGCTCGCCGAGCCGGAGCGGGAGGTGCGCGGGGGCCCGGCTGGTCGTCCGGACCCCCGCTCGGCGGCTTACGCCACCGTGAACACCACGCTGTCGAAGCGCTCGAGCGGCGTGCTCTCGCCCTCGGTGCCGCTTCCGTCGAACGCGGTGTGCGTGCCCGGCTTCTGGCTGTCGGCCTTGTGTACCGTGCACGTGTACTGCTTGCCGGACAGCTCGTCCGCCAAGCTGGAGACGCTGTAGTCGTGAATGGCCGCAAGGCCGTTCTGACTGTTGCTGGAAACCACGCTCTCGTTCAGGCAAGCAGCGGCGGTGCTGCCTTCGGGAACGATGATGAGCGAGGTTTTCACGCCTCCGCCCTGAGCGGTTTCGTCCACCGTGCACGTGACCTCGATGACGCCCTTGCTGGTTGCAGCAACGTTCTCTTCGCCGTGGACGTAGTAGAACGCGTAGGCGGGAACCGCGATCGAAGCGCACAGGCAGCTCAGAACCGCAACGGCAAGAATCTTCTTGCCCCAAGCTACGTTGGCCATTGGAGCTTCCTTTCCCAAGAAGCCCCGCTTCTCGCAACGCGCCCCGATTATAGGGAGCCGGCGAAGCGCGCGTCAAGGTGATTTCGCAGCCCCGGCGTATGATGCGTGCGAATCCCTGCGTAATTACGCCTTATAGGATGATGAGCCGTCGCGCGCAGCCCCTATACTCGAACGCAGCGAAGAGAGAAGAAGGAGGAATGATGCCTACCGTATCGTTCGACGACGTGCTGGGCTTGGACGACGAGTTCGATCCTCTGATGGCCGACGATCTGGAGATCGACCAGGAGGACATGGACGACGACAACCCGCTTGATACCGTCGACTATCCCACCATGCGCAACATGCCCCAGAGCATGCAGCGCGAAGCCGTGTACACCCCCAAGCGCCAAGGCGGCGTGGAATCTGCCGTGCTGGAGCTGCTGGATCACAACCCCGGTCGCCGGCCCGTGCTGCTGAGCATCATGGGGTTGTGCCGCGGCGGGTGCGCGGCGAGCCGCGTGGCCGAGCACGTGGAAGCGGCGCAGGCCAGCAACCGCTCGGTGTACGCGCCCATGACGCTGTGCCGCATGCTCGAACGTGCCGGCGCCTTGACGTTGGAGATGCCCGAAGCCGCCGAGCCGCACGAGGACATGGAGGAGGGCGTTGCGTTTCTCGAGATCAAAGAACGCGTCGACCCTGTGTGGCGCACAACCGAAGAAGGAAGCGCGCTGTACGAGAGGCTGACGCAGGGCTCTGCGTTCCGCGACATCGTGCTCGATCGCGACAGCCGTTACGTGGAGGTGTACCGCGCGGTCATGTGCGCCGTCGACGAGCGTCCGTGCACGAAACCCGAGATAGAAGACCTGGTGGACACGTTCGACGAGGTGAAGAGCCCGCGGCGTTTCGGCGGCCATTTCATCGACATGCTGGAGCGCACCGATGCGCTGGAATGGAGCGAGCACGCGTGGCGTCTGACCGATCTGGGACGTGCGATGCTGCCTTCGGTGGAAGCAGCCGCCGCTGCGAAGAAGGAGGAGAACCATGTCTGAGGAAACCGTCGACCTGGTTGCGCTCATGAACATGCGCGCTCGAACGTACGGCCTGCTGGCAAACTTGTTCCGCGAGGAAGTGGACGCGGACTCCTTGCGGGAGCTGCAAGCCATGCGCTTCCCCACCGCTACGGGCAACGCGAAGGTGGACGAAGGGTACCATCTGCTGTACGACTATCTGAAAACCGCATGGGACGACAGCGTCACCGAGCTCGCCATCGACTTCGTGCGCACGTTCATCGGTCACGGGGTGAACGCGTACTCGGCCGCCTATCCGTACGAGAGCGTGTACACCTCCGAACGTCGCCTGATGATGCAGGAGGCGCGCGCCGAAGTGCTGCAGACGCTGCGCGAGAACGGTTTGAAGCGTGGCGCATGGAACGAGGGCGAGGACCACGTGGCGCTGGAGTTCGAGTTCATGCAACGCATGAGCCTGCGCGCGGCCGAGGCGCTGGCGGCAGGCGACGAGGACGAGGCCGTGGGGCAGTTGCGCACTCAGCGGACCTTCCTGCACGACCACCTGCTGAACTGGCTTCCGCTATTGACCAACGACATGCGGCTGTTCTCGCGCACGTTGTTCTACCAGGGGTTGGCCCAGCTTGCCATGGGCTTCGCCGAGGAGGATGCGTCCATCCTCGCCGAGCTGCTGGACAGTGTGGAAGTCGCCGCATAGTAGGTTGCCGAAATCTCTCGTTGTTGCCTCCCCCCCCCGCCGGGCCCGCAGATCGTCTGCGGGCCCGGGTTCCGTTTTAGACTCTCCGTGCAAGTTTTTCGACTTCGTGGCAAAACCTCTTGGAAAGGGGAAGCCGTTCATCAGGCTTTTTCGTTCCAAAGCGAATGAAGCGGGGGTGCTCGTCGGAACTTCGAACGAAAAACCCCAGGTGGGCTTCTGCCGTATTTGCCACGAAGTCGAAAAACTTGCACGGAGGGCTCTTTTTCCCGTTTTGGGATTCGGGGACCCAAAAGACGGCTAGCCATTCGTCCGCTCGCCCGGTATGCTGCAACCATGAGCGTATTCATCGGATATCAATCTGCCTACGAGTACTGGCGCGTGAGCGATGCGCTGCCGGTTCCCACGCCCTCGCGCGCCCATCCGATCTGCGGCGTTCGTATGGGGGATACGGATGGAGAGCTGGATGCGTTTGGGGCACCGCTGCACGTTGTGGTCGCTCAGGCAAACGATCGCGTGCGGACGGGCAGCCCCGTGTGCCACGTGTGGAGTGCCGGTTTTCCGGCTGGATCTTTCGTCCGGTTGCGCGACGGGCTGTACATCAGCTCGCCCGAGCGGTCCTTCGTGGAGATGGCGACGGAGCTGTCGCTGGTCGAGCTTGTTCGGTACGGCTGCCTTCTGTGCGCGCGATATGCGTACGATGGCGACAAGCGAGGTTTTCGGAAACGCACGCCTTTGACCGACGTGCGCTCGCTCAGGCGCTTCGTCGAGAAGTCGCGCGGCTGCATCGGGTCGAACAAGGCGCTGCGAGCGCTGCGCTTCATTGCGGACTCGTCGGCATCTCCTATGGAGACGAACCTGGTCATGGCCTTGTGCTTGTCGCGGATGATCGGCGGATACGGCTTGGACCTTCCCGAGCTCAACGCGTGCATCGAGGTTCGGACGAAGGGGTTGGTTCAGCGCGAACGCTTCGAATGCGACCTGTATTGGCGAAAGCGGCACGTTGCCGTCGAGTACGACAGCGGCGAGCATCACAGCGGCAACGCGGCCGAGACGCGGGATTCGGCTCGTCGCAGCGCGCTGATTTCCCAGGGAGTAACGGTGGTCTCGATTACGCCCGACCAGTTCTTCGATGCTCGGAAGTTCGACGAATCGGCGCGTGCGGTGGCGAAGCTGACGGGAAAGCGCCTTCCGCCGAACGACGCGAGCTGGATGATGAAGCGCTACCGGCTGCGGAAAGAGCTGCTGCAGGATATGCGGCAGGGAAAGCCTGCGTAGCCGCGCGTCGGAAGGCTCTTCTTGGTCTGGAGCGCCGGTACGAAGGCAGCTTCGCGCCGCCGCTGGGCGGCGGCGCGTTGGCGGCTAGTTCAGCCCGTGCTGGGCGAGGAGGGCTTGACCGCCGGTGGTGACGGGGGCGGCGTTTCCCGCTTCGGCCAAAAACGCGGTGGGACGCACCGAGGCCACGCGGCCGTTGCCCTCGGCCTTCACGCGCACCACCTGCATCTTGGCACGCTCGGCAAGCTCGAGCGGCGCTTTGCTGAAATAGGAGACGACCAGGCGTTTGCTGGCCTTCGACACGCTGTTGCAGAACAATCGGCGCTCTTCGTTCATGATGCGCTCGCGGTCTTCCTCGGTGCTGATCACCTCGAACGCATCGCGCCGCGGCATGAAGCCGTCCACGGCGGCGATGGCGAAGATGTTGTCGTATTCGATGCCGCACAGGGCGCCGTAGGAGGCCACGTGCAGCACGTGCGGATCGTCGGGCAGCGCGGGATCGGTGACGTTGGTGCGCTGCAGGGCGAACATCGCTGCCGCATCCTCGTCGCCCACGAGGGCGCGCGCCGTCTCCTCGAACTCGGGCAGATCGTCGGCTCCGATGGCGTGCAGCAGGCCGAAGCCCTTGCGCCCGGCGTTCGCGGCGATAAGCTCCTGGCCCGCGCGCCAGCGCTCGACCAGGGCGTGCGCGCGCAGGAACGGTTCGTCTTCCAGCTGGTCGGCCAGGGCGAGCGCGTCGTAGAGCGTGAGCTCGCGCTTTTCGGCGAAAGCCTGCAAGCCGCCCCATGCATCGCTGTTCGTGAGGTAGTTGTCGAAGCCGCACCAGCTGCGCCAAGCCGTCATGTCGCGCGGATCGGCCAGCAGGTTGAGCTTCGTGTACGCCACGAGCGCGCGGGCGCGGGCGCTGTCGCGCGGGTCGCCGCCCAAACGGGAGAACGCTCCGGCCAGCGCCACGGCGAAACCGCGCTGCTTGAGCACCTGCTGCGCCATGAGCGCCCAGCGCTTGTTGGGCACGAGCACGCACGTGCGGTTCTCGTGCAGGTCCTCTTCGCCGTCGAGCAGAATGCGCAGGTACTTCGTGATGCCGTCCAGCTCGTCTTCCGGCGTCGACCACTTGACGGCCATGATGCCGTCCGACGTCTGCGCGTCGCTCGCGATGCCCGCTTTGAAGGCGGGATCCATGTCGCCCTGGTCGCAAAGCCCGTCGGCGAACGCGGCGATGGCGGGGTTGCCGTGCGCTCCGGACAGCGTGAACACGGCTACGTCGCGGCGGCGAGCGTCGAACTGCACGAAGCCCTCGGCGCAGGGGAACGACGCGCGCGCGGCCTGCTGCTGGTTGGGGTTGCCGCACGCGATGAGCTGGCGGTCGGCCAGCAGGCACAGGCACGTCTGCTCGGCGCGGCTCATGTTCTGGAAGTCGTCGCACAGCACGTAGGCGTAGCTGCCGCACACGCCCTCGCCCGCGTCGCTGCGCAGGTACGCGGCGCACAGGCTGGGCGCTTCCTGCGCCAGCATGGCGCCGCGTGAGGCCAGCACGCGCTCGAGGTGGGACAGCACGGCTTCCTCTTCGCCGCCTGCGAGCCAGGAGTCGCGCGGCTCGAGGTCGCTCATCTGGCGATAGAAGAAATCGAGCATTTTGCGCAAACGGCGGATGGGCTGGCCGAGCGTCTTCATATCCTCCAGGAAGAAGTTGTACTCCGCATCGTTCAACAGGCGCGGCACGCGGCCGGTGGCGGCGCGCGCGGCGGGCGCGTCCAGCACGGCGACGCACGTTTCGAGCGCGGTGCGCACATGCACGTCGTCGGCGGCGTGCTGGAGGTCGGGGCCGAGCGCGCGGCGAAGCCGACGGCGGAACGCCTGAGCCGCTGCGGCGCTCGACGTTTCCACGAGGATGGTTTCCGGGGCGGCGCCGCCGCGCACGAGGCAGGCGCAACGCCGAACGAGCGCTTCGGTCTTGCCGCTTCGCGCAGGTCCTTGCACCTTGGCGATGCGCCCGTCGAAGGAGGCGATGGCTTCGATCATGGTAAGGCTCCTTTTCGGTTACGCGAGGGTTCCGGCGTGCGAGTCGAACGTGCGCGTGCTGCCGTCGGCGTATTCGATCAGCCACAAGCGGTAGTCGACCTCGAAGTCGGGCTCGTCCAGGGCGAACGGCTCAAGAGCTGGCTCGGCCTCTTCTTCGGAGGCGGCGTCGTCGGCCAAACGCGGCAGCTCCAGAAACGCCTCCTCTGCCGCGGCTTCGGCCGCCGCGGCCGCAGCCCGGGCCTCCTCTTCTGCCGCAGCCAGCTCCGCCGCCTTCTGCGCGTCGCGCTCGGCCTTCGCCGCCAGCCCGGCGGCCTTCTTTTCCTCGTATGAAGCGGGCGCGGGCAGGTAGGCGCGCACGACGTCTTCGCCCAGAGCGCCTTCGTTGTACGCTGCGCGCAGCTGCGTCAGAAGCTCGCTGGTCTCGGGTCGGATGCCGCTGACGTTGTCGCAATGCAGCAGCGCATGCAGCTGGCCGTTCTGCAGCTCCACGTCGATCCAGTCGAACACCAGCTGGGGGTTGCCCACTTCGCGCTGGCGGCGGTTGTAGATCAGCATGTTGTTACTCACCTTGTACAGCTCGTTGTAGAACCAGCGCTCCATAACGTCGTTCCACAGCTCGTCGGCGCCCTCGTCCTCGGCGCGCAGGTAGCGGCGCGTGCCCAGCTTCACGAGGAAGCGCATGATGTTCTGCGGCTCGCCGTCGCAGGCGGGATGGGTGCGCACCAGTGTCGACCCTACGTACGAGTAGCAGCGGTCGATTTCCAGGCGCACGTCCTCGCTGTCGAGGCGCTCGTCGAGGTCGAGGATCAGCGTCAATGACGGACGCGGTTGTGCCATGGCAGTCTCCTTCGTTCACAGGTTTCTTCCCGTTGCCGCACGCTCGGATGACGGGCGCGAACGGCAACCTCTTCGCTGCCATCAAGTATAGGTTGGGCGCGAAAAGCAAAATAATCCTTTGGGGATGATATCGGCGCGTTTCATCCATCCACCCCTTATGATTTGGGCTTTTGCTCCGTTCCTAGAATGGGGAAACCGGTTCCGGCGTATGGTCGCGCCGGGTTCCGGCAGAGATGAACGAAGCGAGAAAAGGAAGAGAGGAGGGGCACATGGCGAACCTATCACTGAGTCGTCGAAGCTTCTTGAAGGCCTCTGCCATGGCTGCCGCGGCAACCACGGTGGGCTTCGCAGCAACGCCTTCGACGGCGTTGGCCGAAGGTGAAGACGCCTCAGCGGGCGAGATCAAGCGCATCCGCTCCTGCTGCCGCGCGTGCGGCAAGGTGGAGTGCGGCGTGTGGGTGACCGTTCAGGACAACAAGGTCATCAAAGTCGAGGGCGACGAGTCCAACGCTCACAGCCGCGGTCACTGCTGCGCGAAGTCGCAGTCGTCCATGCTGGCTCTGTACCATCCCGATCGTCTGCGCTACTGCATGAAGCGCACGAACCCCAAAGGCGAGGACGACCCCGGTTGGGTGCGCATCACGCTTGCCGAGGCGTTCGACGAGGCGGGTGCCAAGTTCAACGAGATCGTGGAGAAGTACGGCGGGGAAGCCAACTTCGCCATGGGCGGCACCTCGCGTGTGTGGGCGCAGCCGCCGTACGGCACGCTGAAGTCCATCTTCCCCACGCCGAACGCGCACCTGGCCTACGAGATCTGCAAGGGCCCGCGCCACTTCGGCGGCATCCTCACCGACGAGATCGGCTCGCCGTGGATGGAGGTGGAGCAGGGCCCTCTGGTGTACGTGCAGTGGGGCACCGCGTCGGAGTACTCGAACTACGACTCCACGAACCGTACGGTGGTGGACTGCTCGCAGCGCGCCTACAAGCACATCCTGGTGGATCCCCGCATGACGCCGCTGGGCAAGGAAGCCGACGTGTGGCTGCCGCTGCGCGTGGGCACCGACCTGTGCCTGTCGCTGGGTTGGCTCAAGTGGATCCTCGACAACGAGGCGTACGACGACGCGTTCGTGCGCCGTTGGACGAACGCCCCGTTCTTGTGGAACCCCGAGAAGGACGGCCGCACGGCGAAGGGTTGGTTCATGGAAATGAACGGCGGCATCGACATGGAGAGCCGCATCCTGACCGAGGCCGACTGCGACCCCGAGTGGATCGGCCAGTACTGGGACTACGAGGGCCGCTACCAGCGCTTCATCTGCTGGGACGAGAACAACAACAAGCCTACGTACTGGGATGCCGAGGCCTGCCAGTGGGAGGGCGAGAAGCACAAGATCCCGACGACGGGCACCTGGATCGAGCATCCGTACAAGCCCATCATCGCGGACGCCTGGCTGCCCGACCCCTCCAAGTTCGCCGATCCGGCCGACGTGCAGTACGACGCCTACTGGGACGAGGGCAACGAGGGCGGCAAGCGCTCGAACCCGGCCGGGCTGCCCAAGAACCCGGCGCTGTTCCCCGGCGGCGTGGAGGTGAAGCTGAAGGACGGCTCCACCATCAGCGCCGACACGGTGTGGGAGGCGTTCTCCGACAGCCTGGAGCAGTACACGCTGGAGTACGTGTCCGAGGTCACCGAGGTGCCGGTCGACAAGATCGAGGAGGGCGTGCGCATCTACACGACGCGCCTGAACCCGCTGCACGGCAACGGCGGCATCCACTACCAGCTTGCTCCCGACCAGACGGGCCACGCGGTGCAGAACACCCGCGCGCTGCAGCTGATCGCCTGCATCACCGGCAACTCCGACGAGCCCGCCGGCAACCGCGGTTCGTCGAAGGCCCAGGTGGACGGCTGCTGCGGCCGCGCCAACATGCTGGTGACCGACCATGAGCCGAAGGACTGGGGCTTGGACGTGGGCACCATGGAGCTGGGCAACACCCCGCGCGACCTGTCCGTGGAAGACCAGATCCCGCTGATCCAGAACTTCGTGCAGTACCTCATCGACGAGAAATCGCCCTTGGCCGAGCGCTACGGCAACAAGGTTCCCACCGCCGAAGAGGCGCGCTGGATCGCCGAGCGTAAGGGCGGCGCCTACAAGCCCAGCCGCTCGTGGCCGGCGCTCAAGACGTCGTTCGACAGCAACGAGAAGCAGATTTCCGCCGAGCGCTTCCCGCTGCTGCGCTACTGGAACCGATGGGCCGACTCCGCTGCCATCTGGGACTCCATCAACGGCATCGACACGCCGTACCAGATCCACGGCGGCGTGTGCATGTCGGGCGACTTCATGAACGAGTCCAACCTGCTGGAGGCTTGGGAGGCGCTCACCCGTCTGGACTTCTGGCTGGACTTCAACCTGTGGTCCTGCCCGAACAACGGCTGCGCCGACATCGTGATCCCCGTGCTGCACTGGCTTGAAGTGAACACGGGCCGCGTGTCGCAGGGCGCGGGCGGCATCTTCGGCGCCGGGCAGCGCTGCGTGGAGCCGATGGGCGATTGCATCTACGACCCGGTTGCCGTCATCTGCCTGTACAAGGCCATGGGCGTGGTGTGGAACAACCGCGACCCCGAATACGACGAATGGAACAACCTGGACTACCGCGACTTCGTGCAGATGGGCGGTAGCGTCGGTTACGAGGAGCAGGAGTACCGCGTGCTCAAGGACGCCACCGACTGGTGGAAGACCGAGGAGTTCCCCGACGGCCCCGACTTCCCGCAGTACGCGGCGAAGTTCCAGGAAGAAGGCTGGTTCGACTGCCGCAAGTGGCACCCCGAGCGTTGGGGCACGTACCGCCGTTGGGAGATGGGCTACCGTCGCCAGCAGGGTGGCTACAACCTGTACGCGGCCATCGACGAGAAGTGCGGCTTCATGACCCCCACCGCCAAGGTGGAGGTGTGGTCCACCATCGCCGAAACGTACATCCCCGACGGCGCGGCCACCTTCGCCAGCACGAACACGGTGGATCCGAACATCCCCGACATCGACAAGTTCCCGCACTGGGTGGAGCCGAAGAACTCGCGCGTATCGAATCCCGAGTACTTCGACGCCTCGCTGGTCGACCAGATCAAGACGTCGGACGCCTACATCAACGACAACTACCAGGGCGATCATCTGGTGGAGGAGTACAAGGAGGCGCTGACGGCGCATCCGGACAGCGCGTTCATCATGACGACGGGCTCCCGCCAGCCGGTGTACTTCCACTCCGAGCATCGCCAGCTGCCGTGGTGCCGCGAGCTGTGGCCCAGCCCTCGTTTGGAGATGAACCCCAACGACGCAGCGCGCCTGGGGTTGGAGCAGGGGCAGTGGATTTGGATCCGCAGCCCGTGGGGCGCCATCCGCGAGGTCGTGGACTTGTACTACGGCATCAAGGAGGGCACGGTCAACGCGAACCACGCCTGGTGGTATCCCGAGATCGACACCGCTTCGCACGGCTTCGAGCTGGTGAACATCAACTGCACGATGGACAAGTACGCGCAGTGTTGGATTTGCGGCGCGTCCCAGCTGCGCGGCGTGCCGGTGCTCGTGTACCCCGCGACGCCCGAGAACTCGCCGCATGGCAACCCGGTTCCGTGCGACCCGCAAGGCAATCCGGTCATCACGAACGCAAACGATCCGCGCCTCAAGGAATGGTTGGCGAACGATCCGCGCCTGGAGGATTCCAAGGTGGAGCTCACGTTCGCGAACATGGCGGCGGTCGGCTGCCAGCCGAGCGTCCAAAGCCCCGACCTGCTCTCCGGCGGCAAGCTTGCCGTGGGCAGCGTGGGCGGCGACGCGCTGGGCGCTTATTCGAAATCGAAGTAAAGGAAGGAGGTTCACCACATGGCAAACTACGCGATCATTACCGACTTGAACCGTTGCACCGGCTGCCTTGCGTGCACGGTTGCGTGCAAGGCCATCAACGGCGTCGACGTGGGATCGTTCTGGATCAAGACGCTGCGCGTCGGCCCGCATCCCATCGAGGGCGGCTCGGGCACGTTCCCGGACGTCGAGATGTACTTCCTTCCCGTCCAGTGCCAGCACTGCGAGAACCCCGAATGCGTGAAGGTGTGCCCCACGGAAGCGTCCCACATCCGCGACGACGGCACGGTGCAAATCGACAAGTCGAAGTGCATCGGCTGCCAGTTCTGCGCGATGGCGTGCCCGTACGGCGTGCGCTACCTCAATCAGGAAGAGCGCGTCGTGGAGAAATGCACGCTGTGCGAGCAGCGTATCTCGCAGGGCGAGCTTCCCCAGTGCGTGGCCCAGTGCGGCGCCCGCGCCCGCTTCTTCGGCGACCTCGATCAGGGCGTCGACAACTTCGAGGGGCCGGCGCATCCCGACAGCCCCGGCTGCCAGTACGAGGAGATGACCCAGACGCGCGTGAAGCTGAAGGACTACGTCGAGCCGTACACCGAAAACGATATCCACCATCTTGCGGATGTGGGCAACGAGCCGAAGCTCATGTACCTCATGCGCGAGGGCCGAAAGTGGAGGGAGTAGACTATGCATCCTGAATGGCCCCTTATTCTCTTCACCTTCTTCCTATGCGTCGCAGGCGGCGCGCTGGGCGCGCAAGGCCTGCTGAACGTCATGGGCAAGGGCAAGAAGATGCAGCTTGCATCGCTGGTCACCGCGCTGGCGGCGTTGGTGGTCGGCGGGCTGTCGGTGTTCATGCACCTGCAGCATTGGGAGCGCATCTTCAACGGCTTCGGCCACATCACCTCGGGTATCACGCTGGAGTTCATCGGCTGCATCGTGTTCGCGGTGGTGCTGGTGCTGTACTTCCTGATGATGCGCCGCGCCGAAGACGGCATGGCGCCGAAATGGTGCGGTGTGCTGGCCATCGTCGTGGGCCTGGCGCTGCCGGTGATCACGGGCATGAGCTACCTCATGGCATCACTGCCGTCGTGGAACACCCCGCTGCTGCCGGTGTACTACTTGGCGAACACCGTGTTCATGGGCGGCTTGACGGCGCTGGTCATCGCCGGTTTGACGAACGATGACAGCGCGAAGGACCTGGGCGTGAAGGTGGCCTTGGCCGGCGGCGCGCTGCAGCTGATCGCCGTGTTCACCTACGCGTTCATCATCAACGGCTCGGCCGGGCTGTACTCGGCCGACATCCAGTACTACTTCGATCCGACGCTGCCCGACGTGGCCATGGTGGACCGCGCGTCCATCGTGGGCAGCATCTTCGCCGGTGCCAATGCCGTGATGTTCTGGCTGGGCACGGTGGCCGTCGGCCTGGTTGCTCCGCTGGTGCTGACGTGGCTTGCGAAGAAGGTGGAAACCGGCAAGAAGCTGGCCGCGTACGCGGGCGTCGCCCTGGCGTGCGTCGCCGTGGGCGGATTGTGCTGGCGCGTGATCCTGTACGTGGTGGCTATCAGCATCTTCGCTTTGTACTAGGAGACGGAAGGGCGCGCTCGGGCCGAGATTCTGGTCGATCTTGGTCCGAGCGTCCGAACCGGTTGCGCCGCTCAGCGCGGCCGGTGCTCTTAAACAGATGTGATGGACGGGGCTTCTCGAATGGCACAGCTCCGCTTCTCGCAAGGCAGGGAAGCCCCGTCATCTGCCTTTCGTCGTTCTGTCGAACGACGAAAGGGCCGACGCTGCGGTCTGCTGTGGCACCCCATCTCGACGCTTTCGCACGTGCCCCTCTCGTGCGAAGCACGCTCGGCCGTGCGACGCGCCGATATGCGGCACCACAGCAAACCTCGCTGACTGATAAGGACCAGTGGGCAAAGGAGGAGACATGAGCGAAGAGGACGAGATTTCGTCGAAGAGGGCGAAGGGGCCGTTGGACGTGTCGCGGCGCGCGCTGCTCATCGGCGCGGGAAGCACGGCGGCGCTGCTGGGATTGGGGGCGCTGCGCTATGCGGGGCATAACCCGTTGGTGCGCCCGCCGGGAGGGCAGGACGAGGCGCGCCTCGTGTCGGCGTGCATCCGATGCGAGAAGTGCTACGAGGCGTGCCCGCGCGGCGTCATCGTGCCTGCGCATATCGAGGACGGGCTGCTGGGCATGCGCTCGCCCGCGCTGAAGTTCGACGCCGATTTCTGCGACTACTGCGCCGACGAGAACGGCGGGGAGCCGTTGTGCGTGAAGGTGTGCCCCACCGAGGCGCTGGCGCTGCCCGCAGACGCTACGGCGGAGAACACGCTTTTGGGTTTGGCCGTGATCGACGAGGCGCAGTGCCTTGCATTCCGCGACACGGGGTGCCGTTACTGCTACGACGCGTGCCCCTACGAGGCCATAGAGCTGACGGGCGAGGGCGCCAACCCGCACGTGTCCGTGCTGGCTGACAAGTGCAACGGGTGCGGCGCATGCGAGAGTGTGTGCGTATCGCTGAAGGCGGGGTCCATCGTGTCGGGCGCGCAGGAGCGCGCCATCGTCGTCAAGCCGATCGAGTCGGCGGAATAGGAGGCGGCAATGAACTCGAACAAGCTGCGCACCATCGTGGCGGCCGCGATCTTCGTCGTGCTGTCCGTCGGGCTGATCGCGGGCGTGAGCATGGGTACGCTTTCGGGCTTCGGCTGGGAGACGTTCTCGGCGTTGTGCCCGCTGGGGGCGCTGGCCACCATGATCGCCACCAAGACCGTGGTGCCGCGCGCGGTGGTGTCCATCGTCATCATGGCGGTGCTCGTGCTGGCGGTGGGCCGCGCGTTCTGCGGGTGGGTCTGCCCCGTGCCGCTGCTCGACCGCGTGCGCGGGTTCTTCCGCTCGCCCAAGAAGCGCACGGCGCTTGAGCAGGCGAAGCGCTCGGAGATGCTGGGCATCGCGAAGAGCGAGCTGGGCGAGGCGGCGGCATCCCCTGAGCGAGCGAAGCGAGTCGAAGGATCTCCGACAGCGGCCGACGGCGCGTACTCTCACGATTGCGGGAGCTGCTCGTCGTGCAAGGGGGTGCGTGCGAAGCTGGATTCGCGCCACTACGTGTTGGGCGGCGCGCTGCTGTCCACGGCCGTCTTCGGCTTTCCCGTGTTCTGCCTGGTGTGCCCCATCGGGCTGACGTTCGCCACCGTGCTGGTGGTGTGGCGCCTGTTCGCGGCGGGCGATATGACGTGGTCGGTGGTGCTCATCCCGCTGTTGCTAGTGGTGGAGCTGGTGTTCTTGCGCAAGTGGTGCACGCGGTTCTGCCCGATGGCGGGGCTGATGAACCTCGTGTCGCGCTTCAGCAAGACGTGGCGGCCGGTCATCGACGAGTCGAAGTGCCTGGAGACGGTGAACGGCGCAGCGTGCAGCAAGTGCGCCATCGCGTGCGAGGCCGATATCAACCTGCGGCATCCCGATTTCGGCGAGCGCACTCTGGCCGACTGCACGCGATGCCGAGCCTGTGTGGACGCGTGTCCGGCGAAGGCGGTCAGCATGCCGTTTTTGGTGAAGAAGGGTGCGGGGCCTCAGGCAAGCACGGTCGTGCTGGCCGACATCGACGAGAAGACGGCCGAGTGATGGACGGGCGCGCGAGCGAGCGATCGCGGTCGAACCGAAGTATCGTAGGCGTGCTGGACGGGGTGTCCAGCGAGGCCATCGTGGTGCACCGGGAGCGGTGCGCGAAAGTGCGCAACCGCAACGTCGCGTGCTTGAAGTGCGCCGACGCATGCACGTCGGGCTGTATCGCGCTGGTGGACGGCGAGCTGCGGGTGGACGCGGCGAAGTGCATCGGATGCGGCACGTGCGCGACTGTGTGCCCCACGAGCGCGCTGGAAGCGCGCAACCCCAGCGATGCGCAGCTTGCGCAAGCGTGCCTGGGCGCGCGGGTTGGCGACGAAGTGGTGGTGGCGTGCGAGCAGCTGCGGCGTGCGGCGGGCGGGTTGCTCGACGAAGGCCATGTGGCGAACGTGGTGTGCTTGGGACGTGTGGACGAGTCGCTGACCAGCGGGCTTGCGGTTGAAGGCGTACGCCGGATCCGGCTTGCATGCGGCGACTGCTCGCGTTGCGAGCAGGAGCACGGCGTTGCCACGGCGCGCCTGGTGGCCGCAACGTCCAACGCCCTGTTCGAAGCCTGGGGAAGCGATGCTCGGGTGCAGGTGGTCGAAGGCGTGCCTGCCGGCGCCTGTGTCGAGGGCGTTGGCCCTGATGGGGCAGCGGCTGCCGTGGCGGCGTACTTCGCTGAGCGCCGCGGCAACGAGCACATGGCGGTTTCGTCGGCTGTTCCTGCGGCTGCGGCTCCCGCTGCGCTTCCGCGCGTTACGAAGGACGGCACGTTGCCCCATTTCGTTCCCGATCGGCGCGAGGCGCTGTTGGACAATCTGGCGCAGCTGGGCCAGCCCGTACTGCCCAGCGTTGCGACGCGCCTGTGGGGTTGCGTGGTGATCGACGGTCGTGCGTGCTCGTCGTGCCGCATGTGCGCGACGTTCTGCCCGACGGGCGCCATCCGCAAATTCGACAACGACGATGGAACGCTGGGCGTCTACCACTATCCCGGCGAATGCGTGAAGTGCGGCAGCTGTCGCGACGTATGTCCCGAGAACGCCATCGAGCTGCTCGACGAGGTTCGCCCTGCGTACTTGCTTGAAGGCGCGGTGCATCGCTACGCTATGGCGCCGCGGCCGGTCGAGTTGGGCACCGCCCAGCAGATGGTGGACACCATGCGCCTTCGCATGCGGGGATCAGACATTTTCGAGAGGTAAGCGCTTCCTCTCCCTCTTCGCTCGGGAGCGCTGTGCCCAAGCCCCGCCTACCGGAACCCCCTCCTCCGGTTGGCGGGGCTGTTTCGTTGCGGAGCGATCGGGCTGATGGGGTTGCGTGGCGGCGATCCGGGCATCGAGCGACGGTGAACGCGGGCTGAGCGGCGGGCGGCAATCCGCCATCGAGCATCCGCGTTGGAGCCGGCCGGTCGGTTTCCGAGCCGGTTCTGCAAGTTTTTCGACTTTGTGGCAAGCTTCCTCGAAAGACCGAAGCCCTCATCAGGCATTTTGCTTTTGCGGAAAGACGGGATGACGAAGCACCTCGAAGCGTTGATGAGAAACCCCTGGTCGTTCATCGTCAAGCGTGCCACAAAGTCGAAAAACTTGCAGAACCGGCTTCGTTTTCGACATTCCGCGCTCGCTCCTACCAGTGGCAGACCACGACGTCGCCGGACTGGATGATGCCGAAGAGGTCGGCGGCCGATCCGACGGGGAGGTTCACGCAGCCGTGGCTGCCGCGGCCCTGCTGGTACAATGTGCTGCCGAACGCAGCTTGCCAGTCGGCGTCGTGCAGGCCGATGACGTTGCCGACGAACGGCATCCAGTAGCGCACAGCGGATTCGTACTTCGAGCCGTCGAGGTTCGTGCCTTTCAGCACCGACGGGCTTGCTTTCTGGTTGAGCCAGAACACGCCCGTGGGGGTGTTGTGCGCGCCGTTCGGCGTGCCGCTGACGCAGGGGGCTTCCCAGATCAGCGTGCCGGTTTCATCGTAGAAGCGCACGTGCTGCTCGGAGAGGTCGATGTCGCAGTAGCGCGCCGACCAGTCCTGCGCGCCTGCGCCGTTGTACGCGGTGCCGGTGGTTTTGCAGGGGATGTCCACTGCGCCGACGGTTCCGTTCGCCACGCCTTCCTTCACGAGTTCGAGCAGCGCTTCGCCGTCGGTCAGCCAGCCGTACGGGCCGCCCGCCACCGTGATCACCTTGCCGTCGGGGCGCGTGTAGGTGCGCTCGGTTCCCACGGTGTCGCATGCGGCTTCGAGCTGTTTCGCCCAGGCGATGAGCGCCTCCTCGTCGAGGGAGGGCGTAAGGTTCTCGTCGAAGCTGATCCAGGTGGAGACGAGGGCCGGGTTGACCTCCGCGGCCACGTCGCCGCCCATCATCAGCTGCATGTCGGCTTTGACCAGCTGGTTCGCTGCTTCGGCGGCCGCTTGGAGTTTCGGGTCGGTGGCGGGCACGGCGGGCTGCTGCAGCGCGTCGGCGGTCAGCTTGGCCGTGGGCTGCATCGAGGCGATGGCGGAGCCGATGGCTTTGGCCACCGCATCGACGTCGAGGGCGGTGCCGGTCGCCTCGGGCTGCACGGCGAACGCGTTCTTCTGCTCGTCGAATGCGACGACCGCGTCCGTCGGCGGGGTGGCCGTGGCGTTGAACTCGTCGACGGCGGTGCGCACCGCGTTCGCGAGGCCGCTCCCGCTGGAGGCGGCCAAGCTGTCGGTTTCGTCGTGCTCGCGGGCGATTTCGAGCGGCCACAGCCAGGGGTTCGTGTTGCCCAACGCGTCGGCGACGATGGCTTGCCCGTCGAACGAGACGCCCGCATCTTTCGCGGAGAGCTTCATCGAGAAGCCCTGCCCCGAAACAGCCACGGTGTAATCGCTCAAGGCGTCGTCGAGGATGGCTTGCACTTCGGACGACGTTTTCAGCGACACGTCGTGGTCCCCCAGCACGGTGTTCGGCATGAAGCGGTCGGTGAAGTAAAGGCTGCCGGCCACGTAGGCGATCAGCAGCAGGCCCACAATGGAGCCCGCGACGATGCCGATGATCTTGGGCGCCGAGAAACGCCGTCGGGCGGTGGTTTCAGGCGAGCTTGCAGGAGCGGGCGTCTGGTCGGCGGGTGCGGCGTGTTTCATAAGGCGTCCTGGGTGATGAGGCGAATGTGCGTCGTCCTTGTCGAGCGCGTCGCCCCATTCTAAAGGAAACCATCTCGCCACGATAGGGTGAGTTATCTCATCACGGTAATCGGTTGAAGCTACGGGGCGTGTCGCGTATAATGCAGGCGAGCCGCAGGGAGCTGCTTACTCCCCACGGCTCTCGGACTTGCTTCGGCGGTTCGGATTTATTTGGGTCCCGGTTCGTCCCCTTGGGACGACCGGGGTTTATCTTTCGACTGAACTTGCAGAACAAGCGCAGCCGCCTCAACTCCCAAACTGCAAAGAGCAGCGAGCAAGCAGAGAACCTGCAAGATAACTCCGGTAAGGTCGAACACCAATTCATCCATAGAGGACACCCCCTTCCGTTGTCTAGAATCGGAAATGGATGTAAAGAGGGTGCTATCCTCCCGCCTAACAAGGCCGTGCTTCAAGTATAACGATCCCATCTCACGCGCAGATGGCGCATATCTAGCGCGGATCTTCCTCGATCTGACGCGAATCTAGCGTGCTTTCCATGTCGATTCCATGCGCCTTGCCTCCGGATCCAACACGGATTTTGCGTGCCTCGCTGCCGAATCTCGCGCAGTTCCGATGCCGTCCGATCGAAGCTTCTCGAAATGCGTTGTTTCACGTGAAACAACGGAACAGAGCTCGGCAGGATTTTCGGAGATGCGGAATGCGGAAGGCTATGTTTCCCGTTCGGGGTCGTCTTCGATTCCGAAAGCTTCCACTGCTCGGCGTTTCTTCTCTGCGCGCAAGGGGAGGTATTCGCTGATCACGATGCCGGCGAAGATGAGGGCGAACCCGGCGAACAGCGGGCCGGTGAGGATCTCGCCCAAGAACAGCACCGAGAACGTCACGCCGAACACCGACTCGGTTGCCAGGAACAGCGATGCGGGCGCGGGGTCGACGTGCGCGACGGCGAAGTTCTGCAGCAGCAGCGCGATGCACGAGGCGAACACGGCCAAGTACCCCAGGCTCACCCACGTGTCCAGCCCCAAGCTGGCGAACGCGGGCATGGGCTCGAACGCAAGCCCGGCGCCGAAGCCCAGAACGCCGGCCACCAGGAACTGCACGACCGTGAGCAGCGTCATGTCGCGACCGCGCGCGTACTTCGCCGTGTACAGCACATGCAGGCTGAGAAAGAACGCCGACAGCAGCGTGATCAGGTCGCCGAAGCGCAGCGAGAACCCCGAGAGCCCCGCGAACGAGACGCAGCCCACGCCGGCCACGCACACGAGGGCGGCGGCGATGTTGAAGCGAGTCGGGCGCGGCCCGCGCAGCGCCCATCCGAGAAACGGGATGATCACGCAGTACAGCGATGTGAGGAACGCGCTGTTCGAGGCGGTGGTGTCGGTGAGTCCCGTGGAGTTCGCCCAGTACGAGAGGAACAGGAACGCGCCCAGGATGGCGCCCTTTTTCAGGTGGTCGAGGTCCAGCGCTTTTCTGAACCGCGGCAACATGACGATGCCCAAAATGATGCCCGCCACGGTGAAGCGCACGCCGACGAGCCATGCGGGCGGGAACTCGTCGACGGTCGACTTGATGACCACGGTGCCCAATCCCCAGATGGCAGCCGCCACCAGGAGGAAGGCCTTGTACATCCAAAGAGGATGCTCGCTATGTTTCACGATGCGTGCCATAGTGCAGCATCATAGCATGGGCGCGGCTTGCAACTGCGACCTCGCCGGGAAACATCTTCGCCCGAAAAACACGCATTAGCCCTCTGTGGCGTGTTTTTCGGGCGAAGATGGGCTCGCAGAGCGGCGCCCTCACTCTTCGAACAGCGCGATGACGTCGGTTTTCGAGTGCACGCCCAGCTTGGCGTACAGGTGCCGCACGTGCGTCTTCACCGTGTTCTGCGACAGGAACAGCTCCTGCTCGATCTCGGCGCGGCTCTTCCGCTGGGCTATCAGCCCCATGATCTCGGTTTCACGGGCGGTCAGGTCGTACTGCGCGGCCAGGTCGTCGCAGCGGCTCATGAAGCGCTCGCGCGGTCCCGGCACGTGCAGCCGGTCGGCCAGCGACAGGCCCGACGCGCCCCAGTCGCCGTTCACGGACTTCTCGCTCATCCAGATGACCACGCACACCAGCACCAAGACGATGCCGGCCAAGGCGAACCCCGCGAGCGTCGTCGGATCCGCCAGCAGGTCGGTCTGCCACAGGGCGCGTCGCACCAGGATGCCTGCCAGCAGCGCAGCCTCGCTTGACGCGCGCGCGATGGCGAACAGCCGCAGGCTGGGAATCTCGAAGCGGTAGCAGATGTTCGCCAGCATGAGCAGCACGAAGAACGTGAACCATACGTAAGCGAACCGCATGAGCACCGACACGATGTAGCCCTGCATGGGGGCGACGAAGGGGATGACGGCGAATGCGACGACGGCAACCGGCAGTCCCACCTTCGCCAGGAAACGCGCGTCGAAGCGGTCGCGCTTCGAAACGGCCATCACGAGAATCACGACGCCCACGATGCCGGTGGCCGCGACGCGATGGATGGCGCCGACGTATTCCGTGGCCGAGAGGAACGCGCCTGAGAAGCTGGACAGCAAGCCTGCAATGGCCATGATCACGATGAGCTTCCACGGAATGGGGTAGTGCACCCCTTTCGCCACGGCGCGCTCGGTTGGCAACAGGCGAAAGCTCAGGTGCGCGCATGCCAGCGATGCGAGGGGCAGCAGTGCGGTGGCGATAACGCCGAACGGCGCCTCCATCGTGGAGATGAGGAACGACGCCGCGGCTGCCGCGATGCAGGACAGCGCGCCGTACATGAGCGTGCGCGTGGCTCCCATCTGGCTGTACGCTTCGGCCCACAGGCAGAACAGCACAGCGCCGCCTATGGCGGTGACGATGCTGGCAGGTATGATGACCGCCTCGCCGACCCCGCCGGGAATGAGCGCGAGGCCCACCGCCGCCGTGCCAGCCGTCGTAAGGGCGACCGCTGCCCACGAGAACGCCTTGTGCCTGCTCAGCCGCCCGATGCGCGGCGCGAATAGAACGAACGCGAGGAATGTGCCGATGTCGCCGATGCGCATGCCCGTGTCGAATGCCGAGCGCAGCGCGGGGTCGAACACGTCGCCCGGGAAGATGGAGGCGACGTGCGTGCAGCACAGCCAGGCGATGAGCAGGCCCATCCCCAAGAAGCGCAGCGGGTACATGAGCGCCGACAGAGGCTCGTCCTCGCCGGCCTGATCTGCGGGCGCCAGCGCGCGCACCACGTCGCTTGATTTCATGGGAACCTCCTGTTCGTCGTGTCATTGTACCAGGGGTGAGCGCAGGGGTGAACGCGGATTCACCCCTCGGCGCGCGACTTCACCCGCGACAAACCGCCTGATGCGAGGCATGCTTTCCTCAGCGCCTCGGGAGGGCGCGCCGCTCGATCGGCACGGTCGGGCGCACAGGGAATCCTTTAGGAGGGACCTCACATGGCTACTTTGAAGAACGGGCTTTCTCGACGCAGCTTCCTCACGCTGGGCGGCGTTGCGGCGCTGGGCGGCGCGGCCGCGCTTGCCGGATGCGCTCCGCAGGCGTCAAGCAGCGCGAACGCCGACGCGAAGGGCGCGACCGACGACGCGGCTTCCGCGATGCAGACCGCCGACCAGACGAAGGAATGCGACATCGCCATCGTGGGCGCGGGCGGCGCGGGCATGTGGGCCGCGGTCGAAGCCGTGCGTGCCGGCAAGAGCGTCGTCGTCATCGAGAAGGGCGGCAACGTGGGCGTGGCCAACGGCTCGCTGGCGGGCGGCCCGTTCATGGTGGGCTCGAAGCTGCAGCAGGAAGCCGGCGTCGAGTTCACGGTGGAGGAAGCCTTCAACCATATTATGGAGTACGCGCACTGGTCCACGAACGCCGCGGCCGTCAAGGCGGCCGTCGCCATCTCCGGCGAGACGGTCGACCAGTTCACCGACGACTTCGGCGTGCCTACCGGCCTGCGCCCCGACAACTACGGCGCAGGGCATGCGTCCGTGCGCGCCAACTTCCAGAGCGACCCGAAGGACTCGAAGACGCAGGCCAAGGGCGAGGATCGCATGAAGCCCCTCCAAGAGTTCGTGGAAAGCAAGGGCGGCGAGTTCCTGTTCAACACGGCGGGCAAGCGCCTCATCATGGAAGACGGCGCGTGCACGGGCGTGCAGTGCGAGGGAGACGGTGTGACCGACGTGAAGGCGAAGGCCGTCATCGTGGCCACGGGCGGCTTCCTGGGCAACGTCGACATGATGCGCGAGAAGTTCGGCACCTTCGTGAACCCGCTGGGCAACGTGCTGTCCGTGGGCGAGGGCATCGACATGGTGCAGGCCGCGGGCGGCCAGCTGTCCACGCAATGGGGCATCGCGGGCAACGAGTTCACCGGCTCCAACCAGAAGGCCGACGGCCTGTACGACCGCAAGAGCGCCGCGTTCACCATCGGCATCTACGGCACGCTGCTGGTGAACAACCAGGGCCGCCGCTTCTCGAACGAGGGCAAGTTCGCGAACCTGCCGCTGGCGCTGGGCGGGGCCATCTCGCTGGTCGGCGGCAAATACTACGCGGTGGTCGACCAGGCGTACGTGGACGGCTTGAATTCCGGCAAGGACGCGTGGACGCTGTGCGGCGCCGACGAGGTGAACTGGCGCACCGGCATGATGACGCTCAAGGACAAGCCGCTGGAGAACGTGCAAGGCAGCATCGATGATGCCGTGAGCGCCGGCTGGGCTTTCAAGGCCGACACCATCGAGGCGCTGGCCCAGGCCATCGATGCGTCCGAGCTGGTCGAGACGCTGGACGAGTACAACGGCTACTGCGCCGACGGCAAAGACGAACAGTTCTACAAGCCGGCTTGCTTCCTGCAGCCCGTGACCACCGGCCCGTTCTACGCGTTCCAGTACGAGCCCAGCGCATGGGTGACCATCGGCGGCATCCGCACGAACGACCGTCTGCAGGCTATCGACGGCGAGGGCGTGGCCATCCCCGGCCTGTACGTGGCCGGCGCCGACAACGGCACGCTGATGAGCGCCCCGTACTGCGACTACGAAGGCTACTCGCTCATGTGCGCCTACTGCGGCGGCCGCCTGGCCGGGCAGTACGCCGTCGAGACGATCGACGCGTAAGGCGCACTGCCGTCGGCTCGGCATGCGGAATCGCCCGCATGCCGGCCGCTCGACCGATCATCCAATCCGACGGGGCGCACGCGTTCTCTCCCCTCCCTCCGCGTCGCGCCCCCTTCAACCGCCCCGGTCTGCGCAGACCGGGGCGGCGTGCGTTTCCGCCCTTCTTCCTCCGGCTCGGCATCCATCCGATAACCGCTGGGCAACCGGTGCGCTCGCCGCATGGTGCCATGGTACGCTGGGCTGTCGAATGAAGGTCGAACAGGCGAGACGAGGAGGTGCGGCGTGGCCACGCTCAAGGAAGTGGCGCAGGTGGCCGTGGAGGCACGACGCGATAAAGGGTCGGGGTCGGGGAGGCGCCTGCGCGAGATCGAGCGCATCCTGCGGCAGCATCGCGTGCTGTCGGGCCTCACGCCGGAAAAGGCGACCAGCTTGCTTGAGGACCTGGGGCCGACGTTCGTGAAGATGGGGCAGATCGCGGCGAACCGCAGCGACGTCATCCCGCCCGCGTACGCCGACGCGTTCAAGCGGCTGCGCGCCTGCGTGCCGCCCATGCCGTTCTCCACGGTGCTCGCCACCATCGAGGAATCGCTGGGGCATCCGTGGCGGGAAACGTTCTCGTGCATCGAGGAGAAGCCGCTCGGATCGGCGTCCATCGCCCAAGTGCACCGGGCGCGCATCGCGCCGCATGCGGTTGGGGATGCGGAAACGGGCATCGGCGCGGCAGCGTCTCCGTTGCCTGCCGACGCTCCGAAGGCGGGGTCGTACGTGGCTATCAAGGTGCGTCGACCGCACGTGGTGGAGCAGATGACGCAGGACCTCGCCCTCATCCGCCAGGCGGTTGCGCTCGTAGGGCTCACCCGTGCAACCGACGGCATCAAGCTGTCGTTGGACGACCTGGTCACCGAGCTGGAGCGCACGACGCGCCAGGAGCTTGACTTCTGCGTCGAGCAGCACAACCTCGTGCGCTTTCGCCAGTTCCTCGGCGATCAGCCGGGGGTGGAAAGCCCGCGCCCGTACCCGCATCTCAGTTCCGACGACGTGCTGGTCATGGACTTCGTCGAAGGCCCTATGATCAACGATGTTCCCGCCCTGCGCGCGATGGGCCTTGATCCGGCGAAGCTGGGCCAGCGCCTGGCCGAGAGCTTCGTGACGCAGATCGTGGACAACGGGTTCTTCCATGCCGACCCGCATCCGGGCAACATCCTCGTGCGCGGCGACGACATCGTGTGGATCGATTTGGGGATGGTGGGCCAGCTGTCGGCGCTCGAGCGCGCGCTGATCGGGCGCATGTTTCGCGCCGTAGCCGAGAACGACCCGTATGCGCTGATGGAGGCGCTGCTGGGCGCCGTGCGCACGGAGGGGTCGGTCAACCATGGGCGGCTGCTCAGCCAGCTGGGCAACCTGCTGGTCTCGTACACCACGGTGAACCTGGCCGATATCAACGTGGGTTCGGCGCTGATGGACGTGTTCGGCGTGCTGCAGACGCAGAACCTGGCGCTGCCGCCCTCGTTCACCCTGCTGGCGCGCGGCATGGTCACCATCGAGGGCGTGCTGGTGGACATCGCGCCCGACACCAGCGTCATCGACATCATCGCCGCCCACGTGAAGCGCCGCGAGCGCACCTGGGAGGCGTTCGAAACCAAGGCGCGCGAGTTCGTCTCGACCGCGGCGACGTCCGCGCAGGCCGCGGTGCGCTTGCCCACCCAGGCATCGCACACGCTCGACATGATCGATCGCGGCCAGGTGCGCGTCGGCGCCGATCTGGGCATTCCGCTGGATGCCATCGCTGCGCTCTACTCCGTCAGCGGGACGGTGGCTATGGCGCTCATCTCCGCCGGGTTGTTCATCGGATCGAGCCTGCTTGCCACCACGAACATGCACCCGCAGTTCCTGGGCGTGCCCCTGCTGGGCGTGCTGGGCTATGTGGGCGCGTTCGTCCTCGGCGCCTACGTCGTGTGGCGCAACCTCGTTATCCGCCACCGGCAAAAGAACGAGGAGAAGCTGTAATCGTGAAAAGCAGCAACTTTTAGTACATAGAAAGAAGACGAAGCATCTATAATCGTGAAAAATGAGATATTTTCACGATTAGAATGTACCTTTTGACGTTATAATCATGAAAAGTCATCAGATTTCGTGATTAGAGACGGAGGAGGGTGCACCTTGTCTTACAAAAGGCTCGACAGATTGTTTCACGAAAATACATCGAGCAATCGCAAGAGCGAGAACGAGCACGAAGCGCAGACGCGCCTGACGGCTCCTTCGTCGTTTCGCACCGGGATCGACGTGGGCACCGGCGAGCTGTTCCTCGCCGTGCCTCGCGAGCTTTCGATCGCCACCGAGAAAATTCTCCGCGCCGAGCGCAAGGTCTCGCAGCTATGGCGCGACCTGCCGGGCATCGCATGCGGCGCGTACGTACGCAACCTCATCGTCGACGAGGTGGTATGCACAAACGAAATGGAAGGCGTTCAAAGCACGCGCAAGCAGATCGAGGAGGCGCTTGAAGGCATCGAGGAGGGCGACGGAGAAGATCGTCGGACGAAGCAGTTCATCGAGTTCGCGAACCTGTACCTTGGTCTTACTAGCGGCGATGTCGCCCTGCCCGAAACTCCTGCGGACATCCGCGCGCTGTACGACGCGGTCGTCGCCGGCACGCTGAAAACGGGGGACGCTCCCGACGGCCAGCTGTTCCGCAAATTCGGCGTCGATATCAAGGCGCCAACCGATCGCGTGGTTCATCGGGGGGTCGAGCCGGAGGACGCCATCGTGTCGTATCTCGACAAGATGATCGACCTCGTGTCGTCTGAAGACATGCCTGAAGTGTACAGCGCGCTGCTGTCCCATTACCTGTTCGAGTACATCCATCCGTTCTACGATGGCAACGGAAGAACGGGACGGTTCCTGCTTGCCCTCTACCTGAGCAATCCCTTGTCACTGCCCACCACGCTGTCGCTCTGCCGTGTCATAGCCGAGCACAAAGGAGCGTACTACAAGGCCTTTTCGGTGACAGAAGATCCGCTCAACCACGGCGAGGCTACTTTCTTCGTGCTCCAGATGATGGACTTGGTGCGAATCGCGCAAGAAGAGCTTGTCGCAGAATTGGGAACGCGCCGCGATGCGTTGGCGACGGCGGAGAGTTATCTCGATGAGATTCGGCTTTGCGGAGCGCTGTCGGATCGCGCCTGCGGTGTGCTGTATCAGATGGTGCAGGTCGCGCTTTTCGGGTCGAGCCCCGAAGTGACCCTCCGTGACGTCGCGGGTTATCTGGAAGTCACGCCCCAGAGCGCTCGCAAGTACGCGCTCGAGCTCGAGCGGGCAAACTTCGTCGAAGCGGTATCCCTGCGCCCGCTCAAGTTCAAGCTGAGCGACGGCGGCAAAGAGGCGTTCGGTATCGAGGATCTTGCGTGAAAAAGGAGCCGGCGCGATTGCCGGCTCCTTGTGCGGTGCGGGTTGCGGGTGCGCCGCGCTTACGCGAAGACCACGATGGCGGCGGGGTCCTTCACGCGGAGGGCGGCCGTTTCCATGATGCGGAACGTATGGTTGAAGTCCGCGAGCTCCAGGTAGCCAACCGACAGGTCCAGGCCGATGGCAAGATCCAGGTACTCGGGCTCGGCGCACACGAGCACGGCCTTGCCGGGACCCATGACGCTGGTCATGTACACGTTGTCGCCGATGAGCTTCTTGATGCGGTCGATCTCAAGCAGGCCGGTGTTCGGCTGCAAGCGCTGCAGGTCGAGGAACAGGTCGGGCGACACCACGAGGGCGTAGCGGCCCAGGTAGCCGGTCTTGGCCAGCTGGGCGACGCCGGCGGTGATGTCGGCAAAGCTGTTCTCGCCCTGCGACCAGTCGCTCTTCTTGATTTTTGACGATCCCTTCACCGTGAGCAGGCCGTCGGTGCCCAGCGCCTTGCTGCCGTTGAGGATGAGGTCGTCCTCGCGGCGCGACGCCTTCTTGGCGGCGGCGATGGCCACGGACAGATCCAGCGGGTAGCCGGTCTGGGCGGCGTACTCCATGTCGCGGCTGAGCAGGGTGAAGTCCTCGTAGAACAACGGCAGTTCAAGCTGCGTGCGGCCGACGATGCGGCCGATGCCGTCCTCAAGCACCTCTTCCTTGTTCACGCCGTCGACGGCCACGGTGGTCACACCGGCGCCCAGCGGGCCGAACACCTTGAGGAATCGGCGGCAGGTCAGCTGGTTGCGGGCGGTGCCGATAACGGTTTCGTCGATGCGGTTCCACAGGCCGTCCGAAAGGTCGGCCGATTCGCGAGCGAGATAGTCCATGAGGGACTCCTTTCTTGAGAAGGCGGCAGCACGTACGAATGTTTCACGTGAAACATTCGGCGGCTGCGCGCTGGAAGTCGGTTGCGTTAGGAAAGGTCGCCGACGGTGGGGGCGGGAGCGGGCTCCGCGGGCGCCGGGGCGATTTCGCCGTCGGTCTTGATGCCCAGCTCGGCCAGCTTCTCCTGCACTTCGCCTTCGCCTTCCAGGAAGAACTCCGTCTCCGTGGGGTCGAGGTGGCGCATCAGCGTGATGAGCTCGCCCATGTGGGCCTTCTCCTCGTCGCGGATGTCGGCCAGCACGGCCTTGGCGGCCGGGTCGTCGGTTGCCTGATAGTGGGCGTCGTACAGGAAGATGGCTTCAAGCTCGCCCGCGATGTCGATGCGGAGCGCCTGCATGAGTTCGGCGTTCGTCATCTTGCGGTCAACGTTGCCTGCAAACGGATTGGGGAAACTGGGCATACGATCCCTCTCTTTCGTGTTCGTGGCGCCGATGGAATCGGCGGTGGTTCAGGTCTTCTCTCTGCCCGATATGATACTCCGTTTATCATGGTTGCAGTGTAACGAAACCATTATTATTGAGAACTATTCTCAATAACTACACGTAAGAAAAGAGCCCTCTCAGCGGTGTTTGCCCAAGCGAGCGAAGCGCTCAAGCGCCCTTTTTCGCTGCGACGGCGGAAAGGACAGGGCCTTGCATTCGCCGTCAGGGCACGACGAAGGGCGTCGTCCGATGTTTCATGTGAAACATCCGCGCTCGAGCCGGGCGCAAGAAGGCTACAGCACGAAGTAGTAGGACTCTAGCAAATAGGGCTGGTCGTACTTCTCGGCGAGGGCGTGCAGCTTGCGCTTCACGGCGTGGCGATCGTCGCGCTCCAGAAGGCGCTCGAACGCTGCACGCTCGCGCAGGGCGGCGTGCGGCGCCACGTAGCCCCACACATGCTGCGCGGCGTTGCGAAACGATCCCTGTTCCGCGGGCGTGGCCAGCGCGCGTTCCGTTATCTCGTAGAACGGCACGGCCGGCCACGTGCGCTTGTCCTTGAGCAGCGCCCGCAGGGCGAGGTAGGCTGCCTGGTCGTGTTCGAGCACGGCGTACTTGTAGCGCGCCCATTCGCGTTCGAGCTGGCCGAAGCGGCCATGCTCGCTGGTGCAGAGGATGCATTTGATGGCGGAGAGGTTCTTATCCTTCACCTCCAGCATGATGTCGGGCATAGCGAAGGCGCTGTCGGCCCGATGCTCTGCAAGCGAGCGGTAGAACGCGAGAAAAGGCGCAAGCTCGATGGTGTCGGTGTGACTGCCCGGCCTGCGACCAGGGGCTTGCTGCGCGTAGTGAATCTTCTGCGCGCCGTCCTCGGGCTTCCAGGTGGCGGCCGCCTCGTCCAGCAGCACCCGCCAGTCCGGCGCGTCGGACTCGCGGTTCAGCTCGTGATGCAGCGTGTCGAACACCATGGGCGCTCCGGTTGCACGGCTGAGCGCCAACACGTCCTGGGCGGTGAACAGCCGGTCGTCGTTCTCGATGACGAGCCGTCGGCGCACCGCGAGGGGCAGCGTCGCGTACGCGTTGGCGAACCGCTCGAGCGCGCGCGGCTTGTCGCCGTACGCGCCGCCCACGTGCAGCACGATCTTTCCGCTCGCATCCATCCCGAGTGCGTCGAGGAACGCCGCGTGGTACGCCAGGTCGAGCTTCGCCCGCTCCACCACGTCGGCATCGGGCGAGTTCAACACGGTGTACTGGCCGGGGTGCATGCTCAGCCGGATGCCATGGCGCCGCGCCTTGCGCCCGAGCGCGGCCAGATGCGGCTCGAAGTCGCGCATCCAATCGAGCGCGTTCACGGGGCTCGACCCGAAGGGGATCACGTCCGAGCTGATGCGGAACAGACGGATGCCGTTTTTCGCCTGGTAGTCGAGGGCGGCGTCCAGCGCGCACAGGTTGCCGTCGATCACCTGCGCCAGGCGGTCGGGCGTCGCCAGCCGCTGCACCACCGATTGCATGCGCGCGCCGGGCACTGCCAGCGTCTTCGATGCGTACCCGATGCTCACGACGCCTCCCTTCGATCCGGTTTCCGCGCTACGATGGTTCATCTTACGCGCGTGCGGATCGAAACGGGATGCGCCCAGGTCACCGCCGGAGCACGATCCCGTGACGGAGTGGCGCTCGGCGCGCGCCTAGGCTCCCATTGCGTCAGCGCTAGAGGCCGCATCCTCGGCCGCGTCGCTGCGCTTCGTCAGCTGCCGGTACGCTATCACGCCCGCCGCGGCCAGCACCGCCGTCAGTGCGATCACGAGCGCCGCCCCCAGGTAATTGCCGTCGCCGAACGCGCCCGCCGCCAGCGTGGACGAGACGATGGAGGGGATGCGACCTACCGTGGTGATGGCCACGATGCGTCCGATGGAGCTAGATCCCAGTCCGGCCACATAGGTGAGCAGGTCTTTCGGCGTCCCGGGAATGAGAAAGCACAGGAACAGCAGCATTTCGAAACGTCGGGAGTCGCGCAGCCAGCGCATCGACGTGATCTTGTCGGGCGAGAAGAACAAGCCGACGATGCGGATTCCGAATGCGCGGACGAGCGCCATGACCGCCGCGGTTCCCAAGGCGCTGGCCACGAGGCACCACAGCGTGCCTTCCCAGAAGCCGAACGCGTAGCCCGCTCCCAGCTCAAGCGGTTCGCCGGGCAGGAACGCGAACACGACCTGCGCCATGTTGGCCAGCACGAACACGATGCGGCTGATCCAGCCGGTTTCGTCCACCCAGGCGCGGAAGCGCGGAGCGTCGGCAACGAAGGCAAGCAGCTCCGGCCCGTAGAGGACGCAGAACCCTGCGAGCCCCGCCGTCAGGGCCAGCAGCCCGACGATCACGGCAGCGCGCTTCTTCAGCAGGGAACGCCGGTCCGTCGCGATCGTCGCGTTATCGGGAGCGTTGCCATGCGTACGAGGAAGCGGGGGCAGGGTGACGGTCGAAGTTCGCAGCGGGGCGGTGTCTTCCATGGGATGCTCCGTTTCTCGGGTGCGTTCGGTACGCTTCCGATGGTACGGAGCAAATATCTACCGACTGTCTACTCGGCGCAGAAATCCAGGGAGAATCGCGCGACCACGCGCGCGCCTCCCGTCTCGCGGTTCTCCAGCGTTACGCCGCCGCCGTGCTTCTCGCACATGAGCGACGCGATGTTCAGCCCCAGGCCGAAATGTTCTGCCGAGGGCACCTCGCTGAAGAAGGGCGCGCAGCCGCGTTCGAGCGCGGCGTTCGAAAAGCCCGGCCCGTCGTCTTCCACCATGAGAACCAGCGCGCCGTCACGCACGTCGAGGCGAGCGTCCACTTGGGACGACGCATAGCGCATGGCGTTGTTCAGCAGGTTCTCGGCCACCTCGCCCACGATGGCCTGATCCACGCATAGCTCTGGCCGCTCGCGGTCGCAACGTGCGCTCACCGACAGCGCGAAGGTTCGGTCGGCGTGCGCAGCAAGCCCCGTTCCGGCGTCCTCCACCATGCCCGCCACGCTGTCGAACCCGGTCGGACGCGCGACCACGGCGCGGTCTTCCAGCTTTTGCAGCCCGCTCATAGCGGCGACGTAGCGCTCAAGGCGCTCCACCTGCGCGGCCAGCGAGGCGACGGAGGCAGCCAGACGCTCGGCGGGCACGTTGCCCGACTGCACGTGCGCGTCCAGCAGCTCGATCTTGCCCTTGAGGATGGTGAGCGGCGTGCGCAGGTCGTGCGCGAACGCGGCGTTCAGGCGCTTGCGCTCCTCGGCCGTGCGCCACAGCGCGCGCTGCGATTCGGCCAACGAGGCGCGCATGGCTTCGAACGACGAAGCTAGATGGCCCAGCTCGTCGTCTCGATCGTACGACACGGAGAACTCGAGGTTCTGCTCGGCGATGTTGGACGCTGCTCGGTCGAGCACATCGAATCCAGGTTGGAGGCGCTTGCCGAAGAAGCGCCGCGCCGCTGCGAAGATGCATAGGCCGAACCACAGCGGGAACATGAGGAACGTTAGCAGCTCGAGTGCCGAGGACAGCGCCTGCGCCTCCTCCGATGGGGGCGTGTTCACGTAGTAACCCACTGCGGAAGTGAGCAGTCCGACGGTGTTGCCGTCCTGGCTGTCTCCGTCGAAGAACGACGTGTAGGGGCTGTCAGGGTTGGCAGCCAGCCAGGCATCGAACCGATCGCGCGCTTTCGCGTCATAGGCGGGCAGCTCGGCGGGCGTGAGCTTGGCTTGGTCGGGCGCTTCGGGCGTTTCGACGCTGAGTGCGTCGTCGTTGGCGGAACCGTACAGATACGCCGTCCCCGGCGAATACTGGTAATCGCTCGCGTCGGTGATCTCCACGAGCGACGACAAGTCTGTCAGCGGCATCTCGGTCATCTCGCCGCGCACGGTTTGAACGAACACGCTGCTGCCGTTCTCGTCGATATCCACGGCGCGCGCGGGAACGAGCGTCCGGTTGTGCGCATCGTAGAGGTAGAGCCCCGAGATTTCGTACGCGTCTGCGATCACCCGGTGCTGCAACCCGCTGAACATCCCGGCCGTCACCGTGGACATCACCAACGCCAGCAGCAGGAATCCCAGCATGTACACCATGAACGAGGTTTTGAGCGACGCGTGGTGCCAACGCGCCCGCAAGGCGTCGAAACGCTCGGCGCCCCTTACGCGTGCCATCGGTACCCCATGCCCCATACCGTTTCCACCGGGTCGGGTTCGGCGCCCGCTGCGGCCAGCTTCTTGCGGATGCGCCGGATGTGCTCGGTCACCACCTGCGAATCACTCTCGTTTTCCCAACCGCCCACGCGCTCGTGGATGCGGTCGCGATCGAACACTTGGCCGGGATGCTTCGACAGGAATGCGACGATGTCGAACTCGCGCCGCGTCAGCTCCACCGGCCGTCCGGCCGCTGTCACGGTGCGCGAGCGGTAGTCGATGGCGATGTCGCCGTCGAAGCGTACTTCGGCGCGCACGTGCTGGCGGTTGTCGCGGGCAAGATGCGCCTTCACGCGCGCTCCCAGCACGGCTAACGAGAACGGTTTCAGCACGTAGTCGTCGGCACCGGCTTCAAAGCCCTCCAGCGCGTCGACGTCCTCGACGCGTGCGGTGAGAAACAGGATAGGGCAGGTGAGATGCTCGCGTAGGCGGCGGCACACGGCGTAGCCGTCCATGAGCGGCATGCCCACGTCCAGCACGATGAGGTCGGGGCTCTGCTCGGCGCGTTTGAGCGCGGTTGCCCCGTCTTCGGCGGTGAGCACGCGGTAGCCTAAACCCGTGAAGTACTCGTCCAAAAGCGCGACGATTTCCGGCTCGTCGTCGACCACCAGCAGCGTGGCCTCGCCGTTCCGCTCGATGGCCGCTTTCTGTTCGCTCACGTTCTTCTCGCTCCTCCGCATTCGTCTTGCCGCGCATGCGAAGGAGCATAGCACGAGAATGTCAAGAAACCATCAACAGCCCCCGAGCGCCGCTCGCTCGGGATGACAGCTCGTCCTACTCGTTCGTGCCTTCCTTGACGATGAGCACCGGAACGTCGGCGTTGCGCAGCACGTAGCTGCTGACGCTGCCCAAAATGCCGCGCAACGCGCCCAGACCTCGCGAGCCCATGACGATGAGGTCGCACAAGTTGTCGATGGCGTACGTCACGATCTGTCCGCCGGTTTGCGTTTCCTGCAGCAGTTCGATGTACACCTTGTTCATGAGCCCGCTCAGCAGAGGGTCGATTTCGCGATGCAGCGCCTTGCTGGCCTCTTCGGTAACCTCTTCGTAGGTTTTCTGGAGCATCGCCGATGAAGCGACGGTCTGTTCGTCGCGTCCTTCGGCTTCCAGCTTGTCGATGGCAAGCTGGTCGGTATCGATGATCTGGACGATGCGAAGGGTCAGTCCGGGGTCGTCCTTCGCGAACCGCACCGCTTCCGCAAGGGCTGCTTTGGACGAAGCCGATCCGTCGTAGGGGATCATAATATTGTCGTACAGCATGGTGCATCCTCTCTCGCGAAGGTTGCTCGATACGCCCAGTATACCAGCGTCGTGCGGGCGAACGCGGCGGGGATCGGCTCCGCGAGGCACGCAAAGGGGGCGTCCGGTCCCTACGCCGAAGTTGGGGAAACGAATTCGTAGCTTGTTTGGGGCTCCATCTCGTCCAAAAGAGGTTCGCCGCCCTTGACGAAGCGGATACGCGCGGGTACGGAAGGGCTTTCGTGAATCGTGCGATCCATCAGACCCTGGGCGGGTGCTTGCAGCTTGTGCCCGCGATCGTCAAGCACCTCCACCCGCAGGCTCATATCGCCCTGCCGCACTTCCGCCATCGTGGGCGTATGCTCCACGATGCGCACGCCCCGGTACGTGGCGAAGCGGTATTCCGTCTCGCCGAGCGCGACTATGCCGATACAGCCGGTGAAGCGGATCGGACCCAGCGGTATTTCGGCGATGGCCAGCATGACGGAGGCATCTTGTCGAACGTCGAGGCACTGCATCCAGAAATAGCTGCGGGGAAACGTGTGGCCGCGGTCGCCTTCCATATAGCCGATGCCGTTGCGAATATCTAGCGCGTCACCGTTAAGGCGGATCGATCCGGTCACCTGGTGCCGCATGCTGAACACGGTATGCTTCGTTTCCATGGGCACGTAGGCGAACGGCCCCATGATGTCCGAGCGCAGCGGCAGCAGATGACCGTAGCGAACGCTTCCTACCAACTCGAAATCCGGTTCGTCGATGCGCAGCTGCATTCCGTACGGCGTGAACAAGCTGTCGCCGATTCGCATGCTGCCGTCGGTGCGGTCGAACGCCTCCAGGGGGTACGGCAAGAAGTGCGAGCCGCGGTTGGAGACCACCTGGATGAATGCGGAGTCCTGCGCGCGCCCCGGTATCACGGCCAGCACGTCTTCGCCTTGCTGCTGCTTCATGTACCAGCCTTCGTAGTAAGGTTTCATGGCGCGCTCCTCCGGTTGCCTTCGGTCGGGTCGTCCGGCGATAGTACCACCGGTAACGCTCGGCGCTTATTCCGTTAGCGGAAGCGTAAGGAGGACGAAGAAGGACGGTGATCCGAGTTAGCGCATCAATGCGAGAAAGAGCGTGAACCTTAGGTGGATAGGCGGTCGTTTTCGCGAGTAAAAATAGCGCGCGAAGCCGTTGGGGCTTCGCGCGGATTCAAAGTCGCTCAAGACCACCTATCGGCAAAGGGGCCTTTGCAGGGGGTTTCGACTTGCTTGAGCATGCGCACCGTCGAGACGATGATGGGGATGTACAGCAGGAAGAACACCCCGTACATGACGACTGATGCGCTGGCCATCATCGCGTCGTTGTTGACGTACGTGGTGGACGTGGTGCCGGAAAAAAGCGCGTCGCCCAGCATCACGAAAAGGTCGTTGAGGCCATGAACCAGCGCGATGCCCCAGATGTTACGCGTTTTCAGGAACAGGGCTGCCAGAAACGCGCCCAGGATGCCGGCTTGCAGGGTTTTGAGCGCCGCTTGGGCCATGTCCAAACCGGTGACCACTTGGCCGTTCATGATGGACGGCGTCACATGGACGAAGCCGAAGATCAGCGAGGAGACTATCACGGCTCCGATCAGACCTCGACGCGTCTCGCCGAAACGAGCCAGCAGCCCGCTGAAAACGACGCCGCGGAACAAGCCCTCTTCGAACGTGCCCACAAGCAGGCAGAGCATGATGACCAGCGCCAGCTGCAAGGGCCAGTCGGACACCATCCCCTCGTTTTTCATTGCGGTGCCGAGCAGAACGAACACGCCCATGACCAGCGCTACGACCAACGGGTAGATAGACTTCTTGAACGAGAGGCCGATGCTTTTGGCGTTGGGCACGATGATGTTGCATCCTGCCGCGACGGCCATGATGGCGAACATGACGATGGTCAATCCCAGGCGAATGAACATCATGTTCGCCAAAGACCCGTCGGATGGCACGAACCAGATCACGGCCAGTCCGATGGCGAGCCCGACGGCGGTTACGAGCAGCGGATGGGATCGTGCAAACGTGCGTATCGTCGACATGCGGTTCCTCTTTCATTGGCAGGGTCGAAATAATGAAGCATGCGAGATTGTAACCGGGTAGCAGGACGATTTTCAGATGCGCGGAACGAACGCCCCTTCAAACGAAACGAACGACCTCTTTCGAAGAGTCCCATCGGTGGAAGAGCTTGTCATACGGCTTCTCAATGCCCGTCGCTCTTGCCATTGCCGGTACCGTCCCTTGGTTCTCCCTACGTTGGATCGGGATTCGGAGAAGTTGAGGCTCCGAACGGCGTGCCGCAATCGGGGCATATCAGCGCGCTGCTGGTTTTCGTGACCGTTTTCGCTTCATGGCATCTGGTGCAGAAGAAGACGATCTGGTCGGGGCAGCTAATACCGCCCGACGCCTGGTCGAGGTCGCCATCGTCAAGCTCCATACCTTTGTCGGAAAAACAGGCGGCGAGCTTTTCGTCGTCTATCATGATCGAATCGCCGCCCTTCCGATCGCATTGCGGAACATTCCTATTCCGAAATCCCCATATACCACTGGATTATAGATCGAACCGCCGGCAAAGAGCGATCCCCTGAGAACGAATGCCCGTTCAAACGCAACGAACGCAGCGGTCGGCAGATTGCTCTGGCATGTTGCGCGGGAGAGGTCGGCGTCGTGCGACGAGGTGTGCTACAAGGTCAGTTCGAACGATTGCTTGATCTCCCGGCTGCGTCGCTCCGCGATGGGGTAGGAGGAGCCGTCGTCGAGCAGCGCCTGATGATCCTCGATGCTGGCGATGTGCCCGCGATGCACCAGACAACTGCGGTGCAAGCGAAGGAAGTCCTTTGCAGGCAGTTCCTTTTCCAGGCTTGCCAAGGCGCCTCGCACCGCGAACTTTCCGTGCGCATGCCTGATGACGCAGCGTGGACCGTCGGATTCTATAGCGTACAGTTCGTTGGGATGCAGGACGTGAACGTCTCCGTCCGTGTCTCGGAAGCTGAGCTTGCCGGCGCCGGATCCCTGGGCATCGAAGTGCTCGTACAGGAATTCGATGGCGTTCTGGCCAGGATCGAGCGAAGGCAAGAGCGGGTTCGCATCGGTGGCGTTCGACACGTGCAGATGCACGATGCGAGGCCCGTCCGGCGTAGGGGCCCATACGTAGGTAGCATGTTGCTTGAACGGCATGCTGCGCTCTCCGCCGGCCGACACGACAAGCAGCGTATAGCGTGCCGAGACGATCCAGGTGTTGGCGCGTTTACGGGCGCGCCAACGCTCGTCTGCCAATGCGAGCCGTATGCTGTACTCGGGTCGCAGGATGTCTTCCATGGTCTTCTTGTCCGAGGCGGTTTGACAGCTGAACGGACCCAGCCATTCAACATCGTCGGCCATATAAGCTAAGGCGGCATCCATGTCCCGCACTACGAAATGGTTGACGAGCGATCGTCTGCATAGCTCGATGACGGCGCGATCTTTGGAGAGCTGTTCGGCGACGAGCGCCTCGCTGCCGTTCGCTTTGGACATGAGCTCATCTCCTTCCAGGGCGCTGAAAGAAAAACTCCGGAAACAAAGCAGGTCAGGCAACTCTCATCGCCTGACCTGCATTTTTTCTGGAGCCAACGAGCGGATTCGAACCGCTGACCTACGCATTACGAGTGCGTTGCTCTACCAGCTGAGCCACGTTGGCATACGGCTTCTAAGCGAAGCGCGAGTAAGCAGTATATCCGAACCCCCGCGCTCCTGCAAGGGGTTGAGGCGAGTTTTTCGCTCGTGTCGGTTGCGCCTCGCGCCCGTGCGCTTACGCTGGAGGGAAGCGCACCACCAGGTATACGCCGGCTATCAAAATGGTGAGCAGCATGATGGGGAAGCCGGTCTTGAAGAACTTCGCGAACGTGATCTCGTATCCGTGCTTCTTGCTGATGTCGGACAGTACCACGTTGGCGCTGGCGCCGATGAGCGTACCGTTGCCGCCCAGGCAGGCGCCCAGCGACACGGCCCACCACAGCGGCGTGACGTCCATGCCGGTGGATTCCATGGCCAGCAGGATGGGGATCATCGTGGCCACGAACGGGATGTTGTCCAGGAAGCTGGAGATCACGGCCGAGCCGATGAGCAGCACCAGCATGGTGATGAACACGTTGCCGCCGGTTGCGTCGATCAACCCGTTCGCCAGCATGCCGATGACGCCGGTCTCGGCCAGCGCGCCCACGATGACGAACAGGCCGGCGAAGAACGACAGCGTGGTCCACTCCACGTTCGACAGCGCTTCCTCGATGCTTTCGCCCGAGATCAGCATGATGATGCCCGCGGCGCCTAGCGCGATAATGCACGATTCCAGCCCCAACGCGCCATGCGCCATGAATCCGACTACCACCAGGGCGGTCATCACCACGCTTTGCTTCAGCAGCCGCCGGTTCTTGATCTGCGCGTGCTCGTCCAGCTCCATGATGCGGGCCTTGTGCTCGTCGTCCACGTTCATCTTGCGGCCGTATAGCGCGTAGAACACGCCGAGGATTGCGACGAGGATAATCGCCACGGCGGGCGCATCGTACAGGATGAAGTCGAAGAACGAGTATCCGGCTGCCGAGCCGATCATGATGTTGGGCGGATCGCCGATGAGCGTTGCGGTGCCTCCGATGTTCGACGCGAGTATCTCGGTCATGAAGAACGGGATGGGGTTGACGTCGAGCAGTTTGCATACGGTCAGCGTCATGGGCCCGATGAGCAGCACGGTGGTCACGTTGTCCAGGAATGCTGAAAGTACGGCCGTGAGCAGCACGAACAGTAGCATGATCTTCCAAGGGTCGCCTTTTGCAAGTCGTGCGCACTTGATGGCAAGGAACTCGAACACACCCGACAGCTTCACTACCGACACGAACAGCATCATGCCCAGCAGCACGCCCAGGGTATTGAAGTCGATGTGCTCCATGGCCGCGTCGAACGGCATGACATGCAGGGCCAACACGATCATCGCGCCCGTGATGGCCGCGAGCGACCGGTGCAGCTTCTCGGTCATGATGGTGATCATGACCACGACGAACACAGCAACGGCAACGATTTGGCTAACGTCCATGAAGCACCGCCGACCCCTCTTTCTGAAACGGTCGCACCCATGCGCGGCCCACGTACTTTACTATAGCAATGTCTATGTTGAGGAAACAGGTGGTTTCGATGATGTTTGTCGCCAAAGGCACGACGTCTCGCGGCGAACGATCCCGAAGAAGATCAAAGGAGGCCTTCGTCCGGCGAGCGGCAGAAGCGAGGTTTAGGAGAGCGGATAGCCGAGCAGCTCGTCCATGGTGACGAAGCGGTAGCCCTGCGACTTGAGATAGGGGAGCGCGTCTTTGAGCGCCTCGACCGTTTGCGATCGGTCGCCGCCTCCGTCGTGCATGAGCACGATGGCGCCCGGCCAGGCGTTTTTCACCTGGTTGGCGATGGCGGCGGCTCCGGGCTTGCGCCAGTCTTGCGAGTCGATGTTCCAGCCGATTTCCGCGCTGATCAGCGGCCCGACATTGCGCATGACGCCTTCGCCGTAGTTGCCTCCCGGCGTGCGGAATACATGGCTGGCTTCGGCGCCGGTGGCGGCTTCGATGGCTTCGTAGCCCTTCTGCACTTCGGCGACCTGATCCTCAGGCGTCATGTAGCCGAGGTTCACGCTTTGACCGTCGCCCGCCGCGTGGTCGAACGAGTGCGAGCATATCTGATGGCCTTCGGCTGCTGCGCGCTTTACGAGGTCGACGCCTTCTCCGTCGATGCGATTGCCCACGGTGAAGAATGTGGCCTTCGCCCCTTGGTCGGCCAGCACGTCGAGCACTGCGGCGGTGGATTCGGGCCAGGGGCCGTCGTCGAACGTGAGTGCCACCACTTTGTCCTCGCCTACCTGCGGCGAAACGTTTCGGCGCACCACGTTGGAAGGCTCCTGCACGACTTCTTCCGTCGTCAGGCCGGAGACCGAGCCGGTTTTCGTGCGCTTCAATCCGTCGGCGCCTTGCCCCTCGAGCACGTGGATAGGTCCGCGCCCTTCCTCTTCGATCGAGTAGGGGATGCTTTCCTCGGCGGTTTCGCTCGGCTCTTCGATGGCGCTGCCGTCGCCCAGTTCGACCACGTCGCCGTTGTTCAGCTTCGTATCCATGTCGGTAGCGACTTCGCCGTTGACGGTGGCGTGAAACGGCTCGCCCTTTCCTGCTTCGATCACCGAGCCGTCCACGGCAACGAAATCGCCGGGTTTCGGCTTGATGCCGCTGGCGCGCAGCGCGTCTTCCAACGTCTTGTGACCGCCTACTTCCAGGTTGGCTCCATTGAGGGTTATGGAGGCAGGCAGGCTCTGCACGACGAAGTACCCTCCAACGGCGAAAGCGGCCACTACGAGCAGGCTGGCAATGATTCCAACAGCGCGCCGCCTCGGTTGTTCGGGGCTCGGCGGTCGATGGTAACGTCCTGGCTTCTGGTAGGGGGATGCCGCATTGCGCGGTTGCTGTGTTGCGTTCGGGCGGGAGCGGGCGGCAGTGGAACGTGCGGTTTGCCTGGTGTTGTACTGGTGTGGTCGTGAACCTGGAGAAGTCGACTCATCGGAACGACGGGAAGCTCGCTCGTCATTCGAATGCTGGAAAAAAGCGTCGTCGTAATAGCGTTCGGGCATAACCTTCCTGGATCGCCGGGTGCATGCGGCCGCGTGCTTCGGCCGACGGCTGCACAATCACTTTATCTCATCAGCATAGCGGCATCAAGGTTAGTTGAGGATAAATCGGGGCGCGGTTCTTCTTTTGGTTGAAGAGGCTGTCAGGTTGACGAGGGGTGACGAGTGAGCCTTGCGCTGGCGCTGCTCGTCCTGAAGTTTGTATGGAGGGCGGGTGTCGATGCGGGCGGGGGCGGCGTGCGGGGCGCGGTGGAACCACTATACTGAACGCAACGTGATCGAAAGGAATGACCTATGGGTTTGCAGTTCGCCGGCGCGCGCGCCGTCAGCGCCGTTTCAACGTGGGGTCTCAAAAACGTGTTCCGCCGTCCCGCCGCGAACTTCCCGGGCAAAATCGCGCTGTACGTGGACCCGCGTCTCATCGCCGACCTCGCGCCGAAGCTGGAGCAGGGCTCGGTGTGCGTGGTTGGAACGAACGGAAAGACCACGGTGACGAACCTGCTGGCCGACGCGCTTGAGCTGGCGGGCCGGCGCGTGGTGTGCAACCGGACCGGCGCGAACCTGGACTCGGGCGTGGCGACGTCGCTGCTGCACGCCGGCCCGTCGGATTGGGGCGTGTTCGAGTGCGACGAGCTGTGGCTGGCGAAGATCCTGCCGCAGCTGCAGGCCACCTACGTGGTGCTGCTCAACCTGTTCCGCGACCAGCTGGACCGCGTGGGCGAGATCGACCGCATCCAGGACAGCATCGTGGGCGCGCTGGAGAAGTCGCCGGGCACGGTGCTGGTGTACAACGCCGACGACCCGCTGTGCGTCCGCATCGCCGAGCGTGCGGCGAACCCTTCCATCGCGTTCGGCGTGGACGAGAACCTGGGGCTGCCGCAGAATTCGGTGGCCGACGCGCAGATGTGCCAGCGCTGCTCGTCCATGTTGGAATACGACTATCGCCAGTACGGGCAACTGGGATCGTTCTCGTGTCCCACCTGCGGGTTCGCGCGTCCCGCCCTGGACTTCGCGGCAACGGGCGTGAAGCTGGGCCTGAGCGGGTTGTCGTTCGACGTGCGTCGGCACGGCGAGGGGGCAGCCGCGGGTTCGATCGCCGCGCCGTACACCGGCGCGTACATGGTGTACAACCTACTGGCAACCGCTGCCGCTGCCGGTCTCGCCGGTTGCCCGCTTCCCTCGTTGCAGAAGGCCATCGACGCCTTCGACCCGCAGAACGGGCGCCTGCAAACGTTCGATATCGCCGGTCGGCGCGTGCTGCTGAACCTCGCGAAGAACCCCACCGGCTTCAATCAGAACCTCAAGATCGTGGCGCAGGACGCGGGCGACAAGGTGGTGGCCTTCTTCGTAAACGACAAGGAGGGCGATGGCCGCGACGTGTCGTGGCTGTGGGATATCGACTTCGAGGAGCTGGCGGACGATCCGGCCAAGCTCACCGTGTTCGCGGGCGGCTTGCGCGCGAACGACATGCAGGTGCGTCTGAAGTACGCCGGCATCGAATCGCAGGTGGTTGCGGACGCCGAAGATCTGCTGTCGCGCATCGCTAGCCGGCCGGCCAAGGAGAACGCGTACCTGATCGCGAACTACACCGCATTGCCCCCGGTGCACGAGGTGCTGACGAATGTCTCGCAGGTCCAGCAAAGTCAGCGAGAAGAGCCCTCGCGTTCGAGATCGGCGTGTCATGCGGCCGAGCGCACTTCGGTGCGTGAGGGCAAGCATGAAAGCGCCGAGATCGGATGCGAGGGCTCTTCGCAGCGTCGGGCCGTTCCGTCGGCTGGAAAGCCGACGGAACTTGTGATCGCGCACCTCTTCCCCGACCTGCTCAACCTGTACGGGGACGGCGGCAACGTGCGCATCCTCGAACAGCGCCTGCGCTGGCGCGGCATCCCCGTGGAGGTCAAGCGCGTCAACCACGGTCAGTCCATCGACCTTTCCGGCGTCGACCTCGTCATGCTGGGCGGCGGCCCCGATCGCGAGCAGCGCCTGGCGTCGGCCGAGCTCATGAACATGCGCGAGCAGCTGCACGCCTACGTGGAGGACGGCGGCGTCTTGCTGGCCATCTGCGGCGGCTACCAGATTCTCGGTCACGAGTGGCTGCTGGGCGACGAGGTGGTGCAGGGCCTGGGCATCGTCGACATGACCACCGAGCGTGCGGCGGGCGGCTCCGGCGACCGGCTCATCGACAACATCGTGCTGACCTCGCCGCTGGCGAAGCGCCCTGTCGTGGGTTACGAGAACCATGCGGGACGCACGCACCTCGGCGCGGGCGTCGAGCCCTTCGGCGCCGTGGCGTCTTCCACGGGGCACGGCAACAACGATGCCGACAAGCAGGACGGCGTGCGCTACAAGAACGTGGTGGGCACGTATCTGCATGGCCCGCTGCTGGCGAAGAACCCCGAGGTTGCGGACGATTTGCTCGCACGCGCTCTCCAGCGTTTCACATCGCGAACGGGCCAGCCGGCCATCGAGTTGGCGCCGCTCGACGACGCCGTCGAGCAAGATGCGAACGACGCCATGGTCAAGAAGCTGGGAGTGCACAGGTAGCGGGAAGCTCGCCGGTGCGGCGTCAACCTGGTGCTCGCTCAGGATGACACCGCTTCCGCTGCGCTGCCCTGTGGGCTTTTCCTAGTAAACCGATGGAGGCGGTTGCGCGGGTAGAGCGCTGCCGCGAAAATGGCGCAATGGACAACAAACGCAGCCCTCAACGGCGCCCTGCGAGCACCGAGCGTTTTTCCCGCTCCTCGTACGGCCGCTCCCGTCAGACTGAACCGGGTCGTCGCCCCAGCGTTCAAGGCGAATCCGCTCCCACGCCGCGCCGCGTGTCGCGAGCCGATTACGAGCGCACGCGCGCACGCTCTCGTCGCCGCACGCTGGTTATCGCGCTTGCCGTTGTGGGCGTGCTGGTGCTGGGCGGGGCGGGGGCTGCGTTCGCGTACTACAACGTACTCTCGGGAAACCTTCACGACGGCGTCAGCGCAGAGCTGCGCGACGCTCTCGTGGATACCGATTTGGCGAACGAGCCGTTCTACATCCTGCTCATGGGTACGGATGGTTCGAACGATCGTGAAGCGTCGGCAGAGTTCGCCGGCGATCAGTTCCGAAGCGACAGCATCATCCTCGCGCGCATCGACCCGGTGGACAAGAAGGCGACGCTCGTCTCTATCCACCGCGATACCCTGGTAGACATGGGGGAATACGGGCAGAACAAGCTGAACGCTGCACATGCCATCGGCGGAGCCGCTCTCACGGTGAAAACCGTATCGAAGTTGGCGGGCGTGCCCATTTCCCATTATGCCGAGATCAACTTCGACGGCTTCAAAGACATTGTCGATGCGCTGGGCGGCGTCGAAGTGGATGTTCCGATGGAGATCGACGACGAGGATGCCGGCGGCCATCTGGATGCCGGGCTGCAGACGCTGAGCGGCGATCAGGCGCTCATCCTGTGTCGTTCGCGCCATGCCTACGACGAGTACGGCGACGGCGACTCCTACCGTGCAGCGAACCAGCGTCTCGTGCTGTCCGCCATCGCGAAGAAAATCCTGTCGGCCGACGTGGCCACGATGGCATCCACCGTCCAGGCGCTTTCCCAATACGTGACTACGGATCTCGAGATTTCCGACATCATCGGCCTCGCGCAGACGATGCAGGGCCTCGACCCGGCCACCGACATCTATTCGGCCATGGAGCCGACTACGTCCAAGTACATCAACGACGTCTGGTACGAAATCAACAACGTCGACGAATGGAAGAAAATGATGACTCGCGTTAACCAGGGCCTTCCGCCCACCGACGAGGACATCGTCGACGAGATGTCGAACACCGTGCTGGCAACCACCGGCAGCGGCCAGACGCATTCCAGCACGAACGAGGACGGCACGCAGAAAAAAGCGAAGCGCACGGGCAGCGTGGCGGTGCGCAACGGCAACGGCATCACCGGCGCGGGCACCGAGGCGTCCGAGCGCATCGAGGAACTGGGCTATTCGGTGGAGTCGGGCAATGCCGACAGCTTCGACTACCCTAAGACGCTGGTGATTTACGACGATGAGGCGAAGGCATCGCGCGCGCAGGAGATCGTGGATGCTCTTGGCGTTGGAAAAGCCATGAAAAACGACGGATCGTATCTGTTCGAGAGCGATTTCCTCGTGATGCTGGGAAGCGACTGGAAGTAGCCGTCTTCTGTCATCCTGAGCGGAGACGCCAGCGCCGGAGTCGAAGGATCCCGTGCGGCATCGGCCTCTACAGCCCCAGCGTCCAATCGCCCAGCAGCAACCCCTTCGCCAACCCCAGCACCAGAATATGCGCGGGGTAGTATGCATAGAACAGCCACTTCATCGGGCGGCCGCGCGAGCCGTTGTAGGCGAGCAGCAGCGGGATGGTGGCCGTGCAACCCAGCAGCGGGTACAGCGCGAACGGCAGCAGCGCTGGATCGAACGCTGCCATGTAGTCGGAGAGCGCCGGCAGGCCGTTGCCCAGGATGGGCACGAGCAGGGGCAACACGATGCGTTGGCGCCGGTCGGGGATCGCGCGCATCATGAGGATCATGAGCGGCCCGATGATCCCCCAGTCGCACAGCGCGCTGGCCGTCACCAGCGCTGCGGCAGCAAGCCAGAATCCGCCGCGGCTTTCCATAGTGTCGTACAAGTACAGAATTCCCAGGCCGATGAGCAGGGTGAACAGCACGTTGAGGTTGTGCGCCAGAAACAGGCCGTACGGCACCTGCGAGACGAGCGCGAACGCCAGCAACCGACCGGCGTACCGCTTGATGTTCGAGGTATGATGGTAGCCTTCCACCAGCAGAAACGCCATGATGGGGAAGGTGAGCCCGCCGAATCCGAACAGCAGGAGCAGCGCCTCGGCAGGCAGGTAGGGATAGAAAATGTAGCAGGCGTGGTTGAACGTCATGCCGACGATGGCCACGACTTTGAGCGTGAACGAGGAAACGCCCCGCTTCGGGGAAGCTGCTGATATGCTCGACGTGGCGCTCATGGCGTTCCAGTATACTGCCTGCATACGATGTATTCGATGGCAAAGGGCGATGAGGCTGCGTGACGCGCGCGAATTCCACGATGGGGCTTGAGGACGGCGGTTGCGCGCGCAACCATCGCGCCGCCGTGTTCGTGGCGGCGTTGGTGGCTACGGCGTGCTGCTTCTCGCTGGTTCCCGGCGACACCCTCGCCGGGTCGCTCGCGCAGGGCGCGGCGCTGGCTGCGGTCGCGCTTGCGGCTGTGGCGGCGTCGCGGCCGCGGGCTTTGCGCGCGCCGCGCCTTTGCGGTGGGCGCGGTTTGCTCGCGTGGGCCTTGTACGTGCTGGCCGTGGGTTTGGCTGCGGGCCTCGCGTCGCTGGTCGTGCAACCGCAAGGAGCCGCTTTGGACGCCTCCCCGTTGCACGTGATGCAAGTGGCCGCGCTTTGCCTCCTGACCGCTGTGTTCGAGGAGGGCGTCTTCCGGGTGCTGGCGCTCGATGCGTTCGCTCCGGCGTTGGGAGGAGGCCGACGCGGCATGCTGCGAGCGGCCCTCGTGTCGGCCGTGCTGTTCGGCGCGCTGCACGTGTCGCTGGGCGAGGCTGCCTCGGCCGTTCAGGCCGCCGATCTCGTCGCGGTTGCGCAGGCGGCGTGCAAACCCGTGCAAGCCGCTTTGTTCGGCCTGTTCATGGCGGCGATGTACTTCGGAACGCGCAACTTGTGGACGCTCGTCGCCGTGCACGCCGCGTTCAACTTCCTGTACGCGGGCCCGCAGCTGCTGGCGGGAAACCTGCAGCAAACCTACGTTACCGGCGACCCGATCGACTTCGTTCTGCTTGCTGTCTCGACCGTGCTCCTGCTTCCCGCGGCGCACGCGGCTTTTCGTAGCTTTCGGAAAAATTCAAAGAACGTGTAATTTCTCCTTGTCACGATCCATGAACTCAGGTATCATGTTCACTCGCTTCGATAAGAAGCCTTTGTTGTGCGGGCGTGGCGGAATTGGCAGACGCGTACGGTTCAGGTCCGTATGGGGGCAACCCCATGGAGGTTCAAGTCCTCTCGCCCGCACCATCTGAATTGCAAACCCGCTTCGGCGGGTTTTTTGCTGCCCTGCTATGCGTCTGCTACACTTTCCCCATGACTTCCTACACCACCATAGCGGGGCGGGCGACCGCCGAGATCGAGGAAAAGAAGAGCCGCTTCATCGCGAGCTTGGCGCATGTCGAAACCGAGGACGAGGCGCTGGCGTTCCTCGAGGAGATCCGCGCGGCCAACCGCATGGCGCGCCACAACGTGTACGCCTACGTGCTGCGCGAGGGCGGCGCGGGCGCGCAAGGGCGCGTGCGCTATTCCGACGACGGCGAGCCTCAGAAGACGGCGGGGCTTCCCACGCTCGAGGTGATCCAGCACGCGGGGCTGACCGACGTGATCGCGGTGGTCACGCGCTATTTCGGTGGGGTGCTGCTGGGCACGGGCGGCCTCGTGCGCGCGTACACGCAGGCCACGCAGGCGGGTATCGAGGCGGCGGAGCTGGTGGTGGTGTCGCGGTGCGTGGACATCGAAGTGCGAGCGGCGTACGGCAAGTACGACCAGCTCGTGCGCATTGCGTCGGACTGCGGCGCGAAAGTGCTCGATACCGTGTACGACGATGCGGTCACCCTGCGCCTGCGCATGCTCGACGGCACGCAGGAGCCCCTGCTGCTCAAGATCACCGAGCTTGAACGCGGCCAGGAGCGCGTGCGCGTGAGCGAGCCTCTCGAGGCTGCGTTCTGAGTCTCGCGGCTGTTGGGGCGGAGCGAGGCGCAGTTGCTTGCGCTATGATGTGCTCGCTGCTCGCTGCTCGCTGCTCGCTGCTCGCTGCTCGCTGCTCGCTGCTCGCTGCTCGCTGCTTGTCGCCCTCGCTGTCGCATAATTCTTCAGCGCTATGTGCAGCAAAATCGAGCTTTTGGCAGTCTTGCTTGATTCTCAAGCGACATGGGCAAAACGCGACCTGCGGTTTCTTTCGCTGACGGCTTGCCAGGGCTCTTCCGCGTGCTTTTGGAGCCGGCGAATGCGAGCGATCACTGCCAAAAACTCGATTTTGCTGCACATAGGGGTTAAGGTTTTTGCGCAAGGCATGCGTTGCGGCAGCTCGCGTGGGCATCTGCGGCCGCCTGCCCTATAATAGGCGCATGGCACGCGATCGACAGCTCATATTGAACCGGTATCGACCCATCGGCGAAGCGAAAGCCGGCGGCTTCGGCACCGTGCGGGTGGCGTGGGACACGCGCATCCAACGCAAGGTGGCCATCAAATGCATCGAGCTGGATGAGGTGGACGCCGCGCGCGCGGCGCTTCCAGGGGCGAACGCCGTCGCGCAGCGCGCGCCGCAGCACGAGCCGCTTCCCTGGGAAGACGATCCCGTTTTCAACGATGCCGACGAAGCCGAAGGGGATGCGACTTCGGTGTTTGACCTGGTAGGCGACGGGCCGCTGGTACATTCTCTCGCGCACGTTCCCGGCTTGGACGAGGCGCGCACCGCGGCAATGCTGTCGGATGCGAGCATCGTCGCGGTGTACGATTTCGAGGTGCAGGAGTCCACCGCCTACCTCATCATGGAGTACGTCGAAGGCGTCACGCTCACCGAGCTGCTGCATCGTCACGCCGACCGTCTCACATTGGATGTGGTGGCTGCCGTGTTCGCGTCGGTGTCTCACGCGTTGGAGGTGGCGCACGCCAACCAGGTGCTGCACCTCGACATCAAGCCCGACAACGTGCTGATCAACCATCAAGGCCAGGTGAAAGTCACCGATTTCGGCCTGGCCACGCTGGCCGACGCGTCCGGCTACGGCGCGGCCGGCGGAGGAACCATCGGGTACATGCCCCTGGAGCAGATGCGCCAGGAGAACCTCGACGTGCGCTGCGACGAATGGGCGTTGGCGTCGCTGACGTACGAGATGCTGGCGGGCGAGAACCCGTTTCTGGCACCCGATCTCGAGCGCGCTGAAGCTGTTATCGAAGATGCGGAGCTGGTGCTGCCGTCGCTGTGCTGGGACGAGCTGGACCCCGCCGTCGACGACGTGATCTTCTTCGCGCTCGACCCCGACCGGGAAGAGCGCTACGCGACGGTCGCCGATTTCGCGGAGGAGCTGGAGCCGTTCCTGGGCGATCCGAAGCGCGGCGTGCGCGAGCTCTCCGTCATCGTCGGTCACGCCGACGATGAGGAGGAAGAGGAAACCGAGACCGCGCCACCTGTTCCGTATGTGCCGCTCCGCGAGCGCATCACGCCGCTGCAGCGCACGGTGGCGGCGCATGCGGCGGGCGCGCTGGGCAGCGGGGCGGTCGCGTTCGTGGCGTTCGCGAATCTGCCGCAGACCAGCGGATTCGCCAACCCGCTGTTCTGGGGGCTGTTCGCGCTCGTGACGTTGGCGGGAGCGTTGAAGCCGCATCTCGGCGCGCTGTTGGCATACTTCGCGTTATCGGCGGCGCTCATCGCCGGAAACGCTCCCGCCGCAGGATGCGTTCTGCTGGCGGCGACGGCGGCCTGGTGGTACTTCACCGGGCGTTTGGGCGACGCCGATGCGAACGCGACGCTCGTGCCGCCGCTTGCCGGGGCGTTCGGCTGCAACCAGCTGACGCCGCTCGTGGCCGGGTTCTGCCTGCCGCCTGCGCGCGCGTTCGGAGCGCTGGCGTTCTCGCTGGTGGTCAGCGTGATGTTGGCCGCATGCGGGTCGCACAGCCTGCTTGGTTGGGACGCGCTGACGAACTGGCAGTTCTCTGCGGGGCTCGACGTGCAGGCCAGCATCGGCAGTCTGTTGATGCAGCCGGCGCTGTGGTGCATCGTGATCAGCTGGATTGCGGCTACGGGTGCGCTGTCGGCCTTCCGCCTGCGCCCGACGCGTGCGTTCGCCGTGCTGGGCACGCTCGTGGCGAGCGCTCTGCTGCTGGCGGGCATCGTCCTGGCCGCTTGGGTCGCGTCGGGGCAAGCAACCTGGATGCCGTCCTTCAACAACCTCGTGTTCACGCTCGTTCCCATCGTGGCGATGCTGCTCATGTGCGTCCTCGTCCCCGAGCCGGATTACTACGAGGAAGATTACGAGGGCGAAGCGTAAACTCGCGAAAGCGGTCCCCCCCCCCGCTTGATTGCTCGTCGTATTTTTCGAGCAAGAATCCGACACAAGAGATGCTGCCGAGCCGGCCCCCTCCGTAGTACTATTAACCTCAGCACAATCTTGTAGAAAGGGTGGCCTCATGCAGGAACTTAACGACGAGCGCGTGCTGTTCGCGTTCGCGCGCGATTTGGAGCCGGCGCTGACGGTGGCATCGGGCGAGACGGTGCGCATCCGCACGCAGGACTGCTTCGGCAACCAGGTGCAGACGCCCGAGGACGAGCTGGACGAGATCGACTGGGATCGCATCAACCCGGCAACCGGCCCCGTGTTCGTGGAGGGCGCGGTGCCCGGCGGCGCGCTGAAGGTGACCATCGAGAACATCGAGCTCGACCCGCAAACCGCGTCGTGCACGGGCAAGGACGAGGGCGTGTGCGGCGACCGCTTCGACGCGTGGAGCACGCACCTGTGCGCTATCGACGGCGACAAGCTAGTGTGGAACGACCAGCTGTCCATCCCGCTTAACCCCATGATCGGCGTCATCGGCGTGGCCCCGGCGGGCGATCCGGTGAACTGCGGAACGCCCGGCAGCCACGGCGGCAACATGGACAACACCGCCATCACCACGGGCGCGACGCTGTACTTCCCCGTGGCGGTGGAGGGCGCGCTGTTCGGCTGCGGCGACATGCACGCGGCGATGGGCGATGGCGAGATTAGCGTGTCGGGCGCCGAGGTGGCCGGCTACGCTACGGTCACGCTCACTGCGCTGCCCGACCTGCACCTGGTTGATCCGCTTATCGAGAACGGCACGCACCTCGGCATCATCGCGTCCGCCGAGTCTCTCGACGCAGCGGCCGATCGCGCCGTGCACGAGATGGTGGATCTGCTGCACGACCGCACCGGCGTCGACGAGGCCGAGCTGGTCATGCTGCTGTCGCTGGTGGCCGACGTGCAAGTGTGCCAGATGGTGGACCCCCAGAAGACCGTCCGCTTCATGGTTCCCAAGTACGTGCTGGAATCGCTGGGGTTCAAGCTGTAGAAGAAGAGAAGGTGGTCGGGCGGTCGCCTTCTCGCCCGACCCCATCGGAGGACATCTTGGAGGATGCGTCGTGCCCGAAACGTGCGGTTTCGCCGCAAAGGCCGGCCGTTTCGGCAACGCGTTGACAGGTTGCGTGCGTCTCCTACAGCAGCTCGCACACCTTGCCCAGCAGCGGCTCGAAGCTGACGCCGCGGTCTTTGAAGTCGGGCTGTTCGGCGCTCACCAGCATGGCGTCGTGCACGAAGTCGCCTGCGAACGCGACGGCCTCCTGCAGCGAGCGACCGGCCATCACGGCGGCCATCAGGCATGACGCGTACAAGTCGCCCGTGCCGTGCAACATGTAGGGCAGGTATTCGTTATGCGCTTCGAACGTCTCGCAGTCCTTGCCGCCCACGAAGTTGCGGATGCAGGACTCGCCCTCGCGCTGGATGCCCTTGAGCACCACGTGCTTCGCTCCCTTCGCCACGAGGGCATCTACCAGGCGGTGCGCTTCTTCGTCGGAGATGTCGGTGCCGCCCCAATCTTCGCCGATGGGCTCGCCCAGGATGATGGCGGCTTCGGTGAGGTTCGGTGTGAGGATGTCGGCGCCGCAAGCCAGCTCGGCCATGGCGGAGCACAGCTCGGGCGTATACGTGGGGTAGACCTTGCCGTGGTCGGCCATCACGGGATCTACCACGCGCAAAGCGTTCGGATACATAGCGTACAGATCGCGAATGCGATCCACCTGCTCGGGTGCGCCCAAGAAACCGGAGTACACGGCATCTATCTCCACGCCGATGCCCTTCCATGCGTTCAGGTAGTCGGCTAGGATCTCGGTGGTGTCGTGCATGTACCAGCCGGGGAAGGCGGTGTGCGACGAGAACAAGCCCGTCGGCACGGGGCATACGTCGCAGCCGGCGGCGGACAGCACGGGAATGGCAACTCCCAGCGAGCACTTGCCGTAGCCGCACAGATCATGCACGGCGGCGACGCGGGGGATGTACGCTCCTTCGCGCTGGTAGAGATGCGTTTCGGCTTCGTTCATGGAAGTACTTCCTTTCCGGGTTGTCAAGAGGCGATGAGGTTCAATTATATGGTTTGAGTGTGCGGGAGAATTGACGGCTTGAAAACAGGAGCGCGCAGCTGAAAAGCTGCGCGCGGCGAGACTCGAAAGCAGTGATCGCGCGTACGTGCAAGGAGCTTTTCAAAAGGCGATCCTCATCGTCTGGTCGCCGTTCGGCACGAACGCGAAGACGTTACTTGTCGTCTTCGTCGTCATCGAAAAAGGACCAATCGTCCTCGTCAGGCTCGTGATTGACGAACGTTTTGCGCGTGCGGCGCTCCATGATGACGCACGCGATCAAACTTACGACCAAACCGATTCCCACCAGGCATCCGATGCCGGCGTAGGTGTTGAAGAGAAAATCGTACAACGCACCGAAATCCATGGTTACCTCGTTACTCTAACTCGTGACATCACCATTGCCACAGAGTGTTTGCAGTTCAGCGTTAGAGTATACTATGTCGAGCCGATCCGGTACGGGTAGGCTTGGATATTCCTTTATTCTTTACGCGCGCTGAAGAAGGGCAAGCACCAACACGCCATGGGCAAAGACAAGCGCAAACGCAAACGACGCATAACGGCATCAATCGCAATCGTCGCCATTGTGGCGGCGATTGTTTCTGCTGTGCTCGGATTAACGTCTTTTATCGACAAGAAGCTCAATCAGAGCGCCGAGCAGCAGGTGGTCACGTTCACCGAGCAATCCGCCAGCAACGTAACCGACCGCATGTACATGTCGCAGAACGCCATCGGCGCGTTTACCGTGCAGACTACCGATCCTGCGTTGGTTGCGCCGGCTCTCAGCAGCTTCCAGGAGCACCACGGCTTTGCGAATGCGACGTTTGCCGGGATGGACGGTCGAGGCGTTCGCGCGGATGGCTCCGCATTTTCCGTCGACGAGCTGGCTCAGCCCGAAACGGCTTTGTCCGAGGGTCGCAGTTCGTACTCTGCCACGTTCGCCAACGAGGCGGGCGCCCGCGTGCGTCTCGCCCAAACGCCGCTTTATATCGATGGGCAGCAAGTCGGAGCCCTGTACGTGCAGGTGCCGTTAAGCTTGTTCTCTATGTCCCGTCAGCTGGATATGTTCGACGGCCGCGGCTACTTCATGTTGTTCGAGGGTTCCACCGGCGAGGTGCTGGTGCCTCCCACGGGCGAAACCAAGACGCCGGTGTTCATCGGCACGTCGCTGTACGACTTCCTTGACCGGGCGTCTCAGTACAGCGAGCCGGCCTCGAACACCGATGCCGCGGTCTCAACCGAAGCTGCCTTGCAGTTCATGCAGTCGCGCTCGCGGAGCGACCTTTCCACGCTGCGCGACGTTGTGGCGAACAAGCAGACGGGGCTGCTCACGGCCACGGTAGACGGCAAATCCAGTTATGTGTGCGTCGCGCCGGTCGACAACGGGTATTGGTACGTGTGCAACGTGGTGCCCGTCGAGAACGTGCGTGCCGAAGCTGCCGTGGTCACCACCACGTTCGAAGCGGTGTTCGCCATCATCTTCGCCTGCCTTGTGGTGGTGGCGCTGTTGGTGTTCGGCGCGTACCGCCGCCGCCTGCGCGAACAGAACGTCGCCATGCTCGGCCAGTTGTACGAGGCGCTGTCCGACAGCATCGATATGGCGGTGAACCTCTATTCGCCCACCGACGGCAAGGTCACTCCCATTGTGGCGAAGGCCGAACGCATCATCGGCTATCGCCTTGACGCCTTTCTGCAAAACGAGCGGTTGGCGGCCACCATAGGGCTTTCTCCCGAGGGCGTGGCTCTGTTCGATCGCATTAGGAAGGACGAGACGAAGGGCTTCGAGCAAGGGGAGTTCTCGTTCCGCAGCAAGCAGACCGGCAAAGAATGCTGGGCTTCTTACTCGGTCAAGCGGCTGACGTTCGAAGATAAGCCGCAGCTGCTCGTGGTCATGCGCGACGTGACGGCCGACAAGGAGATCCAATTGTCCATGAAGGATGCGATGGACGTTGCCGAGGCGGCGAATGCTGCAAAGTCCGAGTTCCTCTCGCGCATGAGCCACGAGATCCGCACGCCTATGAACGTGATTCTGGGAACGCTGCAGCTTGCGCGGAGCAATCCGGACGATCGCGAGAAAGTTGCCGAGACGCTGAAAAAGATAGGAGACGCATCTGACCATCTGCTCGGGCTGATCAACGACGTGCTGGACATCTCGAAAATCGAGAACGGCAAGATGACCCTGGCCAGCGAGCCTTTCCGTCTCAGCGCCGTGCTGTCGCACGTGGCATCCGCCGTTCGCGTGCAGTGCGAACAGCGCGCCCAGGAATTCGTCGTGACAACTCCGCCATGCGCCGATGCCGTGTTCGTGGGCGATGCGCGGCGCATCAAGCAACTGTTGCTGAACTTGTTGACGAATGCCGTGAAGTACACGCCCTGCGGCGGCTGCGTTCGGTTCGAGACCACGGTGGCGAAGGGTGCCGCCATGGGGTATCGCCAGGTGAAGTTCACGGTATCCGACAACGGCATAGGCATGTCAGAGGAGTTCAAGGAGCATATTTTCGAGCCGTTCAGCATGGAGGGACGCTCGCGCGAGCAGGGCACGGGCCTCGGCATGCCCATCGTGAAGAACATCGTCACCATGATGGCGGGCGATATCGCCGTCGAGTCGACGAAAGGGCAGGGCACTACGTTCACGGTGACGTTCAACCTGCGTATCGCATTAGAGGCGGAGCGCATCGTGTTCGAGGAGGGCGAGGGCGCCGAGGCGGACGATGCGCAGCCCCTCGAACTCGATGCTGCGAGCGCGGCGGCGCTGCGATCCCTCGGCGCGCGCGATCGGCTGGCGAGCCGTCCCGTTTCGGCTTACGAAGCCCCTATGCCGGGCGCGCCGCGTGCGCTCGACCGCACCGAGTTCGAGGGGCTGCGCGTTCTGCTGGCCGAAGACAACGACCTCAACGCCGAGATAGCCTGCGAACTGCTGGCGGAAGCGGGGCTGGTAGTGGAGCGAGCGGGGGACGGAGCCGAGGCGTGCGTCATGTTCGAGGCGTCGAAGATAGGCTACTTCGACGCGGTTCTCATGGATGTGCAGATGCCCAACATGAACGGCTACGAGGCCACGCGGTGCATCCGCGAGCTCGATCGCGAAGATGCGGATGCCGTGCCCATCATCGCGATGTCGGCCAACGCCTTCGCCGAAGACGTGAGCGCCTCGTTGGCCAGCGGCATGAACGCGCATCTGTCGAAGCCCATCGACATGCGCCGCGTGCTGGCCACCCTCATCAAGTACGTGCGAAAGCGCTATGAAGGATAAGGGCGTCGGCTGGCCGCCCGACGGAACATGCCGGGTGCGTGAAGGAACGACGAGGTGCGCCGCCCGTGAGGTATACTAAAGGCACTATTGTTTCCCATCGTGAAGGAGCGCGACTATGCTCGACATCAAGTTCGTCCGCGACAACCAAGAAGCCGTCGCCGAGGCGATGAAGAACCGCCATGCTTCGTGGGACGCGGCGCGCTTCTCCGAGCTCGACGAGACTCGCCGCGCCGCCATCGCGAAGGAGGAGGCGCTGCAGGCCGAGCGCAACGCCACGTCGAAGTCGATCGGCCAGATGATGGCCGCCGGCCAGAAGGACGAGGCCGAAGCCGCCAAGCAGCGCGTGCGCGCCATCAACGACGAGCTGGCCGTCATCGGCAAAGATCGCGAAGCGGCCGACGAGGCCCTGCGCGAGGTGCTGCTGCGCACGCCGAACATGCCGGCCGATTCCACGCCGGTGGGCGACGACGAGGACGACAACCCCGAAGTGCGCCGCTGGGGCGCGCCGCGCGACTTCGCCGCCGAGGGCTTCGAGATGAAGCCGCACTGGGATCTGGGCCCCGAGCTGGGCATCATCGACTTCGAGCGGGCGGTGAAGCTAGCCGCCAGCCGCTTCATCCTGCTGGGCGGCCTGGGCGCCCGTCTGGAGCGCGCCCTCATCAACTTCATGGCCGACACGCACGCGTCGCGCGGCTACAAGGAATGGTGGTGCCCGGCCATGGCCAACGCCGAGACGCTCACCGGCACCGGCCAGCTGCCGAAGTTCGAGGAAGACCTGTTCCACACCACCGAGGGCCTGTACCTCATCCCCACGGCCGAGGTGCAGCTGACGAACATCCACGCCGGCGAGGTTCTGGACGCCGGCCAGCTGCCGCTGAAGTACTGCGCGTTCACGCCGTGCTTCCGCGAGGAGGCGGGCAGCGCCGGCCGCGACACGCGCGGGCTCATCCGCGTGCACCAGTTCGACAAGGTGGAGATGGTGAAGTACGCCAAGCCCGAGGAGAGCTTCGACGACCTGGAGGCCATGGTGGCCGACGCCGAGAACATCCTGCAGCTGCTGGGCCTGCCGTACCGCGTGATCAGCCTGTGCACGGGCGACATCGGGTTCTCCGCCGCCAAGACGTATGACCTCGAGGTGTGGCTGCCGTCGTACAACGGCTACAAGGAGATCTCCTCGTGCTCGAACTGCACGGACTTCCAGGCGCGTCGTGCGAACATCAAGTACCGCGACCCCGAGAACTTCAAGGGCTCGCGCTACGTCCACACGCTGAACGGCTCCGGCCTGGCGGTGGGTCGCACCATGGCCGCCGTCATCGAGAACTACCAGCAGCCCGACGGCACCGTGCGCGTGCCCGACGTGCTGGTGCCCTACATGGGCGGCGTCGAGGTCATCGCGCCGGAATAACGGCAGGCGAAGCTATCGAAAAGAACCAGGGAACCTTCAAGCGTGGCAACGAAGCGTAAACGAACCAGCAAACCGAATACCGCTGCCGCACCCGCGACGGACGCCTCGAAGCCAGGGGCGTCCGGCCGCGTCGCGCCGCGGAAGCGCACCGACGTGCCGCCTGCGAAACCGAAGCCGCGAGCGGCCGGGACGCCTCACGTTGAGGAGAATGAGGGGCAGACGCCCCTCGAGCAGACGTCGCGCGCTGCAAAGGTCAGGGCGAAGGCGGCCGCCAGGTTGAAGGAGGACGCGGCGGCAATCGTCGATGACGCTGCGAAAGACGATGGGGCCGAAGCGTCGACCGAGGCCGAGCGCGGGAAGCGTCGGCGCGAGCGTGCGGAAGCGAAGCCGCGCAAAAAGCGCTGGCCGCTTGTTGTGGCCGGCTCGGTGCTGCTGGTCGTCCTGCTGATCGTGGGCGGGTTCTCGTGGGACCGTTGGCTGCGCTACGACGATGCAGCCGAGTTCCAGGGCGAATGGCAAACTCACGGCACCACGGCCGTCGTGGTCATCGACGGCGAAACTATCAAGCTGACCGAAGATGTGAGCTGGTCGTACAAGCTGGACACGGACGCGAAGACCATCTCGTACACGTTCGGGAACATGGAGGGCTCCGGCCGCTATCGTTTCTCGCTCGACCGCTCTCAGCTGGTGATTTCCGATGGAAGCGGGTACACATGGCTCTCTACGCTGGCGGACGACATCGCCTGGCAGTTCGACCAGCTCGTGCGCGCGATTCAGGGCCAGCCGCAGGAGGAACCTCCGTCGGGAGCTGGATACACGGTGCTCGACCGCCTGTCGCACGATGCGGAGGCTACGCCGCAGAGGGGCGAGCCGGTGGCGCCTGAGCCTGAGCCCGAGCCTGCGGCGGAACCCGAGCCGGAGGCTGCGCCCGAGCCCGACCCGGGCGATCGGCAGAAGCCGGAATCCGATTCCGCTTCTGGGCCGGAAGACGCCTCTGCAAGTGAAGCCGCAGACGAAGGCGGCAGCGCCTCCGACGCCGTCGACAAGAACGACGATGCTGCCGCATCCGGCACGCGCGGCGTGTTCGATGTGAGCGACCTGCCCGCGTGAGCGCGCAGGGCACAGCCCCGCTTGTCATCGAGCGGCTCACGGTGCGCGCCGACCGCGTGGTGTGCGACGTGGTTCTGGCGCCCGGCGTCCCGCGCCGCACGACGCCAGAGCTTGCGGCGCGCGTTCGCGCGGCCCATCCGCACGTGCCGCGCCATGCCTGCGTGAACGACGAGGGCGACACTTTCGCCGCCGTCATGGACCACACGTCGCTGCCGCATCTGTTGGAGCACCTGGTCATCGATTTTCAAACGCGGGCGGCCGTGCGCAGGGGCGACGGCGCGGAAGCCGGTTCGGCCGCCGCTTACGCCGATGCCGGCGCCGCTCTCGATGCCGTGTTCGTGGGCACCACCGAGTGGACGGACGAGGCGGCGGGCCGCGCGCGCATCGAGGTGAGCTTCCTCGACGATCTGGTCGCTTTGCGCGCTTTTCGCGATGCGATTGCCTTCCTCGGCGATGCGATGGTACGCTAGCCGCTCTTGTGTGGACGGCAGAAGGAGCATCATCATGAAGGTAGCAGTGTTGACGGGCGGCAGCTCGACCGAGCGCGAGTTATCCCTGGCCAGCGCCAAGAACGTGTGCGCAGCTCTTGAAGAGGCGGGCCATAGGACGGTGCTGTTGGATGCTTCGTCCGACCTCGTTTCCGCCCTGCGCGTCGAGCGTCCCGACGTGTGCTTCAACGCCCTGCACGGCAAGCTCGGCGAGGACGGAACCGTCCAGAGCCTGCTCGAATTCGTGGGCGTGCCCTTCGTCGGATCGCCGTCCAGCGTGTGCCGGCGCGCTTGGGACAAATCCTCCCTCGGCTCCGAGATGGCGGCCTACCGCGCCATCACCGGCGATGAGCCGACGGCTTCCTGGCCGCAGGGCGTCTGCATCGCGCGCGAGGCGTTCGAGAGCATGGGCGCTGCGACGGCGTTTGACCTGGTGGAAGACCGCGTGATCGGCGGGTATCCCGTGGCGGTGAAGCCTGCGCACGGCGTTTCGGCTTCGGGCGTGCGCCGCGTTGATTCCGTCGACCAGCTGGGCGAAGCCGTGTCCGATGCGCTGTCGTTCGACGACGCCGTCATCATCGAGCAGTGGATCGACGGCGTTGAGGTAACCGTGCCGGTGCTGGGCTCCGGCTGGGATGCCTACGCGCTGCCGCCGGTGGAGATCGTGGCGAAGGAGGGCTTCTGCGATACGGTCGCCTGTCGCACGCCGGGCGCGGTCGAGCTGTTCGCACCTGTGCGCCCCGCCTCGTTGTCGAACGACGAGGCCGATGCCCAGGCCATCCGTGCCGAAATCGAGCGCGCCGCCTTGGAAGTGTGCCGTGCCTATCAGGTGCGCGACCTCGCCCGCGTTGATCTTGTCTGGGACGGAGCCCAGGCGCGCGTCCTGGAGGTGGACGTGTCGCCCTCCCTGGCCGAATCTTCGCCGTTCTCCCTCGCCTGCGAAGCCTCCGGTTTGTCGCTGTCCGGCGTCCTCAACGAACTGGTCAGCCAATATGCGCGGTAACCGCTTGCGGCGAGAGCGCAGTATGCGATTCACGGGTCGTAGGCCGGCGGCCCGTCTTCGCGTCTGTTCGGTCGGCAACGAAACAGCAACTGAATCATAGAGCGCTCATGTTTTCGCGCATGGGGCTGCGCGGATGCCCCTATAATGAACGAACAGGCAAACATCCCGAAGGAGGCCGTCATGGGCAACAAATTTGGAGCTTTTTTGGCTGGTGGGTTGGCCGGTGCGGTTGTCGCGCTGCTGTACGCCCCCCGGTCTGGTCAGGAAACGCGCGCTATGGTCACCGATAAGATGAGCGCGGCATGGGGCGAGGCGCAGGAGCTGGGCTCTCAGGCCGGCGCCAACATGCAGCACGCGTATCAGGATGCCGCGTCCAAGGGTCAGGAAGTCGTGCAGGACGTGGCCGCCAAGGGTCAAGAGCTGTACGGCCAGGCCACGCAGCGCGTGCAGGAAGCCGCCGACAACATCAAGCCGGCGTTCTCGCAGAAGAACGACGAGCTTCGCGACAAGATCGAAGCGGCGCGCCAGCGCATCGCCTCGCAGGTGGCCAAGAACGCCGAGCAGGCGCACGACGCGGTGAGCGACACCATTCCTGTCGCGGCCGACACGGCGCACGAGGCCGTCGACAAGGCCGAGGACAAGGCGCAGAGCGCGGCCGATGCCGTGAAGGACAAGGCCGAGGACGCTGCCGACAAGATCTCCGGCGACGACAAGTAGCATACGCATCTATCATGAAGCGGCGAGTTGGTCGACGTGGGCGCAAGCCCCGCCCCTCTCGCCGCTTCCTGACTGTCCGACAGGGCAACGGCGCTGGGGGGTTGCGGTTCCATCCGCGGCAAATGCGCAGGTTGTCGAGTGGAGAAGAAGGCCATGGCAAGCAAACTCATCACTACGCATGAGCTCACGGGCGTCCGCGTCGTGGGCGGCAAGAACGGTACGAAGCGCATCGGCAAGGTGCGCCGTTTCGTGTTCCACCCGAAAGAGAAGCGCTGCGTCGGCTTCATCGTGAAGCGCCCCGATCTGCTGTGGATGTTCCGCCGCAAGGACAAGTTCGTATCCATCGAGGGTTACGACATCGTGGACGGCCGCATCGCCATCCGCAACGTGCCCGAGGCCACGGACCGCGCCGCATGCAAGGCGCTGGGCGTCAACTGGGACGATTGCGTGCTGTGGGTGGGGCTGCCGGTCATGACCGAAGACGGTACTTCGCTGGGCATGGTGGGCAACGTCACCTTCAACCGCATCACCGGTATGGTGGACACGTTCGACACCGATTCGGGCGCCACCGCCAACGCACTGTTGGGCAAGCGCACTATTCCGGCCGACCTCGTCAAGGGGTTCCGCCGCGGAATGGGTGCCGCGCTGGCGCAGGTGGGCTCCGAGGGGCGCGAAACCGACGAAGTGGTGCTGGGTGCGATGCTGGTTGACGACGCCGCGAAGGACCTGGTTGCCGAGGGCGGCGTGGCCGAGAAGGCCGGCGCGGTCACGGCCGTCGCCGTCGACAAGGTGCACACCACGGTGGACAGGGCGAAGCCGGTGGTCAGCGAGGCCGCCAAGAAAACCGGCGAAGTGGTGAACAAGGGCGCGTACGCCACGGGCAAGCAGATCGCCGCCACGAAGGGGATGTTCTCCGGGTTCAAGGAGGAGTACGACAAGGCGCGCGGTGTCAAGCCCGGTTCCGACGACCAGGCTCTGGCCGTGACGGACGAGGCGGAAGACGAGGGCGTTTCCGCGCCTGCGAAGCCCGCGTCGACCGCGCCCAAGAAGAAGACGACCGCCAAGAAGCCCGCGCCCAAGAAGAACATGTTCGCGGCCTTCAAAGAGGAGTACGACAAGGCTCGCCACGATGACTGACAAGCTGAAGGACAAGCTGCACGAAAAAGCCGAGCAAGAGGTAGAGGTGCGCGGCCATAAGATGGAGAAGGCCGACATTTTCAAGTTCGTCGGGCTCATCGCGTTCTTCGCCATCATGGTGCTGATCGTGGTGATGCTATGGCCGTACTTCCACGAGTTGTTCGAGCCGGGCGGCCTCGACCGCATCATCAACGACGTGCGCGGCGCGGGTCCCGTGGGGTTCCTCATACTGCTGGGACTTCAGTTTCTGCAGATCGTCGTGGCGTTCATTCCCGGCGAGGTGGTGCAGATCGCGGCGGGCCTGCTGTACGGCCCCTGGATCGGCGCGCTGGTCATTCTGGCAGGGTGCGTCATTTCCAGCGCGTTCATCTTCGCGCTGGTGCGCAAGCTGGGGGCGCCGTTCGTGCAGAGCATGGTGCCCGTGCAGTACCTCGAAAAGTTCCGCAAGTTCGAGAAAACCGGCAAGCTGAACATCATCGTGTTCATCCTGTTTTTGATCCCGGGTCTGCCGAAAGACGTGTTCACGTACCTCGTGCCGCTCGCGGACATGCGAATGCGCACATTTTTGCTGCTCTCCAACGTGGGGCGCATTCCGGGCATCGTGGTGTCCACCTACGCCGCCGACGGGCTGGCTGACGGACGCCTTATGGAAAGCGCGATCATCTTCGCGGTGGCGGCCGTCATCGCCGTGTTGGGCATCGTTTTTCGCGAGCGCATCATGAAAATGCTCGAGAAGCATTCGCATAAAGACAGCTAACGCGATCAGGCTTTTCTTCGGCCCATGCGCAAATCTTAAGAAATACTGAACGTCGTTGACGGTATTGTGACGAAACCTCCTTGGATGCGACGGCGCGCACTACTATGGCGGTACAGGACATCGACGCAATTTGTAGAATGAGAGGTGGGTCCATCATGGCCACCAACGAACCTTTGAATAGCGCAGCGGACGAGGTTGCCGCTGCTGAAGCGGAGCTCAAAGCCGCTCAGGAGAAACTGGAAGCCGCGAAGGCGAAGCTTGCCGCGACGACGTCCGACGATGCATGCGACGTTGAAAAGGAGACGGTTGCAGCCGTGGTCGTCGACGAAGCGACGGGCGAAGTGGAAGCCGTCGTGGTCGAGGATGTGGCGGTCGTCTCGTGCGATGCCGGGTCCGAGGATAAGGAAGAGGCGCCGAGCGACGCATCGACGGATGCGTCGACGGAGGATGCTTCCGAGGCTTCTGCGGCGGCTCCTTCTGCGGCTCCTGCCGAGCCCGCCAAGGCTGCCGAACCCGAGCCCGAGTGGGTTCCGTACTCGACGGCTCAGGCGATTCCGCCTACGGCTGCACCGCAGGCTACCCCGGCTCAGCCCCAGCCCCAGGCTCCGGCTGCCGCCTCTGCTTCCACCGCTTCTTACACGCAGCCTGCGGGTGCGCCTCCTGCTCCCGGCCAGCCTGCGTCAGGCTATTACGCTCCTCCCGGATACGGCGCGCCGCAGACACCGCCGCATGCCGGCCCCGGAGCCGTGCCTCCGCAGCAGCCGTACTACGGCTATCAGCAACCGTACTACCAGCAGCCGTACAGCCAGCCTATGGTCACGACGAAGGATCACGTGGCCGCCGGTTTGCTGGCCATCTTCCTGGGCGCGTTCGGCATCCACAAGTTCTACCTGGGCTACAACACCGCCGGTTTCATCATGCTGGCTGTCACCATCATCGGCGGCGTGCTGACGTTCTCGCTGGCATCATGGGTGATCTGGGTCATCGCCATCATCGAGGGCATCCTGTACCTCACGAAGTCCCAGACTGAATTCGAGCAGATCTACGTGCTGAACAAGCGCGAGTGGTTCTAGTTTGGTTCCGGCGGCCTCCCGGCCGCCGGAACTTGCCGACGCTGTGTCGCGAAGCAAGTCCCCGTAGAGGGCGGCCGCCACGGCCGCCCTCGCTGGCTCACTGCGCCAACCTGCGAGCGCGTGCTCGCGCTCCGCGCGAGGCGCAGGTCGCTTCGCTCCTGCGCGGCCAACCTGCGAGTCCGATATGCGCCCTTCGGGCGCATGGGCGGGTCGCTTCGCTCCCGCCCTGTTCGCGCTTCGCGCGACCGGATGTTTCACGTGAAACATCCGGGTTCTCGCTTCGCGCACTGTCCGTCGGGTGCCGCTTGTTCGCCGTTGCGCCTCCTCCGCCTACCGCCCGCCCGCGCTTCGCGCGAATCGGTGGCTCGTTCGCGGGGTTTTTCGGTGAAACGGCGCGTCCCGCCTCGCTTTTTCGCTAGAATGACCGTATCGATAAGGCTCTGAGCCTCATCCGTTGAGTTGGATCCTATAAGGAGGAAACCATGCCCAAAATCACTCGTGACCAGGTGAGGGTGCCGGCCGACGTCATGCCGGAATCCCGTGACGAGTACATCGAGAACTTCATGAAGGCGACGCGCGGAACGGGCCGTCTCATGCTGTTTGCGTGCGATCAGAAGATCGAGCACCTCAACAAGGACTTCTACGGCGAGGGCATCGACATCGCCGATGCCGAGCCGCAGCACCTCTTCGAGATCGGCCGCCAGGGCGTGTGCGGCGTGTTGGCGGGCCAGCGCGGGCTCATCGCGCAGTACGCCGCCGACTATCCCGAGATCAACTACCTCGTGAAGATGAACTCCAAGACCAACATCGTGGGCGGCAGCCAGGACGACCCCTATTCGCCGCAGCTCTACGATCTGGACGCCGTGCTGGCCATGCGCGAGGCGGGCGTGAACATCGTGGGCATCGGCTACACCATCTACCTGGGCAGCGAGTACGAGTCCACCATGATGGCCGAGGCCGGCGAGCTCATCGCCCAGGCCCACGCCAACGGCCTGCTGGTCGTGCTGTGGATCTACCCCCGCGGCAAGGCCGTCAAGGCCGAGAAGGATCCGGCGCTCATCGCGGGCGCGGCGGGCGTGGCCCTGTGCCTCGGCGCCGACTTCGTGAAGGTGAACCCGCCGAAGCCCGAGGACGGCTCTTCGCCGGCCGAGGCCCTCAAGGTCGCCACGATGGCGTCCGGCCGCACGGGCCTCGTGTGCGCCGGCGGCTCGACGGTGGACGCCGAGACGTTCCTCACGCAGCTGTACGACCAGATCCACACGGGCGGCGCCGTGGGCAACGCCACCGGCCGCAACATCCACCAGCGCTCGCTGGACGAGGCCGTCCGCCTGACGAAGGCCATCAGCGCCATCACGCTGGCCGACTACTCCGTGGAGGACGCCCTCGACGTCTTCAACGGCGACGAGGATTTCAAGCTGTAAGGTTGACGCGATCCGCGTAGCCGCGCAATCGCGCACCTCGGCGGGGCCGTCCGAAAGGGCGGCTCCGCTTTGCATGAAGGCGCCTTGCGCTCAACCAGCCACGTCGATCCTGCTTCGCACGAAGCCGCCTTGTGCGCAATCGGCAACGCCGCCCCGTGTGGCGTCCCGCGCCGGTTGCCCCGCGTCGCAACATCGCGCATCTGCTCGTCTTGCGGACGGAGGAGCACATTATCGGCCCAAAGGCACGGAATTCCCGCGAAAACCGTGTCTTTGGGCCGATAATGCACCCGCCGAAGCCGCAACGCCCCCCGCGTCCATCGCCTCACGACCAATTTCGCTCCGGCCCCCAGCCGAAATGTTTCACGTGAAACATTTGTACGGAACTCGTGTTTCCCTTTCTAGCATGCTCCTTGCATGCGATGTCCTCTCCAATGCACTAAAATCCGCGACGTGCGACGTTCGAAGGATCAAAAAGCGCTTTTCAGACCATGCTGTCGAAGAAGCTTCCCTCGTTCCTCCAAGCACTACAATCTCGATCAGGCGTTTTCCAAAACAAACGAAACCGTTCGAAAAGTCGTTTCCAGCAAGACGTCGCATACCGTGCCTTTTTGTGCGAAAGCGCCCAGTTTTCATGCGCCAACCCGGATCGGGTCCTTTCCATGTCGCAGAGTGCATTCGAGGGGCTTCCTGTGTTTCACGTGAAACATCCGTACGTTTTTGTCATCAGACGATCTGCTCTTCAGACGTTGACCTGCGGTGACAACCGCCGGTTGGCAGCGGATGCCGCGAAAAAGCATCCCGAGGTTGGTTGAGGTAACCGCCGTTTCGGTGCATGATGCAAGTCGAAGGAACAGCCGGACGCACCCTGCGAGAGGAGATCGACCATGAGCTTCAGGGACAATCTTCAGCACCTGCGCGACACGCGCAACATGACCCAGTCCGAGCTTGCGATGCTCGTCGGCGTCAGCCGGCAGTCGGTGGCGAAGTGGGAGGCCGAGAAAAGCTATCCCGAAATGGATAAGCTGCTCAAGCTGTGCGATCTGTTCGAATGCACGCTGGACGATCTGGTGCGGGGCGACCTAACCGGCCGCGCGCCCGACCCGACGCGATCGCTGCCCGAGGACGCGCCGCCCGTCGACGCCTGCGGCTACGACGAGCACATGCGCCGCCGAGCGTGGACGGTGCCGGCGGGCCTCGCGATGTTCGTCGCGGGATTCGGCGTGGCCATCGCCTTCTCGAACATGAACGGAGCCAATCCCGGCGCGCGCCCGTACATCGCGTACTTCGCGTGCGCCACGGTGGGCTTCGCCTTGCTGATCCGCGCGTTCGCCGTGCATGGGTCGTTCCGGCGGCGGCACCCGTACATCGAGGACTTCTACACGGACGACCAAAGGGTCGCCGCACGGAAGGAAGGGAAGCGCAGCGCCGTCGGCGGGCTCGTCCTGCTGTGCGCATCCCTCTTCTTCGCCAGTCCCGGAGCTATTGCTTTGGCCGATACCCTGAACCTATGGGGGCTGATGGCGAACGTCTGGAACGTCTACGGGACGCTCCCCCTCTTGCTTTTCGCATTACTCGCGGCGAGCGTCGCCCTGCTCGTGCATGCCGCCATGGTCGTCTGTCTCATTAACGTAGCTCGCTACAATCGCGACTCCGAGCGTAAGGCCGAAGCCGCATCCCACCTCGTCGCGGCGATGCAAGCCCGCTTGGCGCAGTCGGCGGGCGCGGCTGAAACCGGGGCAGGCGCGGACGCGGACACCCCGTCCGTTTCGCATTCCAACGAAACGCACGAGCGCAAGCCCTCGCAGTCCGACGGGGAAGCATAGAGCAGTCCAATCGCGCATCTGCCCATCTTGCGGACGGCGGAACGCATTATCGGCCCAAAGACACGGAATTCCCGCGAAAACCGTGTCTTTGGGCCGATAATGCACCCGCCGAAGCGAACGCCATGCGCAGCCGCTCCCCGACCGGCCGACCATGTTGCAAGATCGCTCCCTCCCTCCTCTGGCGCGCGCCTTCCATAAATGATACTATTGCAATAACATATAAGACCGAGCAACAAACGCGGTAAGGAGCGGGGCATGGAAGCGGTTATGGGCGTGGCGAACGCGATGGGCGACATGGTGGTCAACGAGCGGCTGACCGTCGACGGCGTGGACGTGCTGGTGGGCTATGCCAACGAAGGCGACCAGCACGTCACCGAAACGGAGATCCGCGCCTACCTCGAGCGCGGCGCGCTGAAGCATCCGAACAGCGCCGTTACCGGCCTCGCGCTGCTGGTGGACGGCGAGGACGTGGACATCCGCTACGAGCTGGCACCGGTGCCGTTCGATCGCATCCGTCGCATCACGGGGTATCTCGTGGGAACGATGGATCGCTGGAACGATGCGAAAACCTCCGAGGAATCCGACCGCGTCAAGCACGGCGTTTGTCGTGACGACCGCGCATTCGCGTGCGCGAACGGCTGTTAACGCTGCATTGTAAAATCTTCCGCGCGTTACCGGGCTGTGACCGCGAGGCCGCAGCCCGTTTCGTATACTGTATTCATGCCATCTGAGAAAACCACACCCGAATCAGAAAGTCGCTCATCGCGTGAAGGACGCGAGGTTTCCGAGGTTCGCGAACGCCGTCAAGCACCTGCGCAGCTTGACCGGGCGTCGCAGCGTGAAGGCTGCCGGCTGCCTGCCCGCCCCGACCGTACCCCGCACGACGAGGCGCCACCCGCCTGTCTGAGCGGCGATCCCACCTGTGCGCCCACCGAGCGCATCCTCGAGCCGGAAGTGCGCCGCCACCATCGGCGCAAGCGCAAGCTGCTCGAATTCACCCACTCGTCCACGCGCGCGACCATGCTCATGCTGGCCGCGGCCGTGGCGGCGCTCGTCATCGAGAACACGCCGGTGCTGCCGTACTTCGCCGAGTTCTGGCGCACGTTCGACATCGGCATCTCGCTGGGCGATTTCGCGCCGCACCTCTCGCTGGAGCACTTCATCAACGACTTCCTCATGGCCATTTTCTTCCTGCTGGTGGGCCTTGAGATCAAGTTCGAGATGACGGCGGGCGAGCTGAAGAACCCGCGCAAGGCGCTGCTGCCCATCCTGGGCGCGGCGGGCGGCGCCATCGTGCCTGCGCTCGTGTACACGGCGGTGAACGTCGGCAGCGGGTTCGAGCAGGGCTGGGGCGTTCCCATGGCGAACGATATCGCGTTCTGCCTGGGCATTCTCGCGCTGTTGGGAAGCCGCATCCCGGCGGGGCTGCGCTCGTTCCTCTCGACGCTCACCATCGCCGACGACATCATCGCCATCATGGTGATCGCCGTCTTCTACACCGCGAACCTCGACGTGGCGTGGCTGGCCGGGGGTTTGGGCCTGTTCGCCGTGCTCATCGTGTTCAACCGGCTGCACATCTACGATCTGCTGCCGTACCTCGTCGTGGGCCTGGGGATGTGGGCGTGCTTTCTCATGTCGGGCGTGCACGCCACCATCGCCGGCGTGCTGCTGGCGCTTGCCATCCCGGCGCGCTCGCAGGTGAAGCTCGACCGCGCTCCGAGCTGGTTCGCCGCCCGCGCCCGTCGCGCCGATGATCGCTACGACCCCGGCGAGCCCGACATCGTGCAGAAGGAGTACCTGTCCGAGGTGGCCGAGATCGGCCGCGTGTCGCGCTTGTCCATCCCGCCTATCACGCGCCTCGACCATCGCCTGCACATCCCCGTGTACTTCTTCATCCTGCCGCTGTTCGCGTTCTCGAACGCCAGCGTGGTGCTGACGGGCATGGATCCCTTGTCCATCGTCACGAACCCGGTGACCATCGGCGTGTTCTGCGGTCTGCTGTTCGGCAAGCCGCTGGGCATCTTCCTGGCCACGTGGCTCACCGTGAAGCTGAAGCTGTCCGATCTGCCGCAGGGCGTGAACTGGGGCCATATCGGAGGCGTGTCGGTTCTGGGCGGCGTGGGCTTCACCATGGCCATCTTCGTGACGAACCTCGCGTTCGTCGACCCGAACATGATCGCCATGGCGAAAGCGGCTATCCTGGCGGCATCGCTGATCGCCGGCATCGCGGGATTCTTCATCCTGCGCGCCGTGACCGACGAGGAAGATGAGGAGCCTATCCGTTGAGATGCCCTACGCTTCGCCTCCCGCTTTCGCGGCCGCCGCGGCCGGGGCGGGCAGCTCGGCGGTGCAGTGCGGGCAGCGGGTGGCGCCCTCGTTCACTTCCTCGAGGCAGAAGGGGCATTTCGGGGCATCCTGCTCTTCGATATGCTTGCCCCGGCGCGTCAGCATGCGCGCCCGGCTGAGGGCCTTCACGATGAGGAACACCACCAGCGCGATGATGAGGAACTGGATGACCGCGTTGATGAAGTTTCCGTAGGTGAACGCGGCCGCATCGGGCCCCGTGCCCAGGGGTATCTTCATGTCCGAGAAATCGATACCGCCCGTGACCAGCGAGATCAACGGCATGATGAGGTCGCTCACCACCGAGTTCACGATGGCCGTGAATGCCGTGCCGATGACCACCGCTACGGCCAGGTCCATGACGTTGCCCTGATTGATGAACTCCTTGAACTCCTCGAAGAACTTTTTCATAGTGTGCCTTTCTTGCGTGCTTGCGGGCGAGGATGCGTGCGTCCGCCGTCGGACAGGAATAGTGTAGAAGACGTCGTGCTAGAATGCGATGCGGGCGCGGAAATCGTTGACGATTCGGCGCGCCGGGAGCAAGGCGACGAAGGCGGGAGAGGCCACGATGACGAGAATCTTTTCATACACGCAACCGATCGAGGCCGACATCGTCGATGCGTATTGCGCGCTGCAGAAGGGTTTCACCGACCAGTTCGTCTACTATCGCAAAGACCGCCCCGTCCGCTTCATGGGCATGGGGCGCTGCATTGCGCTGCCTGCGCTCGACGGCATCGAATGCGAGCTCGAAGGCCCCGTCGGCCAGCAGCCCGTCTTCTTCTCGTTCAACCGTTTCGACGCCGAGAACCCGTCGCCGACCGACGAGCTGTTCGAGGCATTTCCCCGCTTGAAGTTCATGCTGCCCGAAGTGATCCTCGTCGAGGACGATCGCGGCGCGTATTTGCAGGTGAACTCGTTGAGCCCGGTCTATCCTGGCCGCATCGCGCGGTTCGCCCGCCAAGCCGCCGCTGCGCCGCGTCGCAACCGCCGTACCATCCCGTTCAAGCTGGAGCCCGACTCGCGTGACGCGTGGCGCGCGAACGTGGAAGCGGCGCTCGACGCCATCGGGCGGGGGCGCATCAGCAAGGTGGTGCTGTCGCGCCGCCAGCGCCTCGAGGCGCTGGAGCCGTTCTCGTCGAAGGACCTGTTGGTGAACCTCATCGACGGCTCGGCGCGCGGCACCGTGCTGCTGTACCGCTACGCCGACGTGTTCTTCTGCGGCTGCACGCCCGAGCTGCTGGTACGCAAGCGCGGCAACGAGGTGGAGAGCATGTGCCTGGCCGGCACGTGTCCCGCCGGCGCCACCGAGGAAGAGCGCGCGCGGTTGGCCGATGAGCTGATGGCCGACGCGAAGAACCGCGCCGAGCACGACTACGTGGTGCGGTTCATTCGAGAGGTGTTCAACCGCACATGCTACGACGTCGACGTGCCCGCCCAGCCGGGCATCCTGCCGCTCACCCACGTGCAGCACCTGTGCACGCCCGCCCGCGCGCGCATGTTGGAAGGCGTCGACCTGGGAACGATGAAGGACGATCTGCATCCCACGCCCGCCGTGGCGGGCACGCCGGTGGGCGAGGCGCAGATGCTGATCAGGAGCATCGAAGCGTACAACCGCGGGTTCTTCGCGGGCGCTTGCGGCTACGTGGACGGCGCGGGCGACGGCGAGTTCTCCGTGGCGCTGCGCACCGGCGTGTTCGACGGCGAGGTGGGCTGGGTGTACGCCGGCTGCGGCATCGTCGAGGGCAGCGTGGCCGACGACGAGTACGACGAAATCGGCATGAAGCTGAAGACGGTCCTGTCGGCGTTCGACGGGGAAGAGGTTCCGTCGGCTTGTCAGCCGACGGAACGAGTCGACGCTGCGGCTTCCCGCAGCACCCGATCTGTGGCCGCTGACGAAGACTCGCGTACCAAAGTATCCCCTGCGGGGACTTCCTGCGAGGCGCGCCACGCCCCCGCCATCGACCCCAGCTTGGGCACCGCGGAAACCCTCGCTGACGTTACGAACGACCGGCGACATACGAGTGACGGGGGTGCGCGATGAGGGCCGATCCTACAGCCAGCGCCCTGTTCCTGGGCGCGTTCTTCGACGAGCTGGAACGATGGGGCGTGCACGACGTGGTGGTCAGCCCCGGGTCGCGCTCGACGCCGCTGGCCATGACGGCCTACGAGCTGTCGCGCCGCTTCCCCGATCGTCTTCGGTTGTTCGTGGACGTGGACGAGCGCGGCGCCGCGTTCTTCGCATTGGGGCTGGCGAAGGCGAGTGGGCAACCGGCGGCCGTCATCTGCACATCCGGCACCGCGGTGGCGAACTACTACCCGGCCGTGTTGGAGGCCGAGTCGTCACGCGTGCCGCTCGTCGTGCTGACGGGCGACCGTCCGGCGCGACTGCAAGGCTTGGGCGCGCCGCAAACGTGCGACCAGTTGAACGCGTACGGCTCGCACGTGCGCGCGTTCCGCAACATGCCCGAGCCCGCTGCCGATGCGGCCGCCATCGCGTTCGCGCGCCAAGCTGCGCGCGAGGCGTGCATCGCCGCAGGCGGGGAGGCGGCCGGGCGCGCGACGGACGGCGAGGGCGCACCGCGCATCGCAGGCGCGTGCCTGGGCGGGCCCGTGCACTTCAACTTCCCGTTCGACGAACCGCTCAAGCCCGACCTGCGGGTCGAAGGGCTGTTCGAAACCGGCCGAAGCGCGTTGAATGCGCCGTCCGATCTGCGCCTCATCCATCCGTCGACTTACCTCGATCCGATGGATTCCGCTCGCGTGCTCGAACTGCTGCGCGGTCGTCGGGTGCTGGTGGCGGCGGGCGAGGGGTCGTGCGCGACGACGGACGAGATGGGTGCGCTGTTGGCCTGGGCCGAGTCGTTCGAGTACCCGCTGCTGGCCGATCCGCTTTCGGGCTTGCGCACCGCCGCCGACCCGCTGGTCATCGACCGGTACGACACCGTGCTAGGCGCTCCATTCGATGCACTGGTTCCCGAGGCGGTCATCCGCTTCGGCCGTTATCCGGTGTCGAAGCGCGCCACCGCGTTTTTGGCGAACGCGGGCGCGATCAACATCGTGGTGGATCCGCTCGAGACGCGCGATTTCAACTGCGCCACCGACGTGCACCTGCGCTGTACGCCGCTCGATTTCTCGCAAACGATGCTGGCGGCAAAGCAGAGCCTCGGCGGCGAAGATGCCGCTGACGACCGGCAGAGTGCTTTCGCGGCGGCGTGGTTGGAGGCGAACGCCGCAGCCGGCGCGCGCGTCGATGCGGTGGATGCGGTGGAAGCCGGGTTCGAAGGCGCGTTCGTGCGCCGCGTGGCCGAGCGCGCCCCGGAGGGGTCGTGCCTGTTCGCGGCGAACTCCATGAGCGTGCGCGCCCTCGACACGTTCTATGCGAAGGGCGGCAGGCGGCTGACGGTGCTGTGCAACCGCGGGCTGAACGGCATCGACGGAACCGTGTCCACGGCGCTGGGCGCCGCGCAGCATTTCGAGCAAACGACCCTGCTCACGGGCGACTTGACGCTGCTGCACGACCTGAACGCGCTGGCGTTGCAGCGCGAGCTGCGCGTGCAGCGCGCGTCGGGCGGCCTGGATCGCAGCATCGTCATCGTGCTGCTGAACAACAACGGCGGCGGCATCTTCGACATGCTGCCCCAACGCTCGGAAGACGCGTACTTCGAGCGGCTGTTCCTCACGCCCCAGGACGTGGAGTTCGGCGCCGCCGCCCAGGCGTTCGGCGTACCGCACCGCCTGGTGGAAACCGTGGCCGAGTTCGACGCGGCCTACGACGAAGCGCTTGGCGTGCCGGGCATCTCGCTCGTCGAGGTGCGCGTGCCCCTCGAAGGCCTCCCCGAACGCTACGCCCCGTACTGGTCGTAAGCCGCGAGCGGCGAAGTCGGGAGGTGAGGCGGATGGCGTGGACGTCTGGCGAATGCGGTAAGCGCCCGTTCGACGACGGTGGTTCGAGCGGGGGTTTCGCGGTTCGGTTCTCAAAATGTGGCACGAATGTACGGTTAGGGCAGAAGGTTTCGACCGAGAAAAACCGCGACCTGGGATTATGTCGAGACACATCGGCTCTTCAGGTGATTTCCGAGGCGAAAGCGTGCCCAATCCGTAGATCCGTGCCACATTTTGAGGTTCCGGCCGAATTCCGCGGCACGCGCTCGCCGTTTCTCGGTTGCGTGGAGCATGGCGCTGCGGCACGCGCTCTTGGGATCCGATGATGAGCGCCGTCGAGACGCGCCGCTTCTCGTGCGGTGGAGCATCCTTCTCGTTTCAGGTGTGGAAAGCGCCGGCGGCTGAGGCTTCTGCGGCCGACCTTGCGCCCGACGAGGGCTGCGCGATTGCTGCCGCGTGCCGCGAGTCCGCTGTGCCCCTTATCTTGCTGCACGGGTTCGCGCAGAGCTCGGCGTCATGGAACGCGACGGCGAGCGAGCTGGCCGCAACCGGCCGGCCGGTGTACGCCCTCGACCTGGTGGGACACGGTGGAAGCGAGCGCCCGGCCAATCCGCGCGCTTACGCGCTGGACGCGCAGGGCGAGGCGCTGCTGGCCTTCGCGCGCTTGATCGCCGATGTCGAGGGCGTCCGTCCCGCGGTTCTCGGCTACTCCATGGGCGGCCGCGTGACGCTTGCAGCGTTGCGTCGCGACCCGCGCGCGTTCTCCGCGGTCATCCTGGAAGCCGCCGGGTTCGGCCCCGCCACGCAGGCCGAGCGCGAAGCGGTCGCCAAGCGCGATGCCGCCTGCGCGACCCGTCTGCGCGCCGACGGCCTGGAAGCCTTCATGGATTTCTGGGAGCAGCTGCCCCTGTTCGCCAGCCAGCGCGACCTGCCGCCGGACGTGCGCGAGCGCCTGCGCGCGGGGCGCATGGCGAACGACGCCGAGGCTCTTGCGCGCACGTTCGAGCAAGCCGGCCAGCACGTCATGCCCTCGCGTGCGGAAACGCTCGAAACGCTCGCCGTCCTGCGCGCCGGCGGCACGCCGTTGCTCTACCTGGCGGGCGAGCGCGACGAGAAGTACCGCGCCCTCGCAGCTCAAGCTGCCGAAGCGGGTGCGACGGTCTGCATCATTCCCGGCGCGGGCCATAACGCCCACCTGGAAGCCCCCGCCACCTTTGCCAAGGAAGTAGCGTCGTTTCTGAGGAAATGACGCGAGGAGCCGGATGGACGGCGCGTTGGGCTGCCGCCGATGCAAGCCGGAGCGCCGAGCGCCCGCTTCCGATTCGCGTGAGAAACGATGGCAAAGCGCGCGGAATCCGTATTGGAAAAGGAGGCAAGAAACGTGGAATGCGCGCGGGAACGGCGTTGGAAACGCGCAAGATCGAGCAGACTTTCCATGGTGTTGCACGCCATGGAAACGTAGAACGGGCCCGCTATACTTGTAGGTACGGATTCGGTCCGGCGGCTTGGTGCCTCTCCCTCTCAATATTCTAGATGATTGGAGGTGATGACCATGACCGTTTTGGGGATTGCTTCGTTGGTGATTTTGCTCTTGGAGTTCGCTACCCGCGTCATCGAGCTGTTTCTGGTGATAAGGAGCGCGCTCCTAACCCGTAGGGGAAAGGAGCGCCACAAGTAAACCCAAACCGCCGAAGCGATCCGAGAGCCGTGGGGAGTACACGCTCCCTGCGGCTCGCCCTTATTATACAAAACGATCCACTATTCGCAAGAAGAGTTTCGGGCCGATTCGCGAGTTGCGCTGGCTGCGAAACGGTTTCGCTCCTCGCCTCTTGTCGAGGTTGCGTTACAGTCTGTCTCTGGTCGTTCCCGAACGAGTATAATGACGCGGCAAGAAACGAACGAGGCGAAATGAGACATTGACGCCGTCCCTTTGTCTCATTTTCCAGGAGCAGGAGGCATCATGGCCGATCTCGAAGGCGGAACAACCCTTTCCCTCGACCGTCATCTAGGCGCGTCGGACACCGCCGAGGCTATCAAGTCCTACACGGAGATCGAGATCCCCGAGAGCCTGCGCGACAACCTCGTGCTGTTCCTCCGCATGGAGCGAAAGGTGCTCAAGGAGTACGATCCGGCCGTCTGCGCTCTCTTCGACCGTCTGTTCAACAGCATGATCAGGGCGAACGAGGGCAACCCGGGCACCGTCGCCGCAGACGAGCCCACCGATGCCCAGGGCATCCCCACGGCCGACACCGAGGGCGCGCGGGCGTTCCGCGAGGCCGTCGAGCTCATCGACGCGTTGCCGGTCGACCAAGCGCAAGTGGTGGTGCGCGCGTTCACGTCGTTCTTCCATCTGGCGAACCTGTCCGAGGAGAACTACCGTGTGGAAACGCTGCGCGAGTTGGAGCGCAACGTGTCGATGGAGTCGGCCGTGGACACATCGAACGAGCTGGTGGTGGCGTACGGCCACCTGCTGGACGAGGTGGGCCCCGAACGCACGGCCGAGCTGCTGGGTCGCTTGGAATTCCACCCCGTGTTCACCGCGCACCCCACTGAGGCGCGCCGCAAAGCGGTAGAGGGCAAGATCCGCCGTATCGCCGCGTTGCTGGATGAGCATCCCTACCTGGGCGGATCGGCTCTCCTGGAGAACGAGCGCCACATGCTGCAGGAGATCGACGCGCTCGTGCGCACCTCGCCCACCGAGCTCAAGAAGCCCACGCCCCTGGAAGAGGCCGACACCGTCATCGACATCTTCGACAACACGCTGTTCGATACAGTGCCGCAGGTGTACCGGCGTTTCGACGACTGGGTGCTGGGCGAGGACGCCGGCAGCGTGCCGCCCGTGTGCCCGGCGTTCTTCCGTCCGGGCAGCTGGATCGGGTCGGACCGCGACGGGAACCCGAACGTCACAGCGAAGGTGTCGCGCCGCGTGGCGGCGAAGTACTTCGCGCATATGGTGGCCAAGCTGGCCCAAGAATGCCGCAACATCGGGCGCAACCTCACGCTGGAGTCGCGGTACACCGCGCCCTCGGAAGAGCTTATGAACCTGTGGAGCCATCTCGTGGAGATGAGTGAGACGCTGACGGGACGGGTGGCCGACGACCTGGGCTTCGAGCCGCACCGCGCCGTCATGCTGGTGATGGCCGCACGCCTCGAGGGCACCGTGGCGCGCAACGCCGACATCATGTACCTGTCGCCCGAAGAGCTGCTGGCCGACCTGCGCACGGTGCAGGACTCGCTCGCGCGCGCCGGTGCCGCACGCGCCGCGTACGGGCCCGTGCAAACGCTGATATGGCAGGTTGCGACGTTCGGGTTCCATATGGTGGAAATGGAGTTCCGCCAGCACTCGCTCGTGCACGAACGCGCGCTAGCCGATATCCGCTCCCATGGCGTGCTGGGCAAGCTCGACCCCATGACGCGCGAGGTGCTGGACACGTTCCGCGCCATCGGCGCCATCCAGAAGCGCTACGGGCAGAAGATGGCCCGACGCTACATCGTGTCGTTCACCAAGAGCGCTCGGCACATGGCCGACGTCTACGAGCTGGCAGAGCTCGCATTCTCGCACGCGCAGGACGTGCCCGAGCTGGACGTGATTCCCTTGTTCGAGCAGCTGGAGGACTTGGAGAACTGCGTCACCGTGCTGGACGGGATGCTGCAGCTGCCGGCCGTGCAGCGCCGCCTGGCGCAGACGGGTCGACGCATGGAGGTCATGCTGGGCTACTCGGACTCTTCGAAGGACGCCGGCCCCGTCACCGCCACGCTCGCCCTGCATTCCGCGCAGGAGCGCATCGCCCGCTGGGCCGAGGAGCGCGGCATCGACGTCGTGCTCATGCACGGTCGCGGCGGCGCGGTGGGCCGCGGGGGCGGGCCGGCGAACCGCGCGGTGCTCGCGCAGCCGAAGGGGTCGGTGAACTGCCGATTCAAGGTGACCGAGCAGGGCGAGGTCATCTTCGCACGTTACGGCAACCGCTCGCTTGCGCTGCGCCATATCGAAAGCGTCGCGGCGGCCACGCTCATGAACTCGGCGCCGTCGGTCGAGCGCGTCAACACCGAGGCATCCGTACGCTTCTCCGATGTGGCCGCGCGTTTGAACGAAGCCGCCTACGAGCGCTATCTGGATCTGCTGCATACCGACGGCTTCGCGCCGTGGTTCTCCACCGTCACGCCTTTGGCCGAAGTGGGCCTGCTGCCCATCGGCAGCCGTCCTGCCAAGCGCGGCTTGGGAGCCCAATCGCTTGACGACCTGCGCACCATCCCGTGAGTGTTCTCGTGGTCGCAGGCGCGCATCAACCTGGCTGCGTGGTACGGCCTGGGCGCGGCGTGCGAACGGGTGGGTGACCTGGAGCTTCTGCAGCGCGCGTATCGCGAATGGCCTCTGTTCGCCACGTTCGTCGACAACGTGGAGATGTCCATCGCCAAAACCGACGCGCGTATTGCGAAGATGTACTTGGCGCTGGGCGACCGCGACGACCTGGCTCAGGCGGTGTTCGACGAGATGCAGCTGACGCGTTCGTGGGCGCTGGCCATCGTGGGAGACGAGTGGCCGCTGCAGCACCGCCGCGTGCTTGGTTGCGCCATCCGCGTGCGCAACCCTTACGTGGACGCGCTCTCGCTTGCCCAAGTGCGCGCGTTGCGCGTGATCCGAAACCGACAGGAAGAGCTTTCGGACGAGGTCAAGACCGAGTATCTGGGGCTCATCCTGGCCACCGTGACCGGGGTTTCCGCCGGCCTGCAGAACACGGGGTAGCGCTCGCTTCAACCATTGGCGAAGTGTACCTGATCTTTCCGGAGAAATTTTGCTTTGAGGTGCGAAAACGCGCGATACGCGCTACTATAGGGAACATCTAGTCGGAGATCCCCTTCTACACACGGCGCAGCCGCTTCTCACGGCGCGCGACGAAAGGACGGCCATGGGCGACATTGCGTGGCAGGCGGGCAAGGCGTACCGCGAGATCATCTACGAAACAGCAGGCGGTATCGCCAAGATCAGCATCAATCGGCCCGAGCGACGCAACGCGTTCACCCCGCTCACCGTCACCGAGCTGTACGACGCGTTCAGCGAGGCGCGCGACGACGCGTCCGTCGGCGTCATCATCCTGACCGGCGTCAACCACGGCGGCCGCCATGAGGACGAGGCGTTCTGCTCCGGCGGAGACCAGAAGATCCGCGGCAACGGCGGCTACGTGGGCGAGGACAACATCCCGCGCCTCAACGTGCTGGACTTGCAGCGCCTTATCCGCGTGGTGCCCAAGCCCGTCATTGCCATGGTGAACGGCTATGCCATCGGCGGCGGGCACGTGCTGCACATCTTGTGCGACCTCTCCATCGCCGCCGAGACTGCCAAGTTCGGCCAGACGGGCCCGAAGGTGGGCAGCTTCGACGCCGGGTACGGCGCGGGCTATCTGGCGAACATCGTGGGCCAGAAGAAGGCGCGCGAGATCTGGTATCTCTGCCGCCAGTACACGGCTGCCGAGGCGCTTGAGATGGGCCTGGTCAACAAGGTGGTTCCGTTCGAGGAGCTGGAGGCCGAGTGCGTTGCGTGGGCGCGCGAGATGCTGCAGTTCAGCCCCACGGCGCTGCGTTTCATGAAGGCGTCGTTCAACGCGGCGACGGACGGGCTTGCGGGCATCCAGCAGCTCGCCGGCGACGCCACGCTTCTGTACTACACCACCGACGAGGCGAAGGAGGGTCGCGACGCGTTCAAGGAGAAGCGCGCTCCCGACTTCACCCAGTTCCCCAAGTTTCCGTAAGATCGCACGTCTGGCAGGCGGCAACCGAAAGGCAGGAATCCGGCAGCGATGATCGGTGCGTTCGAGAGCACGGTGCGACAGTTCCCGCAGCGCACGTGCTTCACGTACGTTGACGAAGCGGGCAACGAGACGGCGTACTCGTATCGCGAGACGCGCATGCTGTCCGCTGCGCTCGCGCGGCTCTTGCTGGACCGCGGCGTGCGTCCGGGCGATTGCGTCGCCGTGGATCTGCCGAACGATCCGGCGTACGTGCTGGTCATGCTGGCTGCCGCGTATGGCGGCTTCGCGTTGGTCGCGCTCAACAACCGCCTGACCGATGCCGAGAAGTACAGTCGGTTGCTGGACATCGACCGCAAGCCCGGTGTGTCGCTGGCTTCGTTGCGCGTCGATGCGACCAACGTGTCGCGCCTGTTGGAAGGCGCGAAGGCCATGTTGACGGGCGAGATGGCCGCACCGTCCGCCGTCCGTGCGACGGGGCGCGGCGTGCGCCCTAGCTTCGCCGCCCGCGTGAACGCGGCGTCCGCCGAGCCCCGCACTACGAAGGCGCTCGGCCGCGCCAGCTCGGGCCGCGCGTCGCTGCGCCGTCGCAGCGAAGTGGCGCAGCAGGATGCTGCCGAGAGTGTCATCCACTTCGCCGAACACGCCGCGCACGTGTTCGACTTCGACGCCCGCGCCGTGGTCATGTTCACGTCGGGCACCACGGGGCGTGCGAAGGCCGTATCGCTGACGTGGGGAAACATCTGTTTCGCATCCGAAGCGTCCAACCGGACGCTCAATCGTCGCGGCGAGGGCATGTGGCAGGCGGTGCTGCCGCTCTACCATATCGGCGGTTTCCAGGTCGTCGTGCGCAGCGTGCTGAACGGCAGCCCGTTCGTGCTGTACCGCCGCTTCGACGCCGTCCGTCTGCTGTCCGACGCGGCGAAGAAGGGCGCGACGCACGTGTCGGTGGTCGATAAGATGCTGCAGGACATGGTGGCCGCGGACAAGCCGGAAACGCTCGCGCGCTACTCCTGCATCCTGCTGGGCGGCGGCGCGCTCAACCCGCAGACGCTCGATCGCGCGTGCCGTGCGGGCGCGCGCGTGTACGCAAGCTACGGCATGACCGAGACGTCCAGCCAAATCGCCCACGCCCAGGTGACGGCTTCGTTCACCGGCGGCTTGCGCCTGCTGCCCGGCTACGAGGCGCATATCGTGGATCCCGGCGACGACGGGTTCGGCCGCCTGGCCGTGAAGGGCCCGGGCCTGTTCGGCGGCTACCTGAACGCGCGCGCCGCGTACACGGTGGACGGCTTCTTCCTGACGGGGGACACGGCGGCGCTGTACGGCGGCAAGCTGTTCGTGAAGGAGCGCACCGAGGACATGTTCGTGTCGGGCGGCGAGAACGTGTACCCGGCCGAGATCAAGGAGAAGCTGCTGCGCGTGGCCGGGGTATCCGACGCCCACGTGTTCGGCGCGCCCGACGCCCGCTGGGGAAGACGGCCTGTTGCGTTCGTCGAGCGCGAGAAAGCGCCCGCGCCGCGTCCGAGGGCGAGCCGCTACGCGCAGCGGACGCAAGCGCAGACGCAGGCGGATCAGCTCGCATCCCTGACGAACCGTCAGCTGGCGTCGTACGTTCGCACCAGCTTGGCGCCGCGCCTGTCGAAGCTGTACCTGCCGAAGCACGTGTGCGTGCTCGACGAGTTCCCGCGCACGGGCATCGGGAAAATCGACCGCGTCGCGCTCGAGCGGCGCTACGACCAGCGCATCGAGGTGGCGCGCGTCACGCTGCACCGCATCCGGCTGCCGTTCAAAACGCCGTTCAAAACAGCCAAGGCCACTCTGACGCATCGCGAGTCGATCATCGTCGAAGTGACGGATCATGCCGGTCGCACGGGGCTGGGCGAGTGCGTGGCGTTTCCGACGGATTGGTATCTGCCGGAAACGCTCGACCAGGACGCGCGCATCCTCCACGACGTTCTGGCTCCGATCGTGCTGCGCGAGGCGTTCCTGCATCCCAGCGAGGCGAGCGCCGCCTTCGCCGCCGTTCCCGAGGCGAAGGCGTTTCCGTTGGCATGCGGCGCGCTCGAGCCTGCGCTGTGGGACCTGTACGGCAAGATCGTCGGCAAGCCGCTATGGCAGCTGATCGGCGGGGCTGCGAACGCCGCGACCGCGGGCGCTTCGGCATCCGTGCCGGCCGGCGCGGCGATCGGGCTGGGCTCCGCGGTCGAGACGGCCGCGGCCGCGCGCCGCTGCGCCGAGGCAGGCTACAAGCGCGTGAAGCTGAAGGTGAAACCGGGAACCGCGCTCGCATGCGCGCAGGCCGTGCGCGCCGCGTTGCCCGACATGATGATCACGCTCGACGCCAACCAGAGCTTCTCGGAGCGTGAAGCCGAGGAGCTGCGCGGCTTGGACGGCCTGAACGTCGCCTGGATCGAGGAGCCGCTGGATCCGCGGCGCCTGCCCCCCGTGGGGCCGACCGACCTGTTCAGCCGCCTCGCGCGTCTGCAGCGCACGCTGCGCACCCCCATCTGCCTCGACGAGTCCATCGTGCGCCCCGAGGACCTGTCCCGTGCGTTGGCGCAGCCCGAGCTGCGGTGCTACGCCCTCAAGCTGGGAAAATGCGGCGGCGTGCAGCCTGCGCTCGATTTCGTGCAAATGGCGCGCAAGCGGGGCATCGAGGTGTGGATGGGCGGCATGTACGACACGGGCGTGTCCAGGCGCCTGCATGCCGCGTTCGAGACGCTGAGCGCGGTGGGTGCGCCCGGCGACATCGGAGCCACGGCTCGTTACTTCTCCTGCGACATCACCGATCCGCCCTACACGGCCGAGCGCGGCATGGTGACGCTCAACCGCGAAGGCCATGCCAGCGGCCTGGGTTGCGACCTCAACCGCTCGGCGTTGGAAAACGTCCTCGTGGAGCGCCTCGTCATTGCGTGACGTCCCGCCCCTTGCCATCTCCGTGCCATGCGCTCCGCTCGGGACGACAACCGCTCTGCATGCAAAATGTTGCATAACGGTGTGACGGAATGCAATGTTGTGGAGTATCATGCTACCAGTTGTCCATCAAGGAAACGGTGATTACATGAGCGAATCCGCATCGCACCACGCGTCCGCCACTTCGGGCATTCCCCAACCCCACGGAGGACTGGGCATCTTTCGCCTCGTCACCACGGTCATCACGCTCATCGTCGGCGGCGGCGTGTTCACGTTGGCGGGCGACCAGGCTGCAGGCGGCGCCAGCGGCGCGGCTATCCTCACTGCATGGAGCATCTCGGGAATCGGGGTGCTGTGCCTCGTCATGACGTTCTTCGCGCTCTCGCGCATCAAGCCGCAGTTGAAGGGCGGCATCTACAGCTATGCGAATGCGGGGTTCGGCGACTTTTTGGGCTTCAACAGCGCTTGGGGCTACTGGATCAGCGCGCTTCTGTGCACGGTCAGCTTCTCGGCGCTTCTGTTCGGCGCGCTTTCGTACTTCTTCCCCATCTTCGGCGGCGGCACGAACCTGCCGTCGGTCATCGGCGCCAGCCTGCTCATCTGGTTCTACGTGTTCCTCGTATCGCGCGGCATCAAAGAGGCTACCGGCGTGAACGCCGTTATCACCATCTCGAAGTTCGTGCCTATCTTCGTAGCCATCACGGCCATCATCTTTCTGCAGAAATTCGACCTCGGCATCTTTCTGGCGAACATGTCGCAGGGCGCCGATCCGGGCCTGCCGTTCTTCGACCAGGTGAGCAACACCATGATGATCACCATCTGGGTGTTCGTGGGCATCGAGGGCGCGGTCGCGATCTCCGGTCGCGCCAAGAAGGAACGCGACGTGGGCAAGGCCACCATCATCGCGTTCATCTGCGTGCTCAGCATCTACCTCATGGTCAGCGTGCTCAGCATGGGCGTCATGCCGCTGTCCGAGCTGGCCCAGCTGGAGAACCCGGCGCTTGCGGGCGTCATGGAGCACGCGGTGGGGCAGTGGGGCGCCATCCTCATCAACGGCGGCGTGGTGCTGTCGCTGGTGGGCGCCATGTTGGGCTACACCGTGCTGTCCAGCGAGTCGCCTTACGAGGCGGCTGAGCAGGGCGTGTTCATCAAGGCCTTCGCCAAGACGAACAAGAAGGGCGCCCCCATCGTCACGCTCGTGGTGACGAACGTCATCATCGAGGCGTTCCTCGTGGTCATGCTGTTCTCGGACAGCACGTACCAGTTCTTCTACGCGCTGTCGGCCGGCATGATCCTGCTGCCGTACCTGCTGTCGGCGGCGTACTTCGCGAAGCTCACGTTCACCGAGCCCGACGCGTTCAAGGGCAAGGTGGGCGGCAGCCTGGTGCTGTGGCGCATTTTCGGCGTGTTCGGCGTGGTGTACAGCTTCTTCCTGGCGTGGGCGTCGGGCGCGACGGGGCTCACCCTCATGTCGCTTCTGTACGCGCCGGGCATCCTCATGTACATCAAGGGCAAGAAGGAGCGCAACGAGCCGTACCTCAAGAGCACGGTGGACAAGGTGGTGGTGGCCATCATCCTCATCGCCGCCGTCACGTCGCTCGTGCTGCTGTTCACCGGCCAAGTGGTGCTGTAGGGACGCGAGCTGCATCGCTTGGAAACCCTTGCGAGCTGCCGTTCGATGCGTATAATATGAGGCGAGCCGCAGGGAGTTGGTGCTCCCCACGGCTCTCGGATCGCTTCGGCGGTTTGGGTTTACTTGGAGCGCTCCTTTCCCTTGTGGGACTGGAGCGCGTCTTCTATCACCAGGGCAAACTCGATGATACGAGACATCAGCTTCAACAGCAATTCGGCCAACGCAAGCAAATCCAAAGCGGTCATGGTCTTCACCTCCATCCTTCTAGAGTAATGAGAGGGAGAGGCACCAAGCCGCCGGATCGAATCCGTACCTACAAGTATAGCGGGCCCGTTCTACGTTTCCATGGCGTGCAACACCATGGAAAGTCTGCTCGATCTTGCGCGGTTCCAGCGCTGTTCCCACGCGGATTCCACATTCCTTGTCATCATTTCCCACGTGGTTTCCATGCGGGCAACCCGTCGATCTAGCGAATTCCCCGTTCCCCTGGCGGCATGCGTCCTTTACACTGTCCTGCAAAGGTTCGTTGCGTCTGCGAGATGACGCGACGCATGAAGACGGAACGACGACGGAGGCGGCACGTGGAGCTTTTGGAGGAACGCATCAGGCGCGACGGGGTGGTGAAGTCGGAGGGCGTCCTCAAGGTGGACAGCTTCCTCAACCACCAGTTGGACATCGATCTGTTCGACGCGATGGGCGAGGAGTTCGAGCGGCTGTTCGCCGACGCTCCCATCACGAAGATCCTCACGATCGAGGCGTCCGGCATCGGCATCGCCTGCGTGGTGGCGCGCCATTTCGGCGTGCCGGTGGTGTTCGCAAAGAAGGCTCAGAGCATCAACCTGGACGGCGAGATGTTCACGACACGCATCGAGTCGTTCACGCACGGTCGCGTGTACGACGTCATCGTGTCGAAGAAGTTCCTGAACGCCGACGACCATGTGCTGATCATCGACGACTTCCTGGCGAACGGATGCGCGCTGAACGGCCTCATCGAGCTCGTCGGCGAGGCGGGCGCCACGGTGGAGGGCATCGGCATCGCCATCGAGAAGGGCTTCCAGCCCGGCGGTGACGATCTGCGCGAGCGCGGCTACCGCCTGGAGTCGCTCGCCATCGTGGAGCGCATGGACCCCGAGACGGGGGAGATCGCGTTCCGATGAAAGCATTCGTACACGAGAACCTGTTCAAGCTCGACGGCGACATACCCGTCGTCCGTGCCATTCCTTACGGCATCCAGCACATCCTCGCGATGTTCGTGGCGAACCTCGCGCCCATCCTCATCGTGGGCGCGGCGGCCGGCCTCGCGGACGATCAGCTGGGCATGCTGGTGCAAAGCGCCATGCTCATCGCGGGCATCGGAACGCTCATCCAGCTGTTCCCGCTGTGGCGCGTAGGGTCGGGCCTGCCCATCGTCATGGGCATCAGCTTCACGTTCGTCACCGTGCTCGTGGGCATCGCGGCCACGTACGGGTACAACGTCGCCATCGGCGCCATCATCGTGGGCGGCATCATCGAAGGCGTGCTGGGCCTGTTCGCGAAGTATTGGCGGCGCATCATATCGCCCATCGTGGCGGCCGTCGTGGTCACGTCCATCGGCTTCTCGCTTTTGGGCGTGGGTGTCTCTTCGTTCGGCGGCGGCTCCGGCGCTGCCGACTTCGGATCGCCGCAGAACCTGCTGCTGGGCACCATCTCGCTGGTTTCGTGCCTGGTGTTCCAGGTGCTGGCGAAAGGCAAGACCAAGCAGCTTTCGGTGCTGTTCGGCCTGGTCATCGGGTATGCATGCGCCGTGGTTGCGGGGGCGGTCGACTTCAGCGGCTTCCAGAACATAGAGCTGTTCGCACTGCCGCAGCTCATGCCGTTCACGCCCGAGTTCAACCTGGGCGCCATCGTGTCGGTGACGCTGATCTTCCTCGTGTCGGCCACCGAGACTATCGGCGACACCTCCGCGCTGACCATGGTGGGCCTCAACCGCGAGGTGAAGGAGAAGGAGCTTTCGGGCTCCATCGCCTGCGACGGTTTCGTCAGCTCGCTGTCGGCGTGCTTCGGCTGCCTGCCTATCACGTCGTTCTCGCAGAACGTGGGCCTCGTGGCCATGACGAAGGTGGTGAACCGCAAGGCCATCGCCACGGGCGCGGTCATCATGATCCTGGCGGCGTTCCTGCCGGTGATCAGCGTGATCTTCGCGTCGCTGCCTGAGGCGGTGCTGGGCGGCTGCACCATCATGATGTTCGGCAACATCATCGTCAGCGGCTTCCAGATGATCGCGCGGGCGGGCTTCTCGCAGCGCAACATCCTCATCGCGGCGCTGTCGCTGGCCGTGGGCATAGGCTTCACGCAGGTGTCGGCCCTGTTCGCGAACTTCCCCGAGCTGATCCAAAGCGTGTTCGCGCAGAACTGCGTGGCCGTGGTGTTCCTGGTGGCCGTGGTGGCGAACCTCGTGCTGCCGAAGGACGCCGGCATCGAGGGCGCGACGGCGATGTCCGAACGTTCGACCGCCGAGGCGGCGCCGAGCGTCGACGAGGACGGCGACCTGGCGACGGCGTGACGCCCCGCGGTTGCCTGGGCGCGTGCGGCCGCGGATGTTCCTGAGTTTCCGATCGCATCATCGCCCCAAAAACACGCCTCAGTCGCTGGAGCGTGTTTTTGGGGCGATGATGCGTCTTTGCGAGGCTTCTGGATTCCTGGGTCGCTCCTCCATAGGCGGATGGCTTCAACCCCACTTGTGGAAACCTGCGGGTTTCCGGTAACGGGTGTATGACCAGATGGACGGATGCCGTACGATTACATGGCGAATAGTCATATAAAGGAGGACCATCCGCAATTATGCCCATAGCACTCAGTTTGCTGCTCGTTCTGTTTTTCCTGCTCATGAATGCGTTCTTCGTCGCCGCCGAGTTCTCGCTCGTGCGCGTACGCAAGTCGCAAGTCGAAATCCTCGTGGACGAGGGTCGCAAGGGCGCCAAGTACACCAAGCTCGTCGCCGACAACGTCAACGCCTACCTGTCAGCCTGCCAGCTGGGCATCACCCTTGCCTCGCTCGCCCTCGGCTGGTTGGGCGAGCCTGCGGTGTCAGCCCTGTTCGAACCGCTGTTCAAGGCACTCAACGTGCCCGAGGCGGCCACGCACGGCATCTCCATCGTCATCGGTTTCGTCATCATCACCGCGTTGCACATCGTGGTGGGCGAGCTCATCCCGAAGTCGCTGGCCATCTTCTCCACCGAGCGCTACGCCCTGTTCACGGCCACGCCGCTCGTGTGGTTCTACCGCATCACGTACCCCGTCATGTGGTTGTTCAACAGCATTACGAACGGCGTCATGAAGATGCTGGGCCACGACGTGGCCAACGAACACGAGGTGTACACCGACGAGGAGATCAAGCTGCTCATCGACGAGAGCACCGAAAGCGGACTCATCGACCCCGAGCAGAACGAATACGTGGACAACATCTTCGACCTGGGCGACAAAGACGCCGAGGCCATCATGACGCCGCGCACCGATGTGGTGTGCATCGACCTCGACGATCCGCTGGAGGAGAGCCTCCAGACCGTGTTGCAGTACAAGTACACGCGCTACCCGGTGTGCCGCGGCAGCAAGGACCGCATCGTCGGCTTCGTGCACGTGAAGGACCTCTACACGATGCCCAAGGACGCGACAGTCGACGACCTGCGCGTGCGCATGATCCAGGCCGTGCCCGAGGGCGTGCCCATCGCGAAGTTGTTGCAAACGCTGCAGGAGAAGCGCACGAAAATCGCCGTGGTCATCGACGAGCACGGCGGCACGGCCGGCATCGTTACGATGAGCGACATCATGGAGCAGATCGTCGGCCGCATCGATGACGAGTACGCGCATGGCGGCTCGGACGAGATCGTGCAGTTGGACGATGGCAGCTACCTCATCGACGGCTCGCTTCCCATCGACGAGGTGGGCGAGCTCATTGGTTTCGAGCCCCTCGAGTCCGAGGAATGCGAGACGGCGGGCGGTCTGCTGCTCACTGTGTTCGACCGTATCCCCGACGAGGGCGATTCCGTGACCATCGAGGACGGCGACGACAGGGCCACGTTCACCGTGGTCGATATGGACCGCCACCGCATCGACAAGATTCGGGTGGTGCTCGAGCACGCTCCGGAAAGCGACGAAAGCTAAACGACTTCAGGCCCCGTCAGCAATGGCGGGGCTTCTTGTTGCGTGCGCTATCCCACCTTCACGCCGGCGAAACGCTCGGCGTTGTGCCACAGCATGTTCTCCAGCTCGTCCTCCGAGAAGCCGGCGGTGACGAACTGGTCGTATTCCGCCGCAGGGCTCCACATGGGGTAGTCCGAGCCGAACATGATGCGGTCGGTGCCCCACATGCGCGCCAGCTCCACCGTGCGGCGCTGCCCCAGGAAGAACTGGGAGCTCGACGCGTCCACGAACAGGTTGTCGGCGTTATGCAGGATGTCGTAGCCCACTTCATAGCGCGACCAGCAACCGAAGTGCGCCGCGTCCACCACGAGGTCGGGGAACGTTTTCAGCACGTTCATCAGGCGGCGCGGATGCGAGTAGTCGTAACGGTAGTCGCCCGTGTGGATGACGATGGGCAGGCGCCCCTCTATCATCTCGTACACGTTCATGAGTCGCGGGTCGTCCATGTTCACGTGCTGCGTGTCGGGATGCAGTTTCATGCCCTTGAGGCCCAGGCCGATGGCGCGTTCGATTTCCTTCTCAGGCTCGGGATAGTCCTGGTGCATGGCCATGAACCCGATGAACTCGGGGTGCTGTCGGCACTGCTCGGCGATGAAGTTGTTGATGGATTCCACGCTGCCCGGCGTCGTGGCCACCGAATGCACGATGAAGTGCGTGATGGGCGCATGCTGCTGCGCGGACAGCAGGTGCTCCACCGTGCCTTCGCCGAACATGTCGATGAGGTAGAAGTCGCCCACGGCGTCGACCGCTCGCGAGGCGATCTTGTCGGGATATATGTGAGCATGGGCATCGATCACTGCCATGGAGGCGCTCCTTCGCGTCGTGCTGTTTCGGCGGCGCGGTGCGAAACGGCTTCGAGTTGAACGCTCGGCCAGCATCGCGCAGCTCCTGATTGTAGAGCATCGGCGTTCGCGGCGCATTAGGCAGAAGCATGTTTCTGGGTGCCGCTTTCGAGGCTTCGGTGCTGAGCCTTCCGATTGGCAAGAGGTTCGAAGCCCTTCAAAAAAGCGCTGCTTTCCATTCGTCACGAGGAAAAAGCTTGTTATGACTAGCACTCGAAGCAAAAGAGTGCTAACTTTTTCGACAGTGATTTTTATGAGCTTCCGCATGCTCGGGTCAGTGTTTTTTCAGCCGAGCGGCAGAGGCGCCTATCGTGCGCGCGGTGATGGCGAAGCGCCGCACACCGATGAGAAGGGAACCAGACTATGTCCAAAGACATTGCGTTCGACAACGAAACCCGTACGAAGATGGCTGCCGGCGTCAACAAGCTGGCCGATGCCGTGAGGGTGACGATCGGCCCGAAGGGGCGCTACGTCGCCATGCAGAAGGAGCACGAGAAGCCCAACGTTTCCAACGACGGCGCCACGGTGGCCGCCAATGTCGATCTTGAAGATCCCATCGAGAACATGGGCATGAAGATCGTGCGCGAGGCCGCCATCGCCGCGAACAACGACGCGGGCGACGGCACCACGACGGCGACCATCCTTTCCGACGCTATCGTGAGCGAGGGAGTACGCTGCGTCATCTCCGGTTCCGATCCGCTGGCGCTGCGCCGCGGCATCCAGCGCGCTGCCGACGTGGTGGCCGACGAGGTTCTCAAGAACGCCGTCGAGGTTACCACGCGTGAGCAGATCGCCGAGATCGCGACGGTTTCCGCAGGCGACCGCCAGATCGGCGAGAAGATCGCGGAGGCTATGGATGCCATCGGCCGTGACGGCGTCATCTCGGTCGAGAAGTCTCAGAACTTCGGCATCGAGGTGAAAATCCTTAAGGGCATGATGTTCGACAACGGTTTCATCTCCCCGTACATGGCCGACGACCCGGCGCGCCTGGAAGGCGAGCTCACCGAGCCCTACATCCTGTTGACCGACCAGCGTCTGGGCGACAACTTCGCAGACATCGTGCCCGTGCTGGAAGAGGTCATGCAGTCCGGTCATCCGTTGCTGATCGCCGCTGAAGACGTGCGCGGCGAGGCGCTGAACACGTTGCTGATGAACCGCCGTCGCGGCACGCTGACCAGCGTTGCGGTGAAGGCGCCGGCTCTGGGCGATCGACGCAAGGCCGAGCTCGAGGATCTGGCCATCCTCACCGGCGGCGAAGTTATCACGCCTGATCGCGGCCTGACGCTGGCCGATGCGCGCAAGAGCATGCTCGGCCGCGCCGCCAGCGTGCAGATCACCAAGGACCGTACCACCATCTTGGGCGGCAAGGGCAAGCCCGAGGCTATCGAGCAGCGTTGCGATCAGCTGCGCGCGCAGATCGAAACGGAGAAGATCGACTACGACCGCGACGTTCTGCGCGAGCGTCTGGCCAAGCTGTCCAGCGGCATCGCGGTCATGGAAGTGGGCGCCGCCACGGAGTCCGAGATGAACGAGATCCGCAGCCGTATCCAGGACGCTTTGCTGGCTACCCGCTCGGCCGCAGAGCAGGGCCTGGTGGCCGGTGGCGGCGTGGCGCTGCTGCAGGCCGCGTCCGCGCTGGACGGCCTCGTATGCGAGAACGCCGAGGAGCAGCTGGGTATCGACATTCTGCGCAAGGCGCTGGAGGTGCCGCTGCGCGCTCTGGCGGAGAATGCGGGCTATCGCGGCGACGTGGCCGTTGAGAAGGTCAAGGAGCTGCCGCTGGGCCAGGGTCTGGATTGTATGACTGGCGAGTACGGCGACATGATCGGCCGTGGCATCGCCGACCCGGCGAAGGTTACGGTCACGGCGCTTCAGGCCGCCGCTTCTGTGGCGTCGCTGATTCTGATCACGAACGCCTCCGTCAGCGAGATGGTGCCCGAGGAAGACTAACGTCCTCGTCGAAACCCGGTTCTGCCATGCGGGCCCGCGCAATCGCGCGGGCCCGCTGTCGTCCGACATGGAGTGCGCTCGTTTCCGTTTAACCGGTATGCCGCGCCGGTTATAAGAGCTTGTCCTTGAGAAGCTCCAGCATCTCGGCGATTTCAGAAACGGGTTCGGGGTTTTCGCTGCTCAGCCAGCTACAGAGGACGGCGAAGGTGCCCTGAAAGATGAACTCGCGCGTATACTGCGTCTGCGATTTCGTGCAGCTGCTGGCGATGGCGAGGTTTTTGAAGAGCCCGTTGATGCCCGGCAGGGAGAAGAGGTGCGTTGCGAATTCGTGGCTCGGGATGGCCCGCACGAGCGTGCAGAAGGTCGTGCGCTGCTCGTAGAGGTTGGCGAGCACAGACGCTACGGCGCCTTCTTGTTCGGGGATGAGTGCAAGGCTTTCGTCGAGCTGCGCAAGAAAATCGCTCTCGATCTCGTTGAGCAGGTCGGTTTGGCTTCCGTAGTACTTGTAAAAAGTAGTGCGGTTTATCTGGGCGGTCTCGCATATCTCGAGTACTGAAATCTTGTTCAAGGGCTTCTTCTGGAGCAGGTGCACGAGTGCGTTTTTCAACAGCGTCTTGCTCAGGCGTATCCTCTAGTTCTCCATCAAGCGCTCCCTCGACAAAAATGCTTCGAATGTTCATTTCAAATCAAATACTGCATAGTGCGTTGAGCATGCGACATTTGTCTATCAACAGACTGTTGACTACAAACCGTTGTGTTTACTATTGTACAAACCATAGCGAGATGTCAATACGCCAAAACTCAGTTCTCAGCAGTTGAAGGAGGCGGTTCGCATGAAGTTCTGGCAGAGGTATTGGTACTACATCGGAGGGGTCGCTTTCGTTATCCTCGCGTTCGCTATGGGGCTTTGGGGCAGCGCCGCCCTTGACTACGTGCAGGTTTTGCTCATCTTCAGCTGGATGGGCATGTTGGTGCATCAGTTCGAAGAGTATGCCTGGCCGGGCGGTTTTCCGCTCATCTCGAACATGATCGTCTTCAACGAGATCGAGCGTCCGGATCGCTATATCTTGAACCAGCGCCAGTGCTTCGTCAGCAACGTCGTCCTGTGCTATCTATGCTATATCGTTCCGATCTTCTTCCCGCAGCTCATTTGGCTTGCCGCGGCTCAGATATTCCAGGGTCTCTGGCAAATTCCGGCGCATGGCATCGTGCTCAACATGCGCTTGAAGTCCAAGTACAACCCCGGTCTTTTCGCGGCGGTGTTCTTGCAGCTGCCCGTCGCCATCGTGTTCATATGGTACGTGCTGACGTTCATGCCGGAAGCCGCTAATCAGCTTTGGTGGGGCATCCCCGGTTCGCTCGTGCTGCTGGGCATCTCGTTCGGCTTGCCGATCCTCTTCATGCATGACCGCGATTCTAAGGATCCGTTCGAAGAGCGAGAGCTTTGGGGTTACAAGCGCGAGTACGTTGCGAAGGTTTGGGAAGAGCGCAAGGCTGCCGCAGCGGCAGATCCCGGCAGCGTTCCGAAGGGTCTCTTCGGCAAAGCGAAGAAAGCGAAGTAGGAAAGCGAGTAGACAAATGGCAAGCAATTTCGCAAAGAAACTAGATAGATGGTGCGATAACCAGTGGATCGTGTTCCTGTGCGTTACGGCGACGGTGGTGGCGGTGCTTGCCGCCGTCTTCTGGGATGTCATGCCTCTGGGCAGCAAAGCGGGCGTTTTCGTGGCTTTCATCATGGCCTTCCACGTGCTCGAGGAGTGGAAGTTCCCCGGCGGTCTTCATTGGTTTTACAACACGAGCGTGTTTCGTCCGAAAGACGAGAGCCTCTACGATCCGACGCGTTATCCCATGAGCCGGCTCACGGATATGGTCACCAACGTGGGGCTGCAGTGGATCCCGCTCGTTTACGCAGCGCTCTGCTTCTTCCTTCCTCTGTCGAACGCGGTTGCGCTGTGCGTCATCCTGCTGTGCGTCATGGAGCTGTTCGCCCATACGGCGGGCGGCGTCGCCACCTACCTCTGGTATCGTGACAAGGGCAAGAAGACCATCTACCATACGGGGCTCGCCACGTCGCTCATGATGTTCTTGCCGGCCGCAGCGTACCTGATCGCGCATATCGCAGGCGTCACGGCAACCGATTGGCTGTGGTGTCTGGTGTTGTTCGCTGTCATGTGCTGCGTGTGCGTGCCGCTTACGGAGACGCCTCTCAAGAAGTGGGTTCGCAAGCAGGAGCCGGGCATGTTCGCGTTCGAAGATGCCAAGTACTACATGCGTTACGGCGGCTATTGCAAGGAGGATGTCGAGCAGTCCGAGGCTCGCGTTGATTAAGAGGACGCCGAGTATGGGGTGCGATAGGGCGTGGCTTGTATTCATGTACGCTGCGAGGCTCGCCGCGCCGTCAAGGGTTAGGAGTTCGCTTTCGATCGAGTTAAAAACGTGTAGACCTTGTGAATCACTGAGAAATGATTTGCGTTCGTTAAGGCAGACGGGTAATATTCTTTCTTGCCGCTTTTCCTGTTTGAAGGCACTTCGGGCAGGAGAGGTAGGCGCAACATAACGATGCGGGGTGGAGCAGTCTGGTAGCTCGCCGGGCTCATAACCCGGAGGTCATAGGTTCAAATCCTGTCCCCGCGACCAATAATCGCAGGTCAGGGCTTCGGCCCTGACTTTTTTGTCGGTCAACCGACATGTCAACCGACATTATACCGACAAACTTTTTTCTTGTCCTTGGAAATTTGGGCAAAATCCGCTTTTTGCTTGCTCTGTGGCGCAACCATTTATTGAAAAGATTTCGCTGTGGCGAATGTGAATAAACGCTGTGGCGCAAGCATAGGTTTCGCTGTACAGCAAGCAACTGCTTTGTTGCTAACGCTGTGGCGCAACCGTTTTATCTTTTATATCTTCCCTTTATCTAAATAACTCCAAGCGCACCGGCGAATCAGATAGGATATCTGCAAAGTTTTCCACAAGGAGATTGTGCGTGTTGACGGAAAAGAAATGGGAAACGACACGCGCAGGGCAAAGCCCAGGCAAATGAAATGATGCGGCAGCTCCGGCGTCGTGTGCCGTCCCCTTTGCCAATCGTACCGACTATCGATTATTTATGAAGTCTTGAAATTTGACCCTCCATACGACGCTTCACAATCAAGCGACTCTATGCGGCAATAATTTCAATTTGAAAGCAATTATTCCCAGAACAGACAACTTTGTTCTCGTCTTGGAAGAAGCCCTTCACCGTTTGCTCAATCTGGTTAATCTGGCGCTATTGCAACACAGCGAAGGAGACTTAGATGTATGAAGACCGGGCAAAGGAATGCAGTGATGCGAGTTTTGATGATATCGATGGTGAAATTTGGAGTCTGAAGGAAGCCGCGGCGTACTTGGACGTTTCTTATTCGACCGCGCTTCGCATGGCCAGATCCGGTGAACTGGTCGCGTGGCAGATTAACGATTCGTGGAAGACGAGCAAGGCGTTGTGCAAGCGCTACGTCAGAAGTCAAATCAAGAAGCAGGCATTGATATGCCGCGCAACGTACAGCGAATAAGCCAGCAAAACACAGGAGAGTATGCTCGCTTCCCTCCGCAAACCTATTCGACTATCCAACAGGGCCTTATGCAGGTGCTGGTAGAGCGAAAGGTTGGCAGAAACGGTCTTATGGTGATGATTGCATTGTGCGGGGCGATATACGCCGACGGTAGGCTTGGAAGGATGTCCTCGGAGCTAATGAGCGACATTACGGGGTTGACGGCCAATCAAAATGCCCGCGGGATGAAAGAGCTTCGGGACAAGAAGATCATCACGCCGATAATACGGCGAACGAAAGAGGACTACCGGCATCCTGATAGGTCCAACTTTGGTCATGTCGCCCAGTACTGCTTCACTAAGGAAGTATGGGCAAGAATCGAGACGGCAAACAATGAGACTAATTTTTATAGAAGATAGGTTTAACAGGCGGTTGACTACGTAACCCAAACCGGGTAGACAGCGCATGAAAGAACGATGGCCGTTCGCTACTTAGAGGGCGACTCTTTATTTATTTACCTCGTGTCAAGAAACACGGAGAAGTTAGAAGAGATGGCGTTCGAGCTGCGCAAACATATGGTATCGACGTGCGTGTCTACTCCTGCGACCTTGCGGTGCCGGATGCCGCTATCGGCCTCTACGAGAGTACCCGCGCGGACAGCCTTGTAGTCGACCGACTCGTCAACAGCGCTGGCTTTGGCGACCAAGGCGCTTTCATCGATGCGGACTGGAAACGACAGGCCGACATGATTCAGTGACCGATGCGGATGGCATGGTGACGAGCCCCGAGCTGTATCTGGGCGCCTACATGGTCTACGAGGCCAAGGACGGCTTCGCGCTCGACGTGGCAGGAAGGCCGCGGCCCTGGAGTACCAGGGCCAAGAAATCGCCGTGTTCGACGAGCGGTTCGACGTGGTTGATGCTCCCACCACCTTCCGCATCCACAAGCGTGACAGCTACTCGAGGCCTTCCACCAGTTCGGGTTCGGCAAGCATGATTTCGCCCATAACCTTGGTGACGGTGGTCCGGTTGCGCCCGGTGAGCAAGGCAATCTGGGCGTGGGTGAGCCGCTTGATGTTGTAATAGCGTGCGAGCTGCAGGATGAAACGCACGGCTGTGTAAGCAGTGTTGTGATAGAGGGCGCGTTGATAATTCGTAATGAGGTCAGATTGAGCAAGCTGGTTGTCGAACACAGTGCGCAGGAACTCTCGGTCTTCGAGCAGCGCCTCAACCGCCTTGTTTGTCAGCGTGCTGAACACGGCCCGCGTGATGCAGCGGTAGCGAACCTGTCGGATTTCTTCCCCCACCTCTTGCGCCGATCTGAGCCAAGGTGTGGCCTTCTGCGGCGTGAAATAGGGTGTCAGCAGCAGCGAGCCCGGGGCCATGAGCAGCAGCGGCTTATCCGAAGAGACTGCAAGCACTATTCCTTCCACGATGACGATAGGGTGGTTAGTGTCGATAGGCATGATCGTGTCCTGCGCATAGGACGCCTTGATACAGTTCTCACATAGCCTGCGTCGCACTTCGGGTGGCAGGCTCACGCAGAGCGCGTTTTGGCTGCAGTCGTCCATGTCAATCCTCCCGTCTTCCAGGGTGATTAAATCACATCCTTTTGGTTGCATGCGCAACAACTTGTTGGTTGCGCATGCAACCAGGCTCTCCCTTCACAATAATAGCACCAGGTAAACGACTGGGTGTCGGTAAAAGGACGAGAAAAGGGAGGGAGAAGGAGACGTGGAAGGAAAAGAAAAAGCGTCCGCGCTCAGCAGGAGAAGTTTCCTGAAGATGGCGGCACTGGCGTCAGGAGCAGCTGCGACAGGAAGCATGCTCTCCGCATGCAGCTCCATTGGCGAAGCGCAGGTGCATGCCGGGGTGGAAGAGACGGTGTGTATGACCTACTGCAACGCTTGCATGGGATGCCCGCTGGAGGCCGTGGTGCGCAACGACAACGTGGTTTTCACGCGTGCTGCCGAGATCCCAGATACGGATCGCGATATTAAGCGCATGTGCGCTCGCGGGGCGAGCATCCCGGTGCAGTTGGTCGAGGGCAAGCGCATTAAGTACCCCATGAAGCGCGTGGAGGGTACCGAGCGCGGCGCTGGACAATGGGAGCGTATCAGCTGGGATGAGGCTATCAACACCATCTGCGAGAAGATCAAAGGGTATCAGAACGAATTCGGGAAAAGCAGCGTGTGTGCCTTCACCTACGGCACGACCGAGCCGCGCAATCTGTACAACCTGTACCGCCTGGAGAATCTGGCGGAATTCTCTCACCAAGAGCGCACAACGGACTTCGCGTTAGCCCAGGCTCTATACGTGAACATCGGCGGATATTATTTCCAGGGCGGCAACGATTGGGACATTATTGAGAGTTGCAAGACGTTCGTGGTCTGGGGTCACAATCCCATCGTTTCGTGGCCGAACACCTGGCGTGCCATTGCGAACGCTATTGAGAATAACGGTTGCAAGCTGGTCGTCGTCGATCCGAACTACAACACGATTGCCCAGAAGTCTGACCTGTTCGTGTCAGTTCGCCCCGGCACTGACGGTGCGCTGGCGCTGGGCATGATCAACTACATGGAAGAGAACGGCATGACCGCTGATTCCTACATGCAGAAGCGTTCGTGCGCCCCCTTCCTGGTGAAGACTAGCGACGGGATGTTCCTGCGCAAAAGCGACCTGGACGCGAGTATTGCGAAGGGCAGCGCCGACGACGATTACGCCGTCTGGGATGAGGCGACGGGTACGCTCGGATATGCGAGCACGGCCTCGAGTCCCGCGCTGCGCATGAAGGACCTTACGGTGGAGGGCCAACAGGTAAGCACCTCCTATAGCCTCCTTCTGGACGCGGCGGCGCAGTACCCCATGGACCGCACCGCGGAGATCGTCACCGTATCCGAAGACGTAATCAAAGAGTTCTGCAACCTGCTTGTGAACAACGGCGAGGCGGAGATCTTCCAGGGCTACGGCGTTGACCACTACGGCCAGGGTTTTCAGAACTTGGCGGCAATCGATGCGCTGCGCATAGTGGCGGGTCTGGTGAAGGACCCGGCGTTCCCCTATTCGCTCAACGACAGCGGTTTTGCCAGCACCGAAACCGAACATGCCACCACCAGCGCCAGCCTGGGGACCTTCATGTTCAACGACCTCATCGACAAGGGTTCCTACCAGCTGCCGGGCTGCACCATGGAAAATGGCGGCCAGACCGTCGAGGTGCCCGGCCCTACCGTGGACGTTCCCCTGAAGATGCTGCTCTCCTTCGGCGCCAACCTGCTGAACTCCTGCCCCGACCGCAACGATACGCTCAAGGCCTATCGCAATATCGATTTTCACGTTGCGGTGAACGTGGAGTGGTGCGATACCTGCGACATGGCCGATATCGTGCTTCCCGCGGCGATGATTCAGGAATCCATCGGCACCATGGCCATCGACGGATGCGTGCTAGCAAGCGAGAGGTGCATCACCCCGCGCTTCGAGGCCAAGCCTGACTACGAGATCGCCCAGCTCATCGGCCAAGGTATCGGGTTGGAGAAGTATTTCCAAGACGACATGGAAGCCGGCATGGCACATACCCTCGATACCCAAGTATTCAACGCAATGGGTTTGGATTACGATGCGCTCAAGCAGGCGAAGATCATCTACATGGACAAGATGTCCCTGCCCGCGCCCCCCACAGCGACCGGGCGCCTGCAGTTCTACCAGGAAACACCCAGCCCGTTCCAGTACTTCGGGCAGGTTTTCGACCCGTCTGCATGTCGCCTGCCCACGTGGCAGCCGCCTCTGGAGGCCTGGCCCGAAACCGCCGGCGGTTTCGAGGCGAACCCGCTAGCGGAGAAGTACCCGCTGCAACTGACGGCTGGCACCCGCCGATTCCGCGTACATTCCTACTACGGGCAGAACCCCCTGCTGCGCGAGATGGAGATCGACGAGCCTTGCGTGCGCATGAACCCCGCCGATGCCGAGGCGCGCGGAATCTCCGACGGCGACTACGTGAAGCTCTACAACGACCGCGGCCACGCCGTCGCCAAGGCGTGCTTCTCGGCAGGCATCCGACCCGGCTGCCTGGACATCGACCGCGGCTGGCAGGCATCGCAGTACAAGAGCGGCTGCAACCAGGAACTCACCCATAAGCAGATCGGCGACTGGAGCTGCCCAACGTACGCCTACCACGACGTTCTGTGCCAAATGGAGAAGTGGGAGGAAGAATAATGCATTACGGAATGGTCATCGACCTGAAGCGCTGCAGCGGCTGCAAGACGTGCAGCGTGGTGTGCAAGATCGCCAACAACATCCCCAACAACATCATCTGGAACCGCGTACTCACCGAGGGCGGCAACGAGCCTGATACTTGTAGCGGCACGTTCCCCGACGCGAACATCCAACACTGGCCCATAGCATGCCAGCATTGCGAGAATCCCGCGTGTGTGAAGGTATGTCCGGTGGGTGCTACATGGAAGGACTCCGAAACCGGGATCGTCCACCAGGATCCAAGCAAGTGCATCGGTTGCCGCATGTGCGTGGCCAGCTGCCCCTACACGGGAGTGCGCAGCTTCAATTGGGAAGAACCGCAGTACTACGCCGAGGTTGCCTTGGGCGACACCGGGGCCATGGTACATCAGAAGCACACAGTGGAGAAGTGCATATTTTGCGAACAGCGCGTGGCCGAGGGCAAGGACCCTGCTTGCGTGGAACAGTGCCTGGGCCGCGCACGCATATTCGGCGATTTCGACGACCCGGATTCCGAAGTCTCGCTGCTTATCGCCACACGCGAGCACACCCAGTTGCATCCTGAGTTCGGCACCAACCCGAGCGTGTACTACCTCGTCTAGCGGAAAGGAACATCATGAGTAAAGAGAAAACCGCTTCCCGCTGGGGAGGCAAGGGCGTGCGAGTAGGCATAATCGCCTGTGTAATCGTGATGGTTGCGGGTATCGTGCTGTGGATGGTGCAGCTCACGGGCGGAATGATTCAGACGGGTATGCGCAACCTGGACGCGTGGGGCCTCTATCTGACCCTGTTCATGTTCTTCGTTGGCCTTTCGGCGGGCGGCCTAATCATCAGCTCCATTCCGAACGCATTCGGCATGAAGGGCTTCGGCGATATCTCGAAGGTGGCGATCTGGTCAAGCGTGTGCTGCACGTGCATGGCCATCGGGTTCGTCGTGGTCGACCTGGGCGGCCCGCTGCGTCTGTGGGAGCTGTTCGTGTACTCAAACCTCTCCAGTCCGCTGATGTGGGACATCTTGGTGCTTTCCATTTATCTGGTGCTGTCTCTCGTGTACTTATGGGCCTACGTGCGCTACGAGCAGGGCAGGATGAAGCACACGGGCATTCGCTTCGTCAGCGCAGTCGCGCTTATCGTGGCAATCCTTGTGCACAGCGTGACTGCTTGGATTTTCTCGCTGTCGCCGGCTCACGAGTTCTGGCACACCGCTCTCATGGCGCCCTGGTTCGTTGCCAGCGCGCTCGACTGCGGCACTGCGCTCGTGCTGATCGTGGTCATCGTTCTGCGCAAGGTCGGGTATCTCGAGCTCGATCAGCACAACATCGTCAACTTGGCGAAGATGCTGGCGGTCTTCGTGTGCGTCGACCTGTATTTCTTCGCCTGCGACCTGCTGACGAGCGGGTACTTCGGCGGGACGGACGGGGCCGAGGTGGTTGCCACCCTCACTACCGGTTCCATCGCCCCCTTCTTCTGGATACAGATGGCGTTCATGGCGCTTGCTCTGGTGATCCTGTTCGTCCCGAAGCTACGCACGAACGGCGGCGTCGTCGTTGCGTCCGCGCTGGTCATCGCGGGCGTGTTCTGCAAACGCTGCCAGATCATGCTCGGCGGCTTCCAGATCGCAAACATCGATTTTGCCGACACGGCTAACGCCTTCACAATCACCAACTGGACCGACGGTTATTCGCTGGCGGGCTATAGCGGGCTCGTGTATTGGCCCGAGCCCATCGAGTTCGGCGTTTCGCTGGGCGTGATCGCCCTCGGTGCTCTGTTCCTGCTCCTCGGCTTGCGCTACCTCCCTCTGCGCCAGGCCAAGCGGGTTTCCGAGTAATATGCGGGTCCCGATGCTTCGTAAGAGCGCGATAATCACCGGCGTCTTCCTCCTCATCGGGGCTCTAGTCTTTGTTGCAGGCGGTGTTGCGGCGGATTCTTCGCCCTCCCTCCAAGCGATTACCCCCGTCACCGCCTGCCCGGTCACCTCGTGCGCTTCCGGTCTGTGCCATGACTACGAGAACGTGCCCGAGCCCGATGGGGTCAACGAGCTTACCTGCCCCGTATCCGAGTGCTCTTCGATGGAGTGCCACGCGTGGAGCTCGCTGTTGGGGCGGTACCGCAAGGTCTCGGATGCGAGCCTGAACCTCTGGTTCGTTTTGCCGTGCGTTCTGACCGGTGGGCTCATACTCGCGCTGAAGAGGCTGAGGTGAGGCGCGTGCGCACTGTTCCCCGTATATGCTCGACGGCTGTTTCCGTCGCGTTTTCGGCTTCGATGCTTCCCGCAGCGACAGGGCTGTTGGCGCATGAATGGCTCGGGCTCGCCCTCGTCGTCCTGGCGATTGCGCATGTCGTGCTCGGCTGGGAGACGGGGATGCGTATCGCTAGAGCCGCGGTGAAACCCCATTCGGGCGGGGCCCATATGCTCTTGGTGCTCGATTTTGCAACCTTGGTTACCATCGTGGTCTGCGCCTGCTCCGGCCTGGCGGTTTCCGGAACGGTTCTTCCCGCCTTGGGGATGGTTCAGACGAACGGGTTCTTTTTCTGGGACCCCCTGCATGCCGCCAGCGCGAAGGTCTTGTTCATTCTCGTGGTCGTTCACATCGCCGTTCGTCTAAGGTGTGTTGCCATCCGCTTTTCGCGTAAACGCTTCACCCGCAGAAAGGAATCCTCCCATGATTGAATCTAACGTTTGGCTCGAGAGGGCCGGTCTTTTCGAACTGCTCGCCAAAAGCTTCTCGTTCCCCGCTTTCGACCTTGCCGCGGCGCTTGCATCCGGCGAATATTCCCAAGCCTCTCGCGAGGTGTGCCACGCATGGGGAATTACCGACGTGCGCCTCGACGCCTTGCTCGAACGCGTGGACGACAAATACGCCGGTGATGAGGATACGGCGCTTCACGCCCTGCGTATCGAATACACCCGGCTGTTCATCGGCACCCGAGAACCTCTGGTTTCGCCTTACGGAAGCTATTGGAAGGCGATTGCCGAGGGGAGGGACCCCGTTCTGTTTCTCAGTCGAGAAACGTCGGAAGTGGAAAGCGCGATGCACGCGGCGGGCGTCGGAAATAGGCCGGGGCTGCGCGAGCCACTCGACCATATTGCGTGCGAGCTTGAATTCCTCCAGTACCTGTGCACGGTTGAAGGGGGCGCTGAAAAGCCGAGCGAGGGAGCCGCAGTGGGCGAGAGTGTGTACGAGACATTCTTGAAAGGCCATGTGCAGACGTGGACGAGAGATTTCGCCGATGCAATAGACGGAGAGGCGAGCGAGATTTTCTATCGGTGTGCCGCCGAAATGCTCCGCCAATTAAAGGACTGCACACTGTCGAAGTTGTGACCGCAGTAGAAGGGCGTGTGCAGGCCTCCGTTTATTTGTTGTCAACGCCACGCTGCAGGCGCTAGCGAATACTTCATCACTTCGAAATCGAACACATTCCACACTCGCCAGCTCCACTGGTAAGTGAAGTCGGCTTCAGCTTAGGCGCGGAGTTCTTGTTGTGTAGAATAGAAATCAGGACATCTAGCCAACCGCTGAAGAATGCCTGACTCACATTCTCGAGAGAAGAGACGAGGGTCGCAAAGATGGAGACCATAGGTAACATCATCTGGATACTGATCGGCGGCATATGGACCGCGCTGGCGTATGCAATCGCCGGTGCGGTCTTCTACGTCACAATCGCCGGCGTCCCGCTGCGGCGGATCAGCTTCCGCATGGCGGGCGCTGTCGCTGGCACCGTTCGACAAGGCTCAACGTGACCATGCTTATGCAGACGACCTATCTATATGGGATGGATATGCACGACGCTGGTTTCGGACGCATTCTTAACCTCTCGTCGATGGCAGCCTTCTCAGCGGGGCCATACATGTCGATTTACTACGTCACAAAGGCCTTCGTGCTCTCGTTTTCGCAAGCGGTTAATGTCGAGCTGTGCGAAAGCGGCGTCACGGTGACGGCGCTTTGTCCTGGTTCGACGGCAACGGGCTTCGAGAAGGCAGCGCAGATGAACGCCTCTAAGATGTTTACGCTTTTCCGCCCAGCTACACCCGAACAGGTCGCAGCGGCGGGATATCACTCCATGGAGACGGGGCGGTCGTCCATTGTCTACTACTCGGCAGCTACGAAAATCATGAACATTGGCTCACATCTCATACCGCATTTAGTCGCCAACGCCTCTGCCGCAATCATTAACGGCAGAGGCTGAAATAGGAATAAAGCATGCGTTCATCGTTCGATGTATAGACGGAAGGGATTGGTGGCGGTTTCATCGCCCTTCTCTCTTTTGTTTTCGGCAAAATTCCTGGGGGGTGATTTCTTCTGTTCTTATCTCTTGATTAGTCAAACAGTACTTGTTCACGGCCTAGATTGCTTTACCATCACTTATAGTGAAAAAGCGCTTTGACCTCGTTATTTACTATATCTTATTGTCATTTGCTATCCCTGAATCGCCCCGACTTTAGTGGACAGTTTTAGACCTTGCTTTTACGATGTCTTCTGACATCGACTCCCTCACTGTACCACAACCGCTCTACTTCTATCGGACTCTTGAAATCATTATGTTCGCTTATCCTTTCCGAATTGAACCAGTGTACCCACCGATGGGTTTCGAGATTGAGTTGTTCGAAGCATTCCCAAGGACCGAATCTGAATCGCCCCGACTTTACCGGAGGCTCCAAGTTTGAGAAGATGGAGCCATTATGGAAAAGCAAAAAGGAAAGCGTTACCCCAAAGAAATCCGAGACAAAGCGGTTCGGATGGTCGATGAGCACCAAGGCGAGTACCCTTCGCAGTGGGCTTGCATCATCTCGATTGCCGAGAAGCTCGGTATGACCCCTGAGACGCTCAGGAAATGGGTAAGAACTGCCGAGGATGCCGGTGAACCGTTGAAGGACGGCATGACGGCAGCTGAACACATGAAACAGCTTGAGCGAGAGAACAAGGAGCTCAAACGCTCCAATGAAATCTTGAAGCGAGCTGCGGCTTTCTTCGGGGCGGAGCTCGACCGCCAACAAAAGTGATGGTCGATTTCATCGACAAGAATCGCGATGAACTAGGAGTCGAGCCGATTTGTGCCATGCTGCCGATCGCTCCATCGACCTATTATGCTCACAAGAGCAAAATCCCAAGTGAAAGAGAACTTCGTGACCAGGAACTGAAGCCTGAGATATATCGCGTATGGGAAGAAAGTATGTGCCGATACGGTGCTGACAAAGTATGGAAACAGCTTTTACGCGAAGGATTCAGCGTTGCTCGCTGTACCGTTGAGCGCTTGATGAAAAAACTGGGTATACAAGGTATCCGTCGCGGCGCATTCAAAGTCACTACCAGCTCGAACAAGAATGCTACTCGACCAAAAGACCTCGTTGATCGCGATTTCACAGTAGCTGCGCCTAATCGTCTTTGGGTGGCAGATTTTACCTATGTTGCCATCTGGTCAGGCTTTGTTTATGTTGCCTTCATCGTCGATGCTTATGCGCGCCGGATTGTTGGATGGAACGTGTCTCGACGCATGAACACCGCACTTGTGCTTGATGCACTTGAGATGGCATTATGGCAAAGAAATCCTGATGGAGAGCTCATCCATCACAATGACGCTGGCGTACAATACCTCTCCATTGCCTACAGTGAACGCCTTGAAGAAGCAGGTATAGCGGCTTCCGTTGGCTCTGTAGGTGATGCCTACGATAACGCCTTAGCCGAGACAATCAACGGACTTTATAAGGCAGAGGTTATTCGTCACATGGGACCATGGAAAGGCTTTGATGATGTTGAATACTCTACTCTTGAGTGGGTTGACTGGTATAACAAGGAAAGGTTGTTTGGTACTATAGGATATGTTCCGCCAGCTGAATTAGAGGCGAAATATTGGGAAAAGGAGTTCATGCAGGTAGCATAGGACTCAAGGAATCGAGTCTCCGGTAAACCCGGGGCGATTCAATCTCTTTGTTAATTCCGTTTTATATGATCCGTTGATCGATTCAGCCAAAGCGTTATCGTAGGAGTCACCAACGCTTCCGATGGAAGCACGGATCCCGTGGCTTGAGAGAAGTTCGGCGAAGCCGATAGCGGTATATTGGCTCCCTTTGTCGTTGTGGTGTATGGCATCTTTAAGGTCGCTGTTTCCTTCGAAAACGCGGGTATGAAGCGCCATCTTGAAAGCGTTTTCAACCAAGGCTTCATTCATCCGGGTCGATACTGCATACCCGATGATGCGTCTGGCGAAGACATCGATCACGAAAGCGGAATAACACCAGCCCTCCCAGGTGGAGATGTAGGTGAAATCGGCCACCCAAAGCTCATTGGGTTGGTCTGCGTTGAAGTTGCGTCTCACGAGATCCTCGGCACAACGTATATTCTTCCCGGCAATCGTAGTTCTCTTCACTTTGCCACGTACAGCTCCCTTGATCCCGAGCTCGCTCATAAGGCGGGCAACAGTGCAACGAGCGACTTTCTCTCCGTCATTTCGAAGAGCGTGCCACATCTTCAAGATACCGTAACAAGAGTAGTTCTCCTCATATATCTTTAGGATCTTATCTTTCAGGCGAGCATCCTTGATAGACCTGTTAGAGGGTGGGCTCTTTTTGTGGCCGTAATAGCCTGACCTCGAGATCGAAACTCCGTATTCTGTTGTTAAGACCTTGCATATCGGCTCGACACGCCAGAGTAGGCCACTGTCTTCACGATGGTCTTTGAACATATCTATGAACTGGATTATTTGTTCTGTGGCCGGTCGAGCTCGGCCGCGAAAAAAGCCGAGGCTGCCTTGAGTATCCCATTGGCTCGCTTGAGTTCGGCGTTTTCTCTTCGAAGTCTTCTCAGTTCCTCGTTTTCATCGGTGGTGGTACCGACACGGACCCCGTCATCGACCTCGGCCTGCCTCACCCATTTCTGGACGGTTTCCGGACCTCCGATACCGAGGAGCTCAGCAACATGTTCGGATGCTTTCCTTCTTGTCTTGTACTCACTGAGGCAGCTATAGAAAAGATCGATCGCTTCTTGCCTGATCTCCTCTGGGTACTGCTTCGGTCTTTTCTTGTAAGGCTTCTTGTTTTCCATGGTGTTCATTATAGATCGTCCTTTCGGATTTCGTGTGATCTATAACTGTCCGGGGAACCCGGGGCGATTCACCCCAGGCAATTAGCAGGTAGCTAATTAATATGATTTGGCTAGCAATATAATTATCTTGTCAGGCCTCCCGCATCGCGCTTGAGCAATTAACCAGGGTTGCACGCAAATAAAGAAGCGAAAAGGTGAAGTGGAACCGTCTGCCAAAGTCATGCCCTCCAAGGGCCTAAAAATTCTATTTCGAAGCCCGCGAAGTGTGCGGGCTTCTTGCGTTTTTTTGCACGAGCAGACGGGCCGTAAATTCAGTCGTACTTTCAAAACGGAAGAAAAAGATTTCAAACTGAAAAGCTTTGCTACCGATATACGAAGATTTCACCTTTGCTACCCCGCAATCATTATCTTGATGTGGCCGAACGTCCAAGAGGCGATGAGGCGATTCCTGATGACCCGTCGTTAGGAATCGTAAGGAGCCCATCATGAAGAATTGCCAAACTCTAGAACAGCATATTCTCGGAGCCGCCAACCAGATGAAGGAAGCACAGGGCATAACGCTTGTTGAGCTTTCACGCCGCACTGGCATTGACGCCGCAAGGCTCGGAAACGTCCTGAGGGGCGATCGCACTATGCGCGCAGATGAGCTGGCCTTACTGATGGTTGTCCTGCAGATTCCCATTCAGGCAATCTGCCCTTTGAGGTTTATCCCTTGGACGCTCAAATCGGACGTAGCTAAAACAATTCGAAAATTGGAATCAGGTGACTAGAGACCGTGCACTTTAGACCTGTCGATACGCAAATCGAAGAAACGCTTATTGAGAAGTGTCAGCAGAATGGCTGGCTTATGCGCGGCGGCTATGACTGGCAAGATGACCCCTATCTTGAGGAGTATCCGTACGAGTTCTGCGTTGCCGACGACCTTGAAGAGCTGCGCAGCTTTTTCACCCACGGTAACTGGGCTATCCGTCAGGGCATCTGCTACAAAGACCTCGCATTTATCCAGCAAGTTAACGGCGGTGATGAGTGGTGGACACTAAAGCGGGTTGATGACGGCTGGTTGGATTTCGAGAACATCAGCTTTGAAGGCACGGTGGAAGATCCAGATAGATTTGACCATCTGATTTGCTCTATGGCCGCAGCAAGCCCGCAAGTCTGTCACGACCTGGACTATTTGGAATCACAAGAATCCCTTTCGGACAAGGCAACGCGGGTAAAGGATGCGGGCGCTCATCAGAAAACCCAGCCCGTAGCCCAACGCGACGGCAGAGACAAATAGGCACTGGGACAAATTGTCCCAGTAGATAGGAGACAACTATGCCAAGCGATTTCGGCGACGAGTCAGGCGAGAAATTCTGCGATTGGCTCATGGATATTGGGCAGCAGGCGGGTCAAGAAGCAATGCATGCGGCAGCGCGCAAGCTCAGCGTTGCACTCAAGCACACGAAGGGCGACCTTGGTGTCGACGAGGCCGAACCCAAGTGGGCACGCTTAAACCTTGACGAGCTTTCCAAGATGGAAGGCTATGACAGCATCAAACAAATCTTGGACAAGCAGCTTGAAGACGCCGGCGTCGAGCATAGCTTCTTTGTCGATGACAGGACAGGGCAAGAATCCCTGCTCTTCAAGCATGAGGACGCCTCCAAAGTTGACCGGGTATTCGATGAGTTGATTGAAGATGTCGACAGATCTCTTGAGCGAGCAGACACACAGCTTTCCCGGGGCGAGGAGCCGGCTAAAACACAAACGAAGGAAACGAGCCGAGACTCCGAGCCCTTGGAGAAGCGGTCTGCCCGCGTGCGGGCCTCTTCTGCTGCGCTGGAAGCCGGGCGAAGCCAAGGGCGTGGGCGCGATATCGGTCGCGAGGACAAGTTCCAGGAAGTGAAGACGAAATAGGATGAGGCTGCGTAAAGACAAGCTCATCTTCGCCTCCGTTTTCTCCGTAGTAGCGTTCATTTTGGTGGACGTTTACGCGGCTTGTCTGTCGACGTATCCGGCCCCGATTCTGGCACATATCAGCGAGGCGGTATATGCGCTTCCTGCCTTTATTGCCCAGCGTGGCGCGGTGTTTTGTTTTGAGCCTGCCGCTCTTGCAGCGGGCCTTGTTGCGGCATGCGGCATCTGGATAGTTTGGGCCTACTCGCTTATGCGTGAGGGCAATTACCGCAACGGCGAGGAACACGGTTCTGCCCATTGGGGCACGATCAAGGAAGGCCAGCGTTTCCGCGATAAGGAGGCCTCCGACAACAACATCATCTTCACCGAACACTATGCGATGGCGGTGAGCCGCAAGCAGTTCGACCTCGAACTCGATCGCAATCGCAACGTGCTCGTTATCGGTGGCTCCGGTTCCGGCAAGAGCCGCTACTATGTGCTGCCCAATCTCATGCAGGCAAACACGTCGTTTTTCGTCACCGACCCCAAGGGAACGATGCTTCCCGACGTCGGTCACATGCTGGAGCGCGAGAAGTACCGCATCCTGAGCTTCAACACCATCGACTTTACCAAGTCCATGCACTACAACCCCATCGCCTACGTGCACACGCAGGCAGACGTCTACACCTTCGTCGACTGCCTTATCAAGAACACCACGCCTGAGGGCGAAAGCAGCAACGATCCGTTTTGGGAGAAATCCGAGCGCATGCTCTACATGGCGCTCATAGGCTACCTGGTATTCCATTGCCCGGAAAAGGATCGCAATATCCCCGGCCTCATGACTTTGCTCAATCTGGCAGAGGCACACGAGGATGACGAATCATACATGAGCCCGCTCGATCTGCTGTTCCATGAAATCGAATCTGGGCAGTCCTATCAGAAGGTAAGCGATAAGGCATTTAGCTTCGATGCAGATGTGCGCGGCTTTGCAAACGGAACCGACACCGGCTATGCCTGGGTGAAAACCGGGACACCGACCAAGCCGGAAAACGACTTTAGCCTGAACAACTACACGTCATTCAAAAGCGGTGCTGCCAAGACCTTGAAATCAATCATCATCAGCTGCAATGCGCGCCTGGCACCCTTCACCTTCGATGAGATGCGCGAAGTATTGCGTTATGACGAAATGCACTTGGATACGTTGGGTGACCCCGGACAAAAGACGGCGCTGTTTGCCATCATGAAGGACACGTCGGATAGCTTTGCGTTTCTGTTCGCCATCATGATGTGGCAAACGATGAACGTACTGTGCGATAAGGCGCTGGCCGAATTTGGGGGCCAGCTGCCCACGCCGGTGCACTTTATCTTCGATGAGTTTGCCAACTTGGGACACTTGCCCGAGGTGCAGAAGACCGTCGCCGTCGTTCGCAGTCGCAACATGTCGCTATCCATAATCCTGCAGTCAATCGCGCAGCTGAAGCGCGAGTATAAAGATGACGCACAGACCATCATCGACTGCTGCGACACGACGTTGTTTTTGGGTAGCAAGTCCAACGAAACCAATAAGGAAATCTCGGAGATGATTGGAAAGGAAACGGTGTCGACCCTCAACGTGAACGAGAGCCGAGGCGCAAATCCATCCACCACCAAAAACTACGGGCGTAGCGAGCGAGACCTTATCCAGGCCGCCGAGATCGGCAAACTGAAGCGCAGCCAGGCAATCCTGCTTATCGCAGGAACGAATCCGCTTCTAGACGGGAAATACCGACCCGAAACGCATTCCCGCTACAAGTACGTTGACAGGCACGGCGAAGACGCCGTGTTCCGAGAGAAGTTTGACTTTGAGGATTACTGCGCACGGGTGCGCGGGAGCGTGATGCCTATGCACTGAGACAAATTGTCCCAGTAAGCGACCTCAACGGCGGCGGCCATGCCATAACGGGCACCGCACGCTTCACGAAAGCTTCCACACAATCGCTTGGGACCGCCACCGCCAATGTAAAGGAGCTTACGCTCCGCAGCGAATTTTACCACTTGAAACAGCGGCCACTTCCACCTTGGGCCGCGAAACCATGTAAAGGAGTGCAAACCATATGCTTGCAAACATCATTACGCTCGTATCCGGCTGCGTTACGTTCCTGGGCGGCTTCCTTGTCGTCTGGGGTGCGGTGTCCCTTGGCCTCGCCATCCGCGAGCAGCAAGGCGGCAGCCAGATTGCCAGCGCCATCTCCACCATCGCCGGCGGTGCCATTATCATCGCCGCTGCCGTCTACTTCGGGATGCTCGACACATCCTGGCTTCCCGCCTAGGGGTGATGCGGTTGCTAAGCGTATCAATCCATAAAGACATTGGCGAATACAGCGAGAAGATCGTTGGAAAGTTGTCGTTTCGCACGCTTATCTGCGTAACGGGCGGGCTTGCAGCGGCAGTTGCCGCAGCGGCCTTCACCTACTTCGTTTTAGGCATCGACGTATCGAATGCCACGCTTCCTGTCATGGCGGTCTCCATGCCGTTTTGGCTCGCAGGATTCTGGCGGCCTTACACCATGAAGCTCGAACAATTCATGCCCCTGTGGTTCCAGCATACCTTCAACGACGACAGGATCCTGTACGCATCTTCCATCGACAAGGCAGAGCCAGCCCTGCGCGAAACCCTCGCGCAGAAACAAGATCGCAAGCATGCACGCAAAGCCAAAAGGAAGGGGGCCGAGCTGTATGAGCCGAGCCGAGAAGATATCCAGGCGTGAAGCAAAGCGCGCCGCAAAAGAAGAGAAGAAGGAACTACACGCGGCACGCGCAAACGCCAAGGCGCGCGGCAAATCAGACGTTAACCGCCGCCTGCGCACACAGGAAAAGGAACTCACCGAACAGACGACATCGAAGCGTCGTGCGCGTTTTGCGGCGAAGGACGTGCTGGCCTATATCGGCTATGACGCCATGTATGCCGACGGCATCGCCCAGGTAGAGGACGGCGTTTTCTCACAAACGTTGAAGTTCACCGACATCAGCTATCAGTCTGCACGAGAGGAAAACCAGCAGGCGATCTTTTCCACGTACTGTCAGTTATTCGATTACTTCGGTGCGGAAACCTCCGTGCAACTCAACATCGTGAATACGCCGATACCGGCAGACGAGATTGGCAACAAGATCTTCTTCGAGTGCCACGAGGAGCGCACGCGCGCTTATGTGGATGAATACAACCGCATCTTGAACGACAAGATGCGCGAAGGTGTGTCTAACCTCATCCGCGAGCGTTACCTGACCTTTGCGGTTGGTGCGCCCAATGTGGATGCCGCTGTACCGAAGCTCGCCCGCATGAGAAACGACTGCGTGCAGACGCTTGCGCGCATCAGAAGCGACGCGACTGTGGTGCGTGGAGAAGAGCGCCTGGCTGCTATCCATTCGCAGCTGCGTCCGGGCAAGAAGCTGACTTCTTCCGTGTTCGATGAACTGTCATGCAGAAGCGGTCTGTGCACCAAGGATTTTATCGCTCCGGGTGTGCTTGACTTTAAGCCGCAGGGACGCGCCGACTGCTTCTATTCGGACGGCATGTATGGCCAGGTGCTGGGATTCCGTCGTTTCGGTAGTGAGCTGTCCGACCGCGCCTTGGCTGACATCATCGACTTGGCCCTGCCGCTCAACGTCACGCTGCACATCCAAGCCATGGATAAGGCGAAGGCCGTTGCCTACGTGAAGCAGCGCCTTGCCTGGATGGACAAGGAGATCATCGACGAGCAGATGACGGCAGTGAAGAAGGGCTACGACTTTCAGATCCTGCCCTCCGAGCTCAAGTACTCCAAAGAAGAAGCCGAAGACCTGCTCGATCATCTGCAGAACAAGAACCAGCGCCTATTCATCTTCACGGGCCTGGTATACACGTATGCCGAGTCCTTGGAAGAACTTGACGAGCAAGTGCTGCAAATCATGAGCACGGCGCGCCGTAACTCCATTGACCTCGATACGCTCACTTACCGCCAGCGCCAGGGCCTGAACTCGGTGCTGCCGCTGGGTCACAACCATGTTGAGATGAGTCGCATGATGACCACCGCGCAGGTGGCTATCCAGATGCCGTTTGCCTCACAAGAGCTCAATCAGCCGGGCGGTGGCTACGTGGGACAGTCCAAGCAGTCGGGCAATCTGGTCATTTGCAACCGCAAGGATCTGGCAAGCCCCATGGGGTTCGTCTGCGGCAAGCCGGGTTCCGGCAAATCCTTCAGCGTCAAGCGCGAGATTATGAACACCATCTTGGCTTATCCCGATGACGAGATTATCATCTTCGACCCTGCAGGCGAATACGCGCCCGTGGTCGAGCCAGCCGGTGGCACGTCCATCCGCTTCGCGCCCGATTCGTCAACCTACATGAATCCGTTTGACTTAGGCGACGTTGCAGACATGGGTAATGCGTCGCAAATGGCCTTCAAGATAGAGGCGATATTGGCCCTATCGTCTGCCACCATGGCAGAAGGCGCTCAAGGCCTGCCGGAGTCGGACAAGTCCATCATCAGCCGTTGCGTCGAGGCGGCCTACGTTGCCGCATCCATGCATGACAGGATGCCGACGCTTGGTGACTTCTATGACATCCTTACGCGCCAGCCCGAGGCTGAGGCACGCGACATTGCGCTTCGTTACGAGCGCTACGTGAAGGGTGCCTTGTCGTTCTTCAACAACCAATCCAACGTCGCATTCAAGAACCGCATCACCAATATCGACTTCAAGGACCTGAACTCCAACATGCGCGTCTTCGGCATGCTCACGGCACTTGAAGCGGTGCGCAACCGCATGTACTACAACTTCGAGCGCGGCGTTACCACCTGGCTCTACATCGATGAGGTGCAGAGCCTATTCAGCCATCCGGCCATTATCAGTTACTTCTCCAAGTTCTGGGCCGAGGGCCGCAAGTTCAACCTCATCTGCACGGGCATCACGCAGAACTCCATCTATATGCTCGAACACGAGGAAGCACGCAACATGGTGCTGAACTCCGACTACATCATGCTGCTGAAGCAGTCTCCGCTCGATCGCCGCGAGTGGGTGCGCCTACTGGATCTTTCCGCCCAAGAAGAAGCGTGCATCGATGAATCCGTGAAGCCAGGCGAGGGTTTGCTGGTGGCAGGTGCTGCCCGCATCGCCATTACCGACGACTGGCCGAAGGGCTTGCTCTACAACACCTTCAACACCAAGCCCGAAGAAATTGCAGCGCTCAAGCGTGCTGCTCGCTTCGAGTTTGGCTTCAAAGAAAAGACCGAGGGATAGGCTCATGTCGAGCAACCTTGCCAAGCATACCGATACGGCGAAGGCTACCGAGTTCACTCGGGGCGAGTCCGACAATGCCTTCGAGGCCAAGGCGGGGCGCACCGATGCGGTAAACGCCGGCATCGTCAAGAAGGCCGATGCGGTTGCCGAGGCTGAGCTGAAAGGTGCGCGCAAGGGAGGCGTTTCCGTCAGAAACGTGCTCGGTCGCGCAGTACGCCAGGCAGGCGGACAAGAAGGTGCAGATGCCGGCGATCAGGCTGCACGCAATGTCACGCGGCAGACGGGCGTCGCCCTGCAGAAGAGCCGCAACATGCGCTCGGCGATATTTGCTTCCGCTGCAGCAGAGATGGACGAGGATGACGAGACAAGCGGGATGTCGGATGCTTATCAGAAGGGCTCCGACGCAGCAGCGCTGGCCCGCAAAGCGAAAGCCATGCGCACCTCTAAAGATGCGGTCAACACTACAGCAAAGGCTACTGGGACAAATTGTCCCAGTACTGCCAAATCCGTTGAAGATCGGGCTCGCAAGGCTGTTTCCAAGAAAACAAAGGAGAAAGCAGCGGAGTCGAAGGTGCGCATGCAGTCACGACGTACCTGGCTCAAGGCACACGGCGCGCAGGCAAAGGCAGCCCAGGCTGCCGGGGAGACTGCCGCAAAGGCAGGCGGTACAAAGACGCTTGCCGCAATGGCCTCTGGTGCACTGGCACCCGTTGCTGGAGTGATCGCGGGCATCATCGCATTCGTGCTTGCCATGATGGTGGTATCTCAGCTCATCAGCGCCCTTTTCGGCTTCTGGGAAAACGAGGCTGCAAAGCAATCAATGGCAGGGCTGCCTCCCTATATCACGCAGGAAATGGTGGTAACCGCGCTTGAATGCCAAGAGAAATACGGACATCCCGCAGGATGTACTATCGCGCAGATCATCTGCGAGTCGGGCCAGGGAGACCATCTGTCCGGATTGGCAACGCGCGACAATAACCTGTTCGGAATCAAGTGGGCCTCATCCTACGGGTTAGCCGAGGAAGTGTCGGGGCATTCCAGTTGGCAGACCGGTGAGGAGTATGGCGGGCAGCACGTCACAATCACCGCCGAGTTCACCAGCTTCAAGTCGCACAAGGACTGCATCGTCTTCCGCAGCCGCGTCTTCTTGCAGAACTCCCGTTATTCGGAAAACGCGCTTATCAAGGAAGCAATGGCTACGCATTCGTCCGACAAGATGGCGGAAGGCTTGAAGGACGCCGGCTATGCCACAAGCTCAAGCTACGTTGAATCGCTCAAGAGCATCATGACCACCTACAACCTCTACCGCTTTGATGGGATGACCGTCGAGCAATTCGAGTCTATGACGGCAAACGGGGACGTGATTGTGCAGGCGGCATACAGCCAGCTTGGGGTTCCCTATGTGTGGGGCGGGTCTACTCCAGGTGTCGGTTTGGACTGCTCGGGTTTGACCCAGTACTGCTATGCGCAGGCAGGCATATCCATTCCTCACTACACCGAAGATCAGAAGAGCGCGCTTACCACAGTTCTTCTGTCCGAAGCCCAGCCTGGTGACATCCTCTACAGGTACGGTCATGTGGCTATCTACATCGGCGGAGACCAGTACATCCATGAGCCGCAGACCGGTGACGTGTGCAAGATCTCTTCCGGCATCAACTATTTCACCTGCGCGTTGCGCGCGAACAGATAGGAGCGTTGAAGCAATGAACAAGAAGGGCAAGATCCTCATGGCACTTGCTATAGGAGCCGTTGTCATCCTAGTCGGGTCGAGCGTCGTGCGTTGCACGCTCGTCCACCAGGATGAAACGGTGGGACAAATTGTCCCAGTAGAATCAGAAGACAACCAGGCACAGCCGAATACCTTGGATACTTCCAGCCAGAAGCTGCCTGCAGACGAGAAGAACGCGCTGGCGATACTGAAGAGCAGTGTGTGGACTGCCGACGGCGGCAAGTCGACCATCGCGTTTAAGGATGGCCGCTATGCCGAATCTGACGGCGTTGCCAACAACATGACCGCATTCGATGTCAAGTCGGTGACGAAGGAAAGCAGCCAGACGTCGATCATGCTCAAGCTGGATTTGCCAGATGGCACGACCAAGGATTCCCTTGTGCTTGTACGCCAAGATGCTGCAGGTGCCTATACCGTATTAAGCGATGATTTCACGCTGGCGAAAACCTACAGCCAGGGAGCGCCTAACGCTGGTGTCGTTGAGGTTATAGGTGTTAACGATGAGTTCCGTGAACTCTTAGGCGGCACAACTGAAGGGTTCTCCAAAGCCGTGACCGATTACGCGCATGCGCATGTTCCCACGGCGACCAAGGCAACGTGGACGCAATCGCTTGTAGTCGACTACGCAAGCGGCACGGTAAGCGCCAACTTCACCTGCGATGATGCCGCATCGACCGTGCTTACCGTTGAATACGCACGCGGCCCGGCTACGTTCAAGGTCATGGGGTGATGCGGATGCCGGTAACTATCAAAGACAGACGCTTCGTCCTAGCGTTCGCGGGGACATTCCTGATCTTAAGCTCGCTCATGCTGTTCCCGGATTTCGCCTTCGCGTCGATTGCTGACGACATCAATAAATGGCTTTGCGGGGTGCTGCGCGACTGCTGCAACTGGATCTTCGCGAACCAGATAAACATGCTCAAGTCCATCGGCTACGATGGCATCCTCGCCGCCGGTTTTGATTCTATGCTCGGCACGGCGGGCAACACCACCATGTACTCGCTCGTCCATGGGGTGTGGCAGGTTGCTATACTGCCCATTGGCTGCGGCGTGCTCGGGTTCGTGTTCACCATCAAGCTCATCCAGATCTCGCAGAAGATGGATGGCAATGCGAGCCTGCCGGGTGTGAAGGAAGTCGTGTTCCTGCTCGTTTTCTTTGCAGTCTTCCTGTTCCTTATTCAGAACAGCTTCGACCTCATGGCGTCCATCTACTCGATCACAAAACTCGCCATCGAGCGCGTCATCAACATGTTCGGCACGGGCGGTGCCATCGACCTTAATGCCGTATCAATCGTCACCACCGACGACGACGTAGCGGCGCTCGTTGCCATGCTCATCGTGGCGCTTATCAGCTGGGTTGTGGTGCTAGTGGCCTATATCGTTGCGCTCGTCGTTTCTTGGGCGCGAGCCATCCAGCTCTACCTCATGGCGGCATTTAGCCCCATACCGCTCGCGCTCATGGGTACCGAGGATACCCGCCAGATAGGCATCGGCTACGTCAAGAATTTCGTGGCAGTGTGCCTGGCAGGCATCATCATCCTCGTGCTACTTATTTCCTTCCCGATAATCCTTGGCGGCCTCAATGCGGCGAACCCCGGAACGGGTACGCCCATAGACGGCATTGCCAACGGGCTCACCTATGCGCTCCAGTACCTGGCGATGTGCATCCTGCTCATCTTGTCCTTGGTAAAGAGCGGAAGCTGGGCCCGCGACATCGTTGGCGGATAGAAGAGAGGAGGTGAACCGTTATGTATGACTATGATTCCTGCCCTTGCGAGCAGGCGGCTTGGCGCGTTTACGACCTGATGTGCGAGCACGAGCCCATGTACTTCGAGGCGCACGTTACTGACGACGAAGAAAGCCCTAACGGTTTCGGCTGGTATTTCTCGTCGCATTTGCGAAACGCCGATGGCACTTGGTCCGAATACGACGGCGGCCAGTATTGGGACTACGAAAGCGCAGAGGAATTCGAGGGCGTTATCGGAGAAGCAGTACCCTTTGCGGCCTTCGAGGCGAGGCCCGTGGAATACGAGGAGTTCGAGCGCGTCGCTTTTCAAGTGCCCCGATCCCTATCCGAACGTGAGGCAGCTGCGCGCGCGTTCCATGCGGGTGACCAACGCGGCCGCAACGATCCTGTAAAGGAGGCTCAAGTGAGCAGATGAATGATGCAGTTAACAACGGCGCGGTCTTCCACAACACCCCGTCACCGCCAATGTAAAGGAGATTGAGACAATGACCGAAACAGAGAAGAAGAACGTCTTTTTGACGCTTCACAAGAACTTCGTCCGCACGGATATCGAGTATACCGACAAGACAACCGGCGAGCTGAAGACGTTCAACCAAGTGACGCTGCCCAAGGGCACCACCATCGATGGCATCGACGTTGGCTGCTATCAATTCAGCCCGCTATTCGTCAATGCTTCGCGCTTCAGGGGTGAGAACTTCCGCGATATCCCCTTGCTTGCCGATAGGGAGGTCTGGCTCAAACGAACCGTTCTTGATGGCGAGGGCAACCCCGTTCTCGATGACGATGGTAAGCCCGAACGCGACACGGTAAAGGTTATGTCGCAGGAAATCAAAGATGCGGTTGATAAGCAGCGCAGCGACTACCTCCAGGCGCACGCCCACGACCGCGAGTCCCGCACACAGGAGGCAGATCTAAGCGGTAAGGCTCAAGCCGCGCGCAACGGTGCCGGCGCACTTGAGGAATCCTCCCAGCCACAGCGCAATGCTCAGACGCGATAGGCGGGTTGATCATGGGAAAAGCAATCAGACAAAGCGGTTCGAAAACGATGCGCATCGTGCTTGCGGTGCTTATCGCCCTTTCGGGAATAACGGGCCTACTCACGACATCGCGAAGCGCCTACGCCGTTGAGGCAACGCTTGTCGATACGGGCTGGTCGTTTGACTTCTATCAGTACGACAGCCACACCGGCAGTCATTGGGCAGACAGCGCATTCGAACTGAATGGCAAGCCGGCTTACTGCATCGACATCACGCAGGTCGCCTCGGCAGGGTCATCCTATTCGTCCTCTGCCATGCCGGCGAATATGGCGCTGAAGATTGGCTTGTACGAAAAGTATCTGAACGAGGCGCATGTCAACTGGAGTTCACTCAAGCGGGCCGGCTATCTTCAGTTCATGATTTGGTGCGAGTACAACACCAGCTACGTTGCTGCCAACGTCACACCAGACAACGATGATTTCTATGGTGTCTACGATGCAGCCAAGAGCTACTACAAAGACAACAAGAACCGTTATGAGGCAACGGGCACGGAATGGACAAGCTCGAATTCGCAGAGCATGTGCGTCGCGCCGCAGCTTATCGAGCACGGCAACATCGACCTGACCAAAACTTCCGGGAAGCCCGACATCACCGCCGGCAATAAGTGTTACTCGCTGGCAGGTGCGGAATATACGGTGTATTCGGATTCCGGCCTCAGCAAGAGCGTTGGCAAGATCGTCACCGACGCCAATGGCTACGGCAAGCTTGAAAACCTCAAGGCGGGCACGTACTACGTAAAGGAGACGCTGCCTTCGGTTGGCTATATGCTCGATCCGAACAAGTACACCGTAGTGGTGAATCCAGGGAAAACAACCGGTGTGAACGGTGGTAAGGTCGCCGAGACACCCGGCACTGACCCGGTTGGCATGCTGGTTGGCAAGGTTGATGCGACCACAAGCGAGCATAGACCGCAAAGCGTGGCCGACCTCTCAGGAGCGCAGTTCAGCGTTAAGTACTACGACGGCTACTACAACAGTGCTGCCGAGGCTGCCGCATCGGGTAAACCTACGCGCTCATGGACATTTGCCACAGACGCGGACGGCTACGCCTACTTTGCCAATGAGTTCAAGGTTGCCGGCGACGACCTGTACTATCAGACCAATGGAACAACGGCTTGCATGCCACTGGGTACCGCCATCATCGAAGAAGTGAAGGCTCCTGTAGGATATAACCTCGATGACGGCGTGAACCCCAACAATCCGCCGAATAAATTCTGCGTGCAGATTACGAGCGATGGCGTCATCGGCGAGAGCGTATATTCCTGGAACAGCCCCGAGGTTCCCGACACCATTAAACGTGGTGACTACCGATTGTTCAAGGAAGTCCCCACGAACAACGATGATGAGAACCAGGAGCTGACTCGCATCGCAATTGAGGGCGTGCAGTTCCAGATCATCAACGAGAACGAGAATGCGGTCGTCTCACCTGATACCGGAGCCGAAGTCGCAAAGGGTGGCGTCGTTTGCACGCTTACCACTGACGAGAACGGATTCGCCACCACCAAGACCCATGTGCCTGTCGGCTGGAGCGCTGCTTTGGCTTACGGCGAGTACACGGTGCATGAGATCATTCCCGATGACGTGGCCGAGCACGTGAAGGCGGAACACGGCATCAAGCTCATCGGCGTGGATGACTGGAAGATTGTAATCGGCGAGGAGGGCCAGTACAGCCCCGTGCAGGTAGTGGCAAACCATATTCCGCAAACCCCGCTCACCATCCAGAAGGTCGACAGCACAACAGGCAAGTCCATCCCGCTCGCATGTAGTTTCCAGATCTTCGATGGCAACGGTAAGCTTGTCACCTACACCGACCACATGAACGAGACGGTCATCGACACCTGGACCACCATCGGCAAGACGGGGCATGTGACGTTGCCGATGAAGCTCGATGAGGGAACCTACACCATCCATGAGGTGGCGGCACCCGATGGATACGTGCTTGGCGACAAGGACATCACGTTCACGGTTGATGAGTACCGCACTTGGGACGACCCCATCACGCTCACGTATGCTGATGCCCCCATCCGCGCGGAGATTCAACTGCTCAAGACCGATGGCACCACCGAGGTGCCAGTCGAGGACGCTGAGTATTGCATCAAGGCCGAGGGCGACGTCGTCACTGGCGACGGCACGGTTCGCTTCGAAGACGGCCAGGTTGTCGGCTATGTGACCACGGATGCCGACGGTAAGGCCTCCATCGAGGATTTGTTCCTGGGTAACTACGTGGCCTACGAGACCAAGAGCCCCGAGGGCTGGGCGCTTGACACCGATGAGCACCACATCAATATCGAAACTCAGGGCCAGCTCGTTCCCGTCGTGGTGGAATCGCTTGATGCCGTCGACATGCCCACCACCTTGCAGCTGCTGAAGGTTGACTCGACCGATACGAGCAAGGCGCTTTCCGGTGCGACGTTCCGCATCATACAGACTGCGCCAGCCGTTACCGATGAGGTAGACTCTGGCTTCAACGTCAACTGGGAATGCGAGCTGACGACAGGCGAAGACGGCACGGCAAGCCTACCCTACATGCCGCACGGCACGTTCGAAATCGTTGAGATCAAGGCACCTGCAGGCTACTTCATTCCGGCAGATGCCGCACCCGTCTCCTTCAGGGTGGATGACCAAGGCTTCATTGGGCTAGATGTGGAAGGTACTCAGTTCGGCGACACCCTTGAGCTTACGTTCGAAAACACGCCGACCATCCTCGATATCACCAAGTCCGACGCGACAACTGGCAAAGAATTGCCTGGTGCAACGCTCGTGCTGACCGATAAGGACGGCAACGTCATCGAGGAATGGGTATCTACCGACACCGCTCATCGCATCATTGGCATCGAGCCTGGCTGCTACGTGCTCACCGAGACCATCGCGCCCGAAGGCTACCTCGTGGCAACGTCCATCGAGTTCACGGTCGAGGAGACAGGCGACGTGCAGAAGGTGGAGATGAAGGATGACTACACCAAGGTCGACATCTCCAAGACCGACATCGCAACCGGTGATGAGCTTCCTGGTGCACACCTGCAGGTAATCGACAAGGACGACAAAGTGGTTGCTGAATGGGATACCAACGGCAAGGTTCACCGCATCAACGGCCTTGAGCCCGGCGACTACACACTTCGCGAGACCAGCGCTCCCGATGGCTATGAGATCGCCGAAGACGTGAAGTTTACGGTAAAGGCCACGGGCGACGTGCAGAAGGTCGAGATGAAGGACAAGGCTACACCTGAGACTCCCGGAACCCCTAACAGTGACTTGCCAAAAACCGGCGATAGCTTCCCCTGGTGGGCCTTCGCAGCCTTAGCAGGTGCAGCTGCTTGCGCTGGTGGAGCAATGTATCTTGCGCGCAAAAGCGGTACCTCTGTTGATGAAGACAAGGACACTGAATGATTGCAATAGCACTTTGGCTTCTCGGCTTCGTGTCGGGGCTGTTCACGCTAATCGCGCTTGCTTGCGCAAAGGTTAGCGGAGACTGTTCCCGCATCGAAGAAGGATTCATCAACTAAATGCAGCGGCTGGGTTCATCCCCAGCCGCTGTTGTCATAAAAAGCTAATTGCAAATAATAAAACCAGCGACGCTATTATGCTTTGGAGGTCGGATATAACTCTTCGACTAGCTCAGAAAATTGCCGAGTAATTCTATAGCGTTGAGCTTCCATGATTAGGGCATTCATTTCGTCATGATCGTGCATCTTATCAATAGCATCCTGCACATCTAAATACGCATCAACCAATTCAGGATCATCCTCGCGTTTAAAGTCTTCATTCTCATAGGGATCAAAATCAAATGCCCTATTCAGTAGAGCAGCGGCATGCTTCTTTTCGAGTTTATTCCAAATATTATCCGATAATCCCGGATCGCTGTAGGCGAAATCAAACCGCTGCATTTCTGAGATTAGGGCAAAAAAACTCTTTGACTCGAACAATGCGCTCATGATTTTTCTTGCTTCAAAATTTGACATTTGCACGGCATGGAATGCCGATTCGTAGCTCGTTGCAAGTCGTATTTTTTGTAGCGCCTCTTCGGTCAACCCCATGAAGGAAACGGCGTCTTCCATTTGGAAAGTCTTCGAATCGGTCTCTCCGAGAAGGTATCCGAGGTCAACTTCAAAAAAATCTGCAATGTAAATCATTAATGTTGGACTTGGGAACGGATTGCCCGAACCACATCTAGTTCTGACGTTTTGCCATTTGCTTATATCAGGTTGCCCAATATGCTTTGGTAATCTGTCTCCATATTTTGATTCAAAATCCTGAGCTATTCGTTCTAAGCTTAACTTGCCATTTTTTCCGTGATCAATCTTGTATCGCTCTATGCACTTGCTGAGTCGTTCGTTCCAGATCACTGCTTTTGTAAATTCTATGCTCTCCACGGATATCCCTTCGTCAATATTGATAAATATATTCAGTTTCATGCGTTGAACGTATAAATAATAGCCGCCATACTTAATTCATGCAAGAGATTCTGATAAAGGAGGCCCACAATGGAATTCAACGGACAGACTGGATTTGAGTACATGACAGATGGAACGACCAAAACGTTTTCGTTTGGGCTAAGCAATAAGATTGATGAAAGCATTGCGGCGTTTATTGACCGTATCAACCCGCAGGCAGCGTTTACGATAGCGGCCTGCACCGGTTGCGTGCTTTTAGGGATTGACCCCAAGGCGCGTAAACAATTGATGAACGCCTGCGGGAAGTTTCTGTCAGCTGCAGCTTAGGAGAGGGGGATCCGTCTGGACTCATCTTGCGCAAACTAACGCGAATCATTAGTTTGCGCAAATACAATCCACGAATCGAGAGCAGACTTGATGATTGTTTGTTCATAATGGCATCGCTATGCAAATGCATCCTTACTGCATTTATCCACCTAATGACAACAATTGCAGTAGGACGTAAAACATCCAACAGCATAAGGGTTTCTTTTGCACCCAACATCGTTATATGCGGTTGGGCTTTCTCTTGACGGCCAACAGCTTAAGGTAGTCACTGAAGTCGCTCGTGTCCGTCGGTGCGAACATTACCCATTTGCCGTCATGGTAGGTTTCGGCGGCGTCGTACTGGTCGCAAACCGCTTTAGGCAGTTCGCCTCTGATTTCCTCGAACTTCTCCCTCTCGTGCTTTCCGAAGATGATCATGAATCCGATGCAGTTGCTTTTGGCATACAGGCAGCAAAGTGTCTTGCCGCCCCGGCGGTACTTGTATTCGTACGTCCATTTCTTGCCGCCCGAGCCCCATGTTTGTTCCATGTCGTAGCTCTGGTTGATGGTGGCGTCAAGCGTCTGCCATACCTCAAGCAGTCGGGCTCCGATTAATTCGGTTAGGGCTTCTTCGCTTGGTGCCTCTATTGCCGACATCTTTACTCCTATAGCTTGTAAATTACCTCAAGAATATCTAGCGCCTGTTCCAATGTCATTCCGATATCAAGCTGGTCAACACGCATGTTCTCTTCACGCATTTCCGCAACAAAGCGCTGCATATCTCTGGCAATCTGAGGATCGAGGCTGATATGCGTCTCTGCGGGAACGAATGCAATGAGACGCATGACGTCTTTCTTGTGCTTCTTAAGATCCGCGCTGTTTACGTGTTGGCCATTGCGTTTGCGGTCGTTCAAGTCGATATGGGCACGAGCTTTCAAGGGAATGATATGGGCGGCGTCTACAATGCTTATGCCGTCAACTTTATCTAACCCACTCGTAAGGAAGTTGTAGTACGCGTCATTCAGAAGAATGGCCGAAAGGCTCGATACGTCTTCATCAAGGGGAAGGGGTCCAATTTCCGAGTCTTCGTTGTGAAGCGGAAAGTCAGGGTGCCTTGCAAAGAGCTCGATCATATGTGGGTAGGCATTGTCCGTTGGTTCCGTGAAGCGATAGAAATGCACATCGTTATCATTGCGCCAACCGCAGGTATATCCGCCATCGCCGATGAACGCCCAGAGCGTCTGGGCGAAGTCCTTCGCAGGTCGATCGGCCAGTATGACGATGTCAAGATCTTTGGTTCGCCTGAACTGAAGTCCGCGACTGGCAAAAATAAGGTCGCACGCGCTGCCGCCAATCAATGCATATCGGTCGGGGAAGTCAGCAAATCTTTCCTTAAAAAGCTCCATGCCTTGAACACTCATGAGCAAATCCTTTTCTTCAGGGTTTCCAGTGCGTCATCAAGACGCGGGTCGTCTTCGTCGTTGTCTTTCAGTGAGAGATAAAGCGATATGTCGTCAACTCGGTCGCCATCTGCATCTATGTCGTAGTTCCAGATTTCAAGCAAGATATCGGGCACGTCATCTTTTTCGACGACGTTCATGCGGTCTGCATACTCGTCCAAATAAGCATGGTTGTATTCATCTGTCGCATAGGTTGTCCAGTGGTCATCTGCAAGCATCGTGAGCATGCTCAAAGCGGTGATCCCCGCATAGAAGCAACCTTGGGATAAGAAGTCTTCTTTGCTATCTTTGAACTTGAGATAGACAGATGATGCAACAGGAGACGAAAGATATGGCTCAAAGGTTTCAAGCAGTTCGGCTGCAGACGCATCTTTCACTTCGGCTATAAAACGCTTGCGTCCCTGGGATCCTATAACCTGCGGTAATACGAGCTCGATTTCTTTGAAATAGTTCGAAGTGCTTGCCAAGCTCTTGCCCAGCAACTGAGCAACCTCGCTGGTTGACTTGCCTACCCATGAGCCATTGATGATGTGGATTGCCAGACGCTGCGCTTGCGGCGATAAGGGCTTAGCGCCTTCGGGTTCCGAAAAGCTCAAGAAGGAAAGCCCCAGAAAGGGCAGAAAAAGGGTGTCTTCTGAATTGATCCAGGCTATACCTTCTTGGCATAGGCGCGTAACTTGGTATTTGCTTAGGCTTTGCGAAACGATGACGCACGGCATTTTGAAACCGGCTTGCAGCTTACCAATCATATTCACCAGCATCGGCAACCTGATAGTGCCTTTGGGAGCGACGAACATGCATTCGGTATCGCCGATGGAGCCGAGAGAGATATCGTTGTGCAGCGTGTAGAAGATAGGATAGCTGCCAAGATTCGGCGTCTCTCCCTGTGAAACGGTAAAGCCAAGAACGCTTGCGGGCAAATCCATATCCTGCACCTCCTTTAATTTCACCATATTTTACCCAATTACAGCATAGAAGTAAAATTGAGTAAAAATAGATGTAATTACACTTGAAATCTTACTCCCAATGCCCACCACTCTCGACGGTTTCGTAGTGGCCGGTAGCGTCGTGGTGAACGGTTTGGCTGCCGGTAACCACTTGAACCATTTCGGTATGATGACCACTGCCTTCGCCAGCCATCATGTGGGCCTTGCCGTGAGTAACTTCATTACCAGTAATGTCTGAGCCGCAAACATTGCAGATTGATTTTTCTTCGTAACCATACGTTGGAATGGATTCATCCCACGCTGCGGAGTCCTGAACCCAAACCTGCGAATAGTCCACAACCCACTTTTTGCTTGGTGCTGCAGGCACACTTTCATTATTGCTCGAAGAACCGTTATTGCTGCCACCAGAAGCCCCGACATTATTGCTGTCTGACGGTGCAGAGCTTGGTGCCTGTGTTGAGTCGGTTCCAGTGGGTTGGCTATCAGAACCAACAAAACCATTCTCTGCTGCGCTTTGGCCTGCTGCCGCATCGGCATTCTGCTCTTCGTTCGACGAAGCGCTTTGCACCGCTTCTGTGGTTGTTAGACCAGCTTCAATAGCTGCAACGTTCAATGAGCCGTCATTACTTGTTTGACTTGCGGTATCAGTCGAACTTTCGCCAACAGCATCGTTGCTATCGCACCCGCGCAAGCAAAACGCGCAGATAAGGGCAACCGCAACGACTGTGATAGCAGCAATGGCAGCTACCTGCTTGGGGTGGCTCTTAATAGTCTGCCGGCATTGCGCCAGAGCATCTTTTGCTTTCATGAAAACTCACTCCTTTACATGAAGAAACGGAATACGGCCTTAAACAGCCAGCGGAAGAATCCGAATACAAACTTCATCGTGCACTCTCCTCATCGTTGTAATCGTCATAGTCGTCGTCCCAGCCGTCGTCGTCGGGCTCATCCGCCTCATCGATGTTGGGTAGGTTATCGAGCCAAAGCTCTTCATCCTCTTCGCCCTCTTCATCTTCGGCCGGAACCTGTTCGGCATCCGTGCCTGAGTTTTGCTGCTTGGGCTTCTTCTCTTCGGTGGGCTGGCACCCTTCGGCTAGCAGCACTTGCTCGTAGGCTCTTCGGGTGTATCCGAACATCTGGCACAGCTCGTCTTCGTTTGCAGCAAGAACTGGATCTGTGTTGGCAAGATAGTCATGCACGGCCACGGCTTTGCTGTTGATAGAAGATGCCGTGTCGTTGTTGAAGCAGGCAAGCTCCTGCGCGCGGAACTTGATCCCGTTGATAAGGTCTTCGCCCACACGCCAGGCAACCATTTCTTTGTTCACCACGACCTTGGATACATGGCTGATCTCGGTTTTATCCACCAGCAGAAAGCGCCATCCACGCATGCGCCGTGCAACGGGCGTTGTGTCGGCTTGCGCATCTTGTCGGTATTCAGCTCGAATGTCATAGAAATGCGCTTGCAGCCACAAGCTCTCGGTATCCAGGTTGTCAAAGCGCACCTCGAAATTGGTGAGCATGTTGTTGCCGTCAAAGGGCTGCGGAAGCGTGAATCGATCCACGTCAAATTCGTCAACGCGCCCGCTGTTATAAAACACTTGAATGTTCACAGTGCAAACTCCTATCTGCTTCGACTGTCTCGGCTTGGCTGGTCATAGCCACGATCGATATACCGCGAATCGCCGTAGCTGTATCCGGATTGGCTGCGCTGTGCCGCAACCTTCTTCTGTGCGGGCGTAAGTTGCCGTTTGGGGCGTGCCGGGCGCTGCTGCGGAAGCAGGGCCTTCTCGCGCACGAATTCGCGCGCCTGCTCTAGCTGCGTAATCTGCGCGGTAATGCGGTCCTTTTGTCTGGGCGTTTCTACATGTTCCCGTTTAGATTCAAGGCTGCTGATACGACGGGCATAATCGTCGATTCCCGCAATGCCATAGCGTCCGTTGAGTTCCAATGTGAATGCCAGGTTGTGCAACTCTACAAGGTCGTTGATTTCCGTAGCCTGCACCGCAATAGCCATGAAGTTCTTGGAGGCTGCGATGGTTGGCCTTGCGGCACTCGACCGGGCAAAGCGCGACTGTAGCGCTTCTTTGCCAAAGGTGTAACCCAAGCGCTCGCCGCCAACGCGCCTGGCACCTTGATCGCGCAGTGAATAGATCCAATCCGCACGATTCGCCTTGGGCGAGTTGTCGTCAACGTCCACCTCAAGCATGTCTAAGATTTGGCGAAACTCGCTTTCGTTGCGGGCAAGGTTCTTCGCCATAGAAACGCGATCGCGGATGTCGTTCACCCAAGAATACTCGCCGCTTTCAAGTACGCGACGCTCAGCGCGGCTCAGATAGTATTCTTGTTTACTGAGCCCGAGGGTGGCGGGCTCATCGCCCTTCGATGCCAGCTTGCCAAAGCCATCGTCCGCATCAACCTCATCGCGCAAGTATCCGAAACCACGCTGCTCGGCCATGTCTTGTAAGCCACGGTTGAGCTCGAACGGGTTTGGTATTTGAATGCGCAGACCAGTAAGGATGCCGGGTCGCCGAAAACCAGGTAGCTCCCTGCCACGATGCACAGGGTCTCTTGGGCGGCAACGGGCAGGTACTGCTCGCACATAAGTACCACGCGGGGTCGTTCGATTGCGATTTGCTCCATCTGCCGGCGAAACGAATCGCTTGATGAGTCGGGCTGGTCGTCCTGTGCCCCCATCCATGCGAAATCATCGGAAAGGCGGGCGGCGCACCAGCTTGTCCCGCCGTTCCAGTACCGATGGACGAACTCGCGCGTCAGCGAAATCGTCTCGTCCATCAGGGGATGAGAAGCAGGACCGTCCACGGGAGCCTCGCCCCGAACATGCCTGCTGCTCTCGCTAGTCACGGTATGTTCTCCTGGAGACATGCGCCGAACGGCTCGAGAACGAAGTATGCAACACGGCCTTCTTCACTGGCAACCTTTCAAAATGCAGAAAAGGATGAAGGCGACGAGCGCCTTCCCCGCAGTATAGAAGAAAGCCGCAGACGGCTCGTCGATGCCAAACGAGGTCGAAACGAACGCCCCTTCAAACGAAACGAGCGTTCCCTTTGCCTACCGCTGCGCACTGCGCAACAGGCTTTTCGTGCGGTTGAATAGGTCGTTCGTTCGCGACGCCTTGCGTGCGAAGGCCGGCGATTCCTACACTTATCGGCAGGCATCGTCCAAGAAGGACGGACGGAACAGGAAGGGGGAGCTGCTATGGCGGCTACCGAGCAAGAGATGATGGAGCGCGCCGCGCGCATCCAGACGATTGAGGAGCTTCGCGAGGTCAGCGCCGAGCTCGGCCTTGAGTTGAGTCCCGAAAAAGAGGCAGCTTTCATGGCGGTGAGAACCGCGGAAGGCGAGCTCACCGAGCAACAGCTGGATGCGACCGTCGGCGGGGCCTATCATGTCGTGTCCCCGTCTGACGTGTGCGACTTCCAGGCATCGGAGACGAAGTGTTGCGCCACCTGCAAGTACGGTCAGTTCGATTGGCCGAATTACTATTGCGTGGTAACGCTGTAAAACCAGCAAACCGAAGAAACGGAGAGGATTGCGCATGAACGAGCAATTGAAAGACTTTCTGAAGAAGGCGAGCGAGGACGAGTCGATCAAAGACGAGCTGAAAGCGCTTGAAGGCCTGTCTGCCGAAGAGAATGCAGAACAGGCGGCTGCAATCGCACGGAAAGCCGGCTTCGACTTGTCGGCCGAGGACTTCGCCCCCTCATCGGCGGAACTCGATGAAGACGAGCTGGGCGCCGTCGCCGGAGGCGAAGCCTGCTGCTGCCAGTACACCGGTTTGGGCTTGGTTAACGACCGCGGGGCGGTGTGCGAATGCCCGACCACGGGAACGGGAATTCGGAGGGATACCGGCGAGGTCTGCGAGATCACTTCCATCTGCCGCTTTATGGGGGAGGTCGGCTAGGCGCGGACGCGACTGCGGCTGCATTAGCTTGGGCGGGGGTTCTTGAAGAACCGCCGCCCGTCGCCGCTTGCGAAACCCGTAAGCGGCGATGGGCGGCGCAGGCGCGTGAGCTGGGCGTTGAGGAGATGGTCGGCGATGCCCATGCCGCGACGGCCGGTACCGCAATCGACGTGAAGCGAAGGAGCGAACACATGGAGAACGAAGATTCCTTGAAGATCGAGAGGCTTGAAGACGACGGCTTGCAGGATGTCAGCGGCGGGGCCGGCGATTACGTCTCCCATTACCAATGCCCCAAAACGGGGAAGCAGCTCTCAAGCTACGATCCGTACTTCGCAAGGGATTGCACGATGTGCCAATATTGGAAGCAGGTCATCCCCGGCATCCGGGCGGAGTGCCGCTATTGATCCGATGAAAATGCGCGGTTTTAAGCGCTTCTCTCGAACGAGCAACCGTCCTTGGTCGTTCGTTCGTTGAAAGTGGTCGTTCGTTCGCGGGGCGTTGTCAGTCGCGTGTTCGTACCCCATCGTTGTCGGTTGACGAAAAGAGCGTCGCCCGCGCTTCATCCGTTCACGATGCGCAGCGATGCCCGAAAAAGGGGAACCGTTTCTTTTGACCGCGCGAGCAAGGAGCGACGATGGTCGAACCCGATGCGAAGAGCCCTCGTTCCGACCGTGACGAGGCTGCGATGGATGCCGCCCGCCATGCGGCGGGGGGCATGTCGTTTGACGACTTCAAGAGCCTTATAGAGCAGGAAGGCCTGTGGGTGAACGACGCAGCGGCGCAGAGCGCCTGGGGGGCGCTGGGCGAAGGCGAGCTGGCGCTTGACGAACTGGATGAAGTTGCGGCCGGCTGCGAAGGAGTCGAGCTTCCCATCGTTCTGCCCGGCTTCGACGGTTTGACCGAAACGGGAGGTTCACGATGAGCGCACGCGACGGAAAAGACAAGGCGGCTTCGCCCTTTCGCCAGGAAAGCCTGGATCGGGCAAAGTCGCCCGAGCAGCTCGACGACTACATCCGCGTGTCGAATCCCGGGGTGTGGATGGTGCTGGGCGCCGTGCTTCTGTTGTTACTGGCCGGCTTCATATGGGCGTGCTGCGGGCGCTTGGTCGACACGATGCCTACTGCGTTGGTGGTGCAAGGCGGCCACGCGACCTGCTACGTCGCCGAGGACGAGGTAGGTCAGGTGGCCGTCGGCGACACGGTGAGCGCCGACAGCGCCAAAGGCGCCGTAGCGTCCGTGGGAACCACGCCCCTCTCTCCCGACGCACTGGCCGCGCAGCTGGACGAGTACGCAGCGCACAAGGTGAACGCAACGAGTTGGATGTTTCCCGTCGACGTGACCATAGACCTGCCCGACGGCGTGTACGATGCCCATGTGGCCACAAGCGAGTTCGCTCCCATCAGCCTGATTCTGGGGGGCGCATCGTGATGCTGCCGGGTAAGGGAGCGCGCCGCGCTCGCACTGCAGGCAAGCCTGGTCAGATGGCGGGCAAGGTTCCCGTTATCATGCAGATGGAAGCGCTCGAATGCGGGGCGGCCTGCCTGGCCATGATAGCGGCTTATTACGGTAAATGGGTGCCGCTCGAGCAGGTGCGCGCGGACTGCGGCGTATCACGCGACGGATCCAAGGCTTCCAACGTGGTGCGCGCGGCTCGCGCCTACGGATTCGAGGCCTCGGGTTTCCGTATGCAGCCCGAGGCGCTGCGCTCGCAGGGCGTGTTCCCTTGCATCGTCCACTGGAACTTCAGCCACTTCGTGGTGTGCCGCGGTTTCAAGGGAGGCAAGGTGCATCTGAACGATCCGGCACGCGGCGAGGTGACCGTGACGGAGGAGGAGTTCGATGCCGCCTTCACGGGCGTCATGCTGCGCTTCGTGCCGGGTCCCGACTTCCAGCCCAGCGGCAAGCCCCGGTCGGTATGGGAGTTCGTTGGCCCGCGCCTACAGGGTTCGCGCGCCGCGCTCGCGTTCGTGGCCATCACGGCGGCGGTGACGGCCGTCGTCGGCATCATCAATCCGGCGCTCTCCCAAGTGTTCATGGATCGGCTGCTGGGTGGGAAGAACCCGGAATGGCTGTACCCCTTCATTGCCTTGCTGATAGCCGTGGGAGCGGTGCGCATCGTGGTCGAGGTGCTGAACGCCATGTACCTGCTACGTCTCGAGGGCAAGATGGCGGTAGTGTCCAACTCGTCGTTCATGTGGAAGGTTCTGCACCTGCCCATGGAGTTCTTCTCGCAGCGCATGGCCGGCGACCTATCGGCTCGTGCGGCCACCAACACCACCATCGCCGCATCGCTGGTGAAGCAGTTGGCGCCGCTGCTGCTGAACTTCGTTCTGCTGGTGCTGTACGCCGTGGTGATGGTTGCCTACAGTCCGCTGTTGGCCGCCATCGGCATAGCGTCGGTGGTGATAAACCTGGGCATGGCGCGCTTGATCTCGGCGAAGCGCGTGAATGTGACGCGCGTGCAGATGCGCGATGCGGGCAAGCTGGCCGCCGCCACGGTTTCCGGCATCGAAATGGTGGAGACCATCAAGGCCGCCGGCGCGGAGGGCGGCTATTTCGAGCGCTGGGCCGGCTTCCAGGCAGGTTTCAACACGCAACAGGTCCGTTTCGCGCGCTTGGGGCAGCGACTGGGGCTGGTGCCCCAGCTGGTCATGCAGGTGACCAACACCGCCGTGCTCATGACGGGCGTGTACTTGGTGCTGCAAGGCCAGTTCACCGTGGGCATGATCCTGGCGTTCCAAGGCTACCTGTCGCAGTTCATGGCTCCCGCTTCCACGTTGACGTCCGTCATGCAGACGCTGCAGGAGATGCGCACCGACATGGAGCGCATCGAGGACGTCATGCGCTATCCGGATGATCCGGCGTTCTCCCAGGCTCCGCTCGACCGCGCCGCATCGTGCGAGAAGCTCAAGGGCGCCGTGCATATGGAGGGCGTGACCTTCGGATACTCGAGGTTGGAAGAACCCCTGATCAAGGATTTCGACCTTGATGTGGAATCCGGACGTAGCGTGGCCTTCGTAGGCCCTTCGGGGTGCGGCAAGTCCACGCTTGCCAAGCTGGTCAGCGGCTTGTTTCGCCCTTGGTCGGGTACGGTGAGCTTCGATGGCTCGCCCATGGACGAGGTGCCGCGCGAGGTGCTGACCGGGTCGGTGGCCGTGGTCGACCAGGACATCGTGTTGTTCAACGACGCCATCGCCAACAACATCCGCCTGTGGGACACCTCCATCGAGGACTACGAGGTGATCCTTGCCGCGCGCGATGCCGGCATCCACGAGGTCATCATGCAGCGCGACGGCGGCTATAACGCCGTGTTGTCCGAAGGCGGGCGCGACCTGTCCGGCGGACAGAGGCAGCGCTTGGAAATCGCTCGCGTGCTGGCGCAGGATCCCACCGTGCTCATCATGGACGAGGCGACCAGCGCGCTCGACGCCAAGACCGAGCAGGAGGTCATGAGCGCGGTGCGCAAGCGCGGCATCACCTGCATCGTGGTGGCGCATCGCCTGTCCACCGTGCGAGACTGCGACGAGATCGTGGTATTGGACAAGGGCCGCGTGGTGGAGCGCGGCACTCACGAAGAGCTGTGCGAGCGCGGGGGCATGTACCTGCAGCTGGTGACCCAGGAATAGGAGGAGGTGCGCATGGGTTGGTTCGACAGTCAGATCAAAGAACGGCTGGAGCATGACGAGGACCTGGTCTCTCAGGCGGCCTGGGACCTTTCCGTGGCCATCACCGGGCGGGCGGCGGGCGGCGCGGAAGTGGATGCGGGCAAAGCCGCGGCCGATGCCGTGGGCGAGGTGCTGGCGTACTACCGCGTGAAGCCGGCCGATGCCCCGCGCGACCCGAAGAGCGTGCGCGACCTCATAGACGCCCAGCTGCGGGGAACAGGCGTGATGTGCCGGCGCGTCGTGTTGTCGAAAGGCTGGCAGCGCGACGCGGCGGGGGCTATGCTGGGGTTCGTCGACGGCGCGCCGGTAGCGCTGATCCCTCAGCCAGCGGGGGGTTTCGCGTACAGCGACGTCGCCACCGGCGAGAAGGTACGCGTCGATCGCGCGAATGCTGCGCGGCTCACGCAGGAAGCGTACTGCTTCTACCAGCCCCTGCCGCAGCGAGAGCTGGGCGTGAGGGACGTGCTGCTGCACATGGTGCGCAGCCTGGACCTTTCGGATTACGTGATGATCGTGGCGGCGACGTTGGCCGTGACGTTGTTGGGCATGCTTCTGCCTGCGGTGAACAGTCTGATTTTCGGACCGGTGGTGGATAGCGGCAACGTGGGCGTGGTGGTGCCCATCGCCGTGCTGCTGGCGTCGGTCACGTGCGCCCGGGTGCTCATCGGCGGCGCGAAAGAACTGGTCATGTCGCGCGTTGGCACGAAGCTGAGCCTGTCGGTGCAAGCCGCTGCCATGATGCGTACGCTTTCCCTGCCGGCGCCGTTCTACCGCGCGTACGCATCGGGCGATCTGTCCGCACGCCTCTCGAGTATCGAGACGCTGGCGAGCATGCTGCAGAACATCGTCCTGACCACGGGTTTGACCTCGGTGTTCTCTCTGGCGTACGTGGCGCAGATAGCTGCGTACGCACCCGGTTTGGCCTTGCCCGCGCTGGGCGTGATCCTGGCCAGCGCGGCAGTGTCGGTGGCGTCCGTGCTGGTGCAGGTGAGCGTGACCAAGCGCAAGCTGGAGCACTCCGCGCGCCGCAAGGGATGGGAATACGCCTTGTTCACCGGCATCCAGAAGATCAGGCTGGCCGGTGCGGAGCGTCGCGCGTACGCCACCTGGGTCGATTCGTACAAAGACGAGGTCAAGCTGACGTACAACGGCCCGCGCCTCATGCGCTACTCGAACGTCGTGCAGACGGCGGTCTCGGTGGTGGGCACCATCGTCATCTACTTCACCGCCGTGCAGACCGGTGTGTCGACATCGGAGTACATGGCGTTCAATCTGGCGTACGGCATGGCCACGGGCGCGTTCATGTCGCTGGCCGGCGTCGCCGGCAACTTCGCGTCCATCAAGCCGCACCTCGATATGGCCGCACCCATCATGAAATCGGTGCCGGAGTCCGCCGGGGGCAAGCAGGTGCTCGAGCATTGTTCCGGTCGCATCGAGATGGACAACGTCACTTTCCGCTACGCCGAAGGCGCGCCTGCCGTGCTGGATGATCTGTCGCTGAAGATCCGCCCCGGCCAGTCCGTGGGCGTGGTGGGCAAGACCGGCTGCGGGAAATCGACGCTCATGAGGCTTCTGCTGGGATTCGAAAAGCCGCAGAAAGGCGCCGTGCTGTACGACGGGCGCGACATCGAGACGCTGGACGTGGCCAGTTTGCGCCGCAACATCGGCACGGTGCTGCAAGACGGAAAGCTGTTCACCGGCGACATCTTCTCCAACATCGTGGTGGCTGCGCCGTGGCTCACGATGGAGGATGCGTGGGAGGCGGCCGAGCTGGCGGGGATCGCCGACGACATTCGCGCCATGCCCATGGGCATGAATACGATGGTGTCCGAGGGCGCGGGCGGAATCTCGGGCGGCCAGCGCCAGCGCATCCTCATCGCGCGCGCCGTTGCCCCCAAACCCAAGGTACTGTTCTTCGACGAGGCCACCAGCGCGCTGGACAACGTGACGCAACGACAGGTGAGCGAGGCGCTCGACCGGATGAAGTGCACGCGCATCATCGTGGCGCACCGGCTGTCCACCATTCGCGCATGCGACCGCATCATCGTGCTGGACGGCGGCCGCGTGGTGGAGGACGGCACCTACGAGGAGCTGTGCGCGTTGGGCGGCGTATTCGCCGAACTGGTGGAGCGCCAGACCATGTAGGGGTGGGGGTCTGTTCGCTTAAAGGGCTGACAGAAAGGCGGATCGAACATGAACGATTCCGATAAATTCCAGCAGCTTGGCTTGGACGATCTTGACGAGGTGTCCGGCGGCGAGGCTCTGTCCGACAGGGCCGTGGCCGCTCTTCCGAAAGCGGTGCCCGGCGGCATCTGCCCTTACTGCGGGATGAAAATTGCCGTTAGTCTCTACGGCACCGCGTTTACGAACGACCATGAGCGCTTCGGCTTCAGCAACGCCACTGTGTGGCAGTGCAACAAGTCGGATCTGGATTACACGCTGTTTCGCGAGTAAGCGGACTTTCGCTTCAGACGCTGATCGTCGCGTCCCGTACGCGTCCGTCGCGCGATGGCCGCCGCAGTTGCGAGCGCGGCGGCAGCGAAAAGGGCTGTTGCTGCTGCGACGGTTCCCGGCGGGTCGCCAGTGCTTGCGAGCGGGGTCGCCATGCCTTTGTCCGCCGTCGGCGGGGACTAGGGATCTGCGCGGGCTCGTCGGCGTTCGTTTCGGGATATGCCGCGCTCGTGCCGTCCTTTCCGTTGTCGGGCTCTTTCGCGCGCCTATCGGACGCAGCGCTCCTATACTTCGACTTAAAAGATCCGTTTTCGAGAAAGGACGTACTATGGCGCATCCCCCTCGCACCGGTACGCAGAAAGCTCTGCGCATCACCTCTATCATCATGATCATCTTCGGAGTTTTGGTTGCGCTTTCAGGCGCGATCATCATAGCCTCCGGCGCGGCGGCCGACTCGCTCGGCCTGAACGACGCAGTGAACTTCCAGGGCACCGAGACGACGGCGGGCATCCTTACCATGGCCGTGGGCATTTTGGTCCTGATCATGGGCGCCTTGCAGCTGATCGTTGCCTTCCTTGGCCTGCGCGCTTCCAACGATGCGAGCAAGGTCGGCCCCTATCGCGCGCTCAGCTGGGGCATCTCCATCGTCATCCTGGCGATGATCGTGTACAACTGGTTCTTGGGCGGCACATTCCTGGACGACCCCTTCCTGCTTATCGGCGACGTCGTCTACCTGCTGGTGTGCACCACCCTCGCCGACGTGGTGAAGAAGGAGCATGACCGAGGCATCGTTGGTGAGGCCAAGGCCGAAGTCGAGCGCTCGGGCAGCCAGAAGGCGCTGCGCGTCATCTCCATCGTGCTGGTGGTGTTCGCCGTCATCTCCATCGTGCTGGGCCTCGCGTTCCTGGCGCTGATCGCCGCCGGCCTGGGCACCGACGCCGTGAACGCGATGGACCCGAACGACCCGGACCTGGTGGCCGGCATCGCCGTGGGCCTGGTGCTGGGCGTCGTGCTGGTCGGCAGCGGCGTCGTCGACCTGGTCGTGGGCGCCCTGGGCCTGCGCGGCGCTCGCGATCCGCGGAAGGTCAAGCCGTTCTTCGTGCTGTGCGTCATCGGCCTGGCCATCGAGGTCGCCGGCGACGTCTGGCTCGCGGCGCAGGGCATGCTCTCGTCCATCGGCGCGAGCGGCGCGGTGGAGCTGCTGGTCATCGGCGCCTGCACGTGGCTGGCCTACGACATCATGCGCCAGAGCCGCGGCATCGAGGCGTAAGCGCGAGCTTCCATTCTTCCGTGAAGGCCGTCGATCCCTCGACGGCCTTCACCATATCTCACCAGATTTCGTCGCCAGGATAGGTTTTGCATTCCACCTCGCAGAAACGCTCTCCTTCGCCAAGATATAGGTGAGTGTCTTTAAACTTGGGATCCTTCGTGCTCATACTGCAGAACGGGCAGAACGATTCGGAGGGATCCCTCTGAAAAAATACGCCGCCAGCCACCCCGTCCAGCTCTTCGGCGCTCAAAGAGTCGTGCTTCTTGGATTCGCTCATAACCTACCTCCTGTTTCAGATCGAATAACCGGTCGTTTTTTACAAAGACATCCTTCTTTTACTTCCTTTGACCCCGGTAGGCTCTGGTGTGCGCATCGAGAAGATCCGGTGGCATCTGCTGCCGTCTTCATAGCCTGTTCTTTTTCGCTTTTTGTCGTGCAGCCGTGGCAACGCCTATGCTTGCGAGCATGGCGCCGGCGACCAGCGTGATAGCCGGCACGAAAGCGCCTAATGGGTCGCCGGTCCTCACCAGAGGCGTTGCATCCCCCTTGCCGACAACCGGTTCCGGCGCAGCTGCAGGGCCAGGTTCGGGCGTAGGACCGGGTCCAGGTTCAGGTAGGTCGCCGGGTTGGGGCAGCGTCTCCATCGGCGTGGCCCGTATCACCCGGCCACCGTTCTCGTAGACCGAGAAGCCCATGGTGTACAGCCATCCGTCGTACGCTGTCGAGCTCGGGAAGTACAGCGGCACCCGGGAGGCGCGCTTGTCGATGCCTTGGAAACTTTTGTCTCCGTTCGCCAAGTCCAACAGATAGGTGTCCTGATCGAGCTCGCGTCCGCCGTCGGCTTCTTCGACGCTGATACGGCCCGACAGCACCACTCCGGCTTTGACCGCTGCCAAGCCGAACGAATCGTCGTAGCCGGGCGCAAGCGCAGGCAGGGCGGCGGACAGGTCGTTGCCAACGTACGAGTCGCCGGATCTCACGATGCGCTCGAATACGGGGCTCGTCGTCGAAGAGCCCGTCACGTCGTGCACATCGCCCAAGGCGACGAACAGCTCGGCCCCTCGCGCTACGACAAAGGGAGTCGAGCGGCCTGTCGCGAGGGATCCCGCAGCCGTTACCGCCCCCGTCTGCGTATCGTACACGGCGATGTTGCCTTCGGTCAGCTCGACCCATTTGGCACCGTCGTACGCGGCGCCGCCCACCAGCAGCATCGCTCCATCGCAGTTCACTATCGTCGCATGAAACGGCAGGCGGGAAGCGTCATGGGAAGTCCAGGCGTTCGTCGCCGGATCGTAGCTGACAAGACGAGGAGCCAACGCCCCATCCGTCTCGCCCGCTTCGCCGTATACGTACAGCTTGCCGTCGAACACGGTCATCGACGCGCTGCTGAGAGCCTCGGGCAGGTCGGCGCACTGCGTCCAGCTGTCCCGGTCGGGGTCGTAGCGCCATAGCGCATAAGTGCCCGCATGCGATATGCTGAAGTCGTTTGGAAGCAGGTATAGCGAACCGCCCAGCCCGGTCAGAAGACCGTACGACACGCCAACCGGCAGGCCCTCATCCGACGTGGGAAGCGCTATGGTCTTCTCGAACAGGGGCGTGGATTGGTCGTCCGGTCGCTCGGGAACCTGCAGCAGGAAACCCTTCGATCCGCTCTTGCCGTTGTCGGCCGTTACCTCTACCACCAGCACGCCGCTTTTGAGACCCTGCGGGCACTCCGTCACGATGGAGCCGTCCGACCAGGAGCGCACCGCAGCCTCCTTGCCGCCGATGTGCACGCTTCCCGCACCCTGAGCTGCGCCGAAGTAGCTACCCTCCACCATGACGAGTGCGGCGTCGCCGTCGGATTCCATTCGAGCGCCCGACACCACCGGGACGAAGTCGCCCGACGCAACCCTCAAATCAAGGTGTCCGCCCGACGAGCACTTGCCGGAGAACGCGTCCACCGGACGCACGGAGGCCTTCACGAGCGCCGCCAGCTTCGCAGCGCGCTCGGCCGGGGTGGAGCCGTCGACATCCTGCGCGAGCACCATGGCCGCGCCGGTGACCATGGGAGTTGCCATGGACGTCCCGCTCAAAGATTGATAGGGAATCGCGGAGCCGGCCCTGCCCGTTCCAACCGTGTCGAGGTACAGGGCATCGGTCGGGGCGATCGGCGTGCCGGCGCGTGCGAACGTCAGCCGCACCTGCAGCTTGTCGCCTTCGAACGCCAAGGTGCCGCCGGCATTCTGGGCAAGCGCCTGGGCGTCGAAGGCAATGGTCGTCCAGCCCCGGTCCTTCCCAAGGATTGCGACAGCCGTCGGCCCCACCGGCGTCCAATCAAGCACGCCGTCTTTCATTATCGCAACCTGGTAAAGCAGGTTGTCGTTGTTCTGGTTCGTGGTCGTCGCGTTCATTCCTACGTACCGGACGTCCTCTTGGTTCGACGGATCGACTTCCATCGACACCACGACGCTTCGAAAACTGATGCCCAGCGCCGTCTCTTCCGTGAGCATTTCGGAAAAGGGGATCTTCAGAGCTCCGCCCCTCGCATCGAAATGGGTCGCCCCCTGCACGACGGCATCTATATCCTCGGACGACGTCGGCGTCGCGCGCGCCGTAACCGACGGGGCGTCGCTTTCGAACGTCTCGTAGCTCAAAGGGGAGCCGTCGGCTTCGGGAGCGTAGGCCGCCCTGCCGAGGGGCACGGTGGACATGATGTTCATGCCCGGAGCCACCACGTCGGTCGTTTCCACGCCGTAGTTGCTGAACGAGGCGAGCTGCCCTGAAGAATCCGACGCATCGACAGCGACCGCATACGGGTTATGCGCGAGCACGGATGCGGTCATCGGTATCTTGTCAACGTCGGCGGCATCGTTGCCCGACCCGATGACGGTCACGGCGCCTTTCTCGCCCAGCTTCGTCGCCGCCAAGCTGAATGCTTTGCTCATCGTCCTTCCGGCCCACGAGTTGTTGATGGCGCGCAGTGGCAAGCCGGCATCAACGGCTTCGGCAAGATACTCGTATGCCCTGATGGTATCCGCACTCTCGATCGTGTTCTGCCTACCTGCGACCCTAACGGCCACCAGCTGCACGCCGGACGCGACGCCGCTCGTCCCCACGCCATCCCATTGCGACGCGATGATGCCCGCGCAGTGCGTTCCGTGGTAATGATCGTCCATCGGATCGGCGGGATCCATGCCGGGCACGACGTTGATCCCGTAGCGTCCGCCCCTGTCCGTGTACTGCGTCATATCGCACATGATGCCGTTGAGGTCGGGATGGTTGTAGTCCACGCCAGTGTCAACCACGGCAACGACGTCGGCGGCGTTCGTTGTGCCGACCTGGTTCCAGTTCGGCGGCGCGATGTCGAAACCGGCAAGGGGCGGCGCCTCTTCTTGCACCATGACTTCTCCGGTGTTGCGGCAGCCCCACTGGTAGCCGGACAGGTCGGCAGCGGCCGTGCCGCTTGCATCCGCGCTCGCCGGAGCCGACGGCGCCGCGTCCGACGAATCCAGCCCCAATGCCGCAGCGACTTGCGGCGTGCTCTCATCGAGCGCCGTCTGATCGGGGTCGTCCAGCCGCTGCACGTAGTTCGGCTCGGCGGACAGGATGCGCGGGTCGTCCTGCAGCTGGCGCAGGAGATCCTTGGTTGAGGTACCCTCCTGCCGCACCAGCACCATGCTCACCGCGTCGTCTTCAGGCAGGGATCTTGCGCTGCGCAGGAGAACCGGGCCGTTGGAAACAGATTGTTCCAACGGCACGTCGACGCCCGTAGCGGTGGCGTACGTTTCGGCCGACGCGTCCATGAGCGGTTCGGCCGAGGAGAGCGGGTCGACGCTGCGCGAACGGAGGCTGTTTCGAGATGCCGCGTTGTCAACGACGACGAGAGCCTCGCCCTCGACGTAGTCTCCGGCAGCCAGCAGATCGGCGATCTCGCTCGTCTGCGTCTGGGCAGCTGCTTCGTTTTCATCGGCCCAAGCCGCTCGGGGAGCCCAGGGGATCAGCATTGCCGCCAACATAGTCGCCAGCAGCAAGCGAAGCGCGCCCTTCCCCTGCTTTATCGTTTCGTCCATCGCCGCGTCCCTTCTCTCGTGACCGCATATACTTCTTGTTGCAATTGCTCTTTTGGCAACTACGGCAACAGGCTCGGAAACCTGTGCAGGGGCACCTGGGCCGCTCGCGCTTACGCCTCGATGCCGCGGCTCTGGCGCATGATGTCGTAGGCCAGCCACGTGCAGGCGCCGATGACCAGCAGCGCCTTCTGGCTGCCCGAGCGCTCGACTTTGGCCTTGGCCTCGCCCACGATGCCCAGGTCGTGCTCCCTCTTCACCACGTCGGCGAGGGTGGAGCACACCAGCAGGTAGATCACGTTGCCGATGAGCAGAAGAGGGCTGTTCTGGATGTGCCAGTTGCCGTTGAAAAACCATCCGTACAGGATGGTCGCCAGGATGACCAGGGAGATGCCCCAGATGAGGATTCTAAACGGCCCGATCTTGCTTGCGTCCTTGGAGCCGCGCAGGCCGAATGCGGCGACGACGAGCTGAACCAAGCCCATGGCGAGGACGATGATTCCCAGAGCGACGGAGGTGGTGTCTGCCGTGGTCTCGGTATCGCCCAAAGTCATCGGCTGGTCCATTCCCATCGTGACGGCCGACACTCCGAGCGCGATGAGGGAGGCGCCCGATAGGATTACCAGCACGCCGAGCACGATCATGATGATGGACACGACGTGCAGGGCTTTTTGGGTTCCGGTACGCGCTGGATTGCTCATAGCGTGTCCTTTATCGTAGAGGATTGATGAGGCGAAGTATGGGTGCGGCTTCTACCAGACGTCTGAAAGTGCCTGATGACGAGCGGTGCCAGGTTGCAAAGAGCAGGTGTTACTGAAGAGGTTTGGGCTTCGGGGGGATGCCTGGCCCAAAACGAGACCATCCGCCGAAGCCGGCCGATACGGCATCCAAGCCTTCATCTTCAAGCTCTTCCGGGGCCTTCCGCGCGTCGTCGATTGCCGCGTCGCGGTCGTGCTCCTTTGGAAGGGTCTTCGCGTGATCGTCTTTGTTGGAGCCATCCATAGCCTATCCGCCTTTCTCGTGTCCAGGGGGCGCTCGGCTTCGTGCCGGACGTCTCGAATTCCTTCAGTATAGAAACGGCCTTCGCGAAGGCAAGCAGTGCGGAACGAAAGACCGATCCCGGCGAACGAACGATCATGCACGATGCCAAGGTCAGCCGCTCGCTGTGCGGCGAGAGCCGCTCGCTCTGTTTGCCTTCTCTCGCTTAACTCGTCCTTCGTTCGCTGGAAATGGTCGTTCGTTCGGCGCGCCTTGCCAGCGATCGCCTGACCGGCCTATGATCGAACGAATATGCGATGAAGACGCGATGCGGGGGTGCTGCGTGAAAAACGACGAAAGGCGGGTGGAGCGGTCGTCCGGCCGAAACGATGGGCATGCGGGAAGGCTCATTCGCAAGCTGGCGCTCGTGTTCCTGGCGTTCGCCGTAGTGGCCGTGGTGCTCAACTGCGCACTCGCGTACGTCAGCACGCGCGATACCTTCCTGCAGTCCGAAGCCTACCGCTTGGGGCAGGTGGGCGGTTACGCCGCGAACGCCACTCCGCAGGCGCTTCCTTCGGATGCATTGCAAGCGTGGATAGACAACGCTGACGAGTTGGACCCCGCGACGACGTACGATCAGAGCCTCGCGGAAACGCAGGGGCTGATAAGCGCTTACAATGCCGAAGTCGACAGGCTCAAGGGGTCGGAGGAGGAGGCGACCGAGGAGGATCAGGATCGTCTCGACGGCATGCTGGCGGAGTACGAGCGAAAAAGCATACCCCTCTCGCTCTATTCCCTGGACGCGATGCTCGACCGGCTGCGCGCTTCGTTCAGCGTGTCGAGGCTTGCGGTAGTTGTTCCGGACGAGCAGAACGAGACCGTCCTCTACGTTGCGGAGGGGATTTCCGGCGATCAGAAGCGCGGAGTGGATGCTCACTTCTTCGGCGACGAGGAGCAGCGCCTCAAAGCTGACTACCCCGCCTTGTGGGAAGCGGTCGAAACCGGCGAGCCCAGCACGGATCCCGCCCTTGCGCCGGACGGCGAAACGTACGCTATGTACGTGCCTTTTGCCGTGGACGGCCAGACCTGGGTTTACGAGGTGTCGATGGGCACCGACGAGCTGGAAGCTGCAGTGCGATCGCAGGTTGCCAGCACGGTGGTGGTGTCGTTCGCCGTGTTCGCGGTTTGCCTGACGGCTATGCTTCTGCTGCTCCGCCGCACCTTGGTGAAACCTCTCGTAGCGCTCAGCTCCCAGGTGCGGGACTACGCTGCCAGCAAGTCCGCGGCCGTGGCCGACGTCATCCGCTCGCAGTGCTACCCGAAAGACGAAGTGGGCGATCTGGCTGCCAGCACGGCCGACATGATCGACGAGCTGCAGGCTCACATGGACGACATCGCGCGCATGGGCGCCGAGCGCGAGCGGGCGCGATCCGAGCTCGCTGTGGCCAGCCGCATTCAGCTTTCGGCTCTGCCCACCGTGCGCCCGCCGTTCTCAGGATGCGATGACTTCGGGCTATCGGCATCCATGCACCCGGCAAAGGAAGTGGGCGGCGACTTCTACGACTTCTTCCTGATAGATCAGGATCACTGCGGCGTGGTAATAGCCGACGTATCCGGCAAGGGCGTACCGGCAGCGCTGTTCATGATGCGCGTCAAGGCTCTGCTGAACCAGCTCCTGCGCGAGGATCTCTCGCCCGACCAGGTGCTTGCTCGAGCGAACGACGGCCTGTGCGAGGACAACGAAGCCGGCATGTTCGTTACGGTGTGGCTTGGGGTGTTGGATTTGAGATCCGGCAAATTGGTTTACGCCAACGGCGGGCACAACCCGCCGCTGTACCGACACGCTGACGGTTCGGTCGAGTGGATGCGCGACCGGTCGGGTCTGCTGTTGGGCAGCTTCGAGGGTGTACCCTATCGCGTGTTCGAGCGCACCATGATTCGGGGCGACTCCCTGATCCTGTACACCGACGGAGTGACCGAGGCCATGGATGCGTCGGATCATTGTTACGGCGACGAACGCTTGTTCCAGCTGGTGGAGCGGGAGTGCGACGGATACCCGGCATCCGTGTCGGGCGTTATCGAGGAGGACGTGCGCGCCTTTGCGGAAGGGGCCGATCAGGCCGACGACATCACGCTGCTGGTGCTGCGCTACGACGGACAGGAAAACGGCCCCGCGGCGTCGGCGGCCGGGAATCGAGGGTGACCATGGATGTGAACATCGCAGTAGACTATTTCGGAGACGAGGCGGTTCTCAAGTTGGGAGGGCATCTGAACACCAATACGGCTGCCGATTTGGAGGAGGCTCTTGAGCCGGTGTTCGAGCGCACGAGCAAGGTGGTGCTCGACTTCGCCGACCTGGAGTACCTGTCGTCGGCGGGTCTTCGCGTGTTGGTGGCCACGCAAAAGCGGGTCACAGCCGCGGAAGGAACTCTGCGTATCGTGAACGCCAGCGACGACATTCGCGAGGTGTTCGACATCACGGGTCTTATCGACGTCTTCGACGTGGAGTAGGAAGGTGGAGGCGGTGCAGACGTGCACCATGCGCATCGAGGCGGCGTTGGGCAACGAGCCTGCTGTGCAGCGGTTCCTGACGGAGGCTTTGGGGACGACGGAGTGCCCGCCCAAGGCGCGCAAGGAGCTGCGCTTGGCGGTGGAGGAGCTGTTCGTGAACGTGGCTCGCTATGCGTACGACCCCGGGTCGGGCGATGTGGAGGTGTCGGTGTCTCTCGCGTCCGACGGGTGCGGGGCGAGGGTGGTGCTGCGCGACGGCGGCGTGCCGTTCGACCCGTTCGGGCACGCCGACCCCGAGGCTCCCCGCTCGGTGGAGGAGACTCCCATCGGGGGTTTGGGCATCATGATGGTCAAGCGTCTGATGGACGCGCATTCGTACCGCTACGTCGACGGGTGCAACGAAGTGACGATCGCGAAGCGCTGGTAGGGCGCGTCGCAGAAGGGAAGGGGTCTGAAGCATGGGATTCATGGGTACGGGTAAGAGCGCCGAGGATAAAGCGCTGGAGAAGCTGGCAACGTATCTGGAGAACATGGATCTGCGCCCGAAAGACGGGATGGTCCACGCGGGCGCGTTTGAAATGGCGGGCGGCTACAGCCGCAAGAACACGTCGCGCATCTTGAACGGCGTGCTGGAGTTCATGCAGAAGCAGGGCTACGAGATCCTGGACGTGCAGTTGTCGCCCAGCGGCATGGGAGACAGCCTGCTGTGCTGTCTGGTGCTGATCACGTACAAGTAGCGCTGCCTTGTGCTGCCGGTGTTTGCAGCTGCGAGGCTCTCGCAAACGCCGGCGTTCGCTTGGTAAAAGACCCCGGGGGTCTTTTCTGTCAGTGCGTGGTGTCGATTTTTCTCGAACAATAGCATTCGACAGCGCATGATCGTTGGCGCGAGGCGAACGATGGGGAACCGCCGCTGGGTGCGGCGGTGTTTGCTGCGTTTCGCGGGAAGCTCGTTCGTCCCGTCTTCGGCCTTGCTCGCATCTGGGCGATTGCGGGCGCGCTCTTTAGAACAGCTCTTCGTCATCAATGATTAAAAAGATTATATACTACGGTAGCGATCGTTGTTTTTTTGCTGCGGAGGGTTGCGTGGTCGACCCTTCGTTCCAGGGCATCGAGAGGATGACGCGCGGCGCCCTATACTCGGAGGTAAGGAACGGTGATGACAATGTTTGAGACGGCCGACATGAGCGAGATGGAGATTCGCGACGCATTCGGGTTCACGAAGACGAAGCCGATCGTATTCAAGGAGCGCGGGGAAGACGGGCAGACCATCAAGACGCTGTCGGTCTCGTCAATGAAGCTTATCCGACTCGATACGGATGGAAAGATGGGCTCGCTCGCCATCACGCTCGAAGACGGCCGCGAACTGAGGATATGCTCGGCGTACCTCAAAGAGATGCAGGCTGCACGCTTCACGTTCGAGACGAAGGTGGACGACGAGGAGTAGCAAGGGTTGCGGCGGTTCCGCTTGTTTTCGTTCTTCTATTCGAGCCGCTGCTTGGTCGGGGGTTCGCTTGTCGCCCTTCCGGGAGGCGGGGCGGCGCGAGTTGGTTGGTAGGGGGCGCGTTGTCGCATGAAAGCCTCGCTCTTGGCGGCAAAACCGCGGCTTTCGGGCGACAAACGATGCGGCGTGCGAGCGGGGGTCGGCACGCCGCATCGCGCAGATGCTAGGCGCCCTGCTCCTTGGCGGCGTTTTGGCCGGCGATGCGGCCGTTCACCAGGCAGTCGGCCGTGGCGCAGGAGCCCAGACGACACGCGCCGTGGATGCCGCCCACCGCTTCGCCCGCTGCATACAGGCCGGGGATGACCTGCAGGTCCATGTCGACGACGCGGCACTCGAGGTCGGTTTTCACGCCTCCCATGCAGTGGTGCACCTTCGGCCACAGGCGCACGCCGTAGAACGGCGGCTCGTCGATGGTTTGGGCGTCGTCGGGGATTGGCTTCTTGAAGTCCTCGTCCAGCTTGTTCGCCACGAACGTGTTGTAACGGGCGATCTCCTCCTTCACGGCATCAACCGGCATGCCGTAGTGCTCGGCTGCTTCTTCGATGGACGAGAACTCGGTGGTGATGCCGGCCTTCAGCGCGCCCTCCAGGCCGCTGCCGCCGTCGTACAGCGCCTTCTTGCACGTGATCTGCACGCACGGCTGGCCGGTTTTCAGGATGGCGTCGGCGTAGCGCTTGCGGTCGGTCAGCTCGTTGACGATGCGCTTGCCGGTGGCCACGTCCAGCGTGGGAGCATAGCTGGCCTGGCCGTCGGTGTAGAAGGCGGCGACGCCGTAGCCCTGCTCGTCCGGGCTCATGAAAGGCAGCAGCTGGATCCAGTCGGTGTGCACCGCCATAGCGCCGGCGGCCACCGAAGCGCGCAGGCTTTCGGCGGTGGCGCCTTCCTGGTTCGTGCAATCCACGGAGTCGTCGAGGCGCGGATCCTGTGCCTGGCGGAACGCCAGGTCGCGGCCGAATCCGCCGGTGGTCAGCACCACGGCCTTGTTCGCCTTGATGGCGACGGGCGTGCCGCTTTCCACGTCGTTGCCGCTGGGCTTGTCGTGCACGATGGCGCCGATCACGCGGCCGTTCGCGTCCTTCACCAGCTCGGTGAGCATGCGCTTCGTCTCGACTTCGACGCCCAGTCCCTTCAGCTTCTCGGCGAAGGGGCCCGTGACGTTCGCGCCGCCGCCGTCGCCCTGCGCGATGGAACGCATAACGGTGTGGCCTCCGTACGGGTAGAGGAAGTACTCGTCGTTGTCGTTCTTCGCCCAGGTGGCGCCCATCTCGATGGTCCACTCCCACGTCTCGTTGGACTTCTCGGCGATCACGCGGCACTTTTCCTTGTCGTTGAGGTGCAGGCCCGCCACCATCATGTCGTCCACGTACTGCTCGACGGAATCCTGCACGCCCTCGCGCTTCTGCACGCTGGAGTTGCACACGGCGAAGTCGCCGGCCGCAAGCGCCGAGTTGCCGCCGACGCGCGCCGTCTTCTCGATTACCTTGACGTCCGCGCCGGCGTTCTTCGCCTCAAGCGCCGCGGCCAGACCCGTGTACCCGCTGCCCACGACCAGGACGTCGCACTCCTCATCCCATTTCGTGTCGGAGCCGCTTGTGGCCGCCGATGCGGTCTGCTTATCCTGCGGTGTGCATCCCGCCAAGCCCAACGTTGCCAGCACGCCGGCCGCCGCCGCTCCCGTGATGAACGAGCGACGCGATACTCCTGTTTCGTTGATCCCCATTACTGCCTCCTCCAATGATGGTTTCACGTGCTCGATGCGCCGTCGGGGCGCATCTCGTGAAACCACCTTACGGACGCAAACGGGCGCGGGCACCCCACCCGAAGCGGGAAACTGCGAAACCCCCCTTGAGGTGGGGTGCGCGATCAGGGGTTATAGGAGGGGAATCGTTAAAGCGAACTTCAGGATGAGCTTGCTTTAACGGCGAGATCCGTCGAGCTCCCCATGCACGAGGTCGATGATCTCCTGCTTGCTGTGCACGTTGAGCTTCGCGTAGATGGTCTTCTGGTAGCTCTTCACTGTGTTCTTCGACAAAAACAGTGTCTCGCAGATGAACGCAAGGTCGCGCCCTTGGGCAAGCAGGTACAGGATGTCCTTCTCGCGGTTCGTCAACCCGTGGTCGTCGGCCAGCGCGTCGCAGCGCAGCTTGCGCACGCTCTCCTGCTCCTGCGCGAAACGCCCGAGCAGCTCGTCCGCCGCGCGCGCCTGCGATTCGGCGCGCTTGCGCTCGTGCGAGTTCACCATCCAGATGACCATGAGGATGAGGTACAGCAGGAAGAACGCCACCGCCGTGGTGCGCACGAAGTCGGCCGTGCTGCCCACGCCCAGCAGCTGCGCCACGTTCTGCCCCACGAACAGGCCGAAGCGCGGCAGCGCGTACGCCAGCGAGATGCCCACGAGCAGCTTCGTACGGCAGTGCGCGTAGGTGGTGACCACGAGGTAGAACAGCGCCAGCATGACGAGCTTCCATCCGGCGGCGGCCAGGATGTTCAGCGACACGGCGTAGTCGTTCGACAAAAACGGCAGGAACAGGATGCCGGTAGCAAGGATGCCGAACACCACGTTGAACAGCATGGACGGGTTCGGCTTCGAACGGGTTCCGAAGTACGCGAGGAACACGGCGGCCGCCGCGATGCCTCCGAACTGCGAGATGAGGATCGACGCGGCGGGCGAGGCGCTGGTGCCCGTCGCCGCGGTGTCGAGGATGCCGTACACGATGGACAGCGCGAACGTGCACACGCCCGATACGAGGAACACGTTGAGGAAATCGTGCTTCGAGAGCGCGCCGCGGGCATGCGACGGGGGATCGCGGCGTTCGCTTCCATCGGCTTCCGCACGGTACGCGAAGCCCAGGCACAGCGCCGACGCGCCGAGCAGCACCGCGTACGCTGCCAGCGAAACGGCGTCGGGCGCGAACCCCAGCAGCATGTTCGCCGCCATGCCGCCCAACGACATGATGCCGAACGCGATGGCGATGCGGCGCGACGAGTAGCGTGCGAACGCCTCGAAATAGAAGGGCATGACCAGTCCCATGCCGATGCCGGCCGCTATCGCCGAAGCGGCGACAACGGCAGGGTCGAGCGACTTCGTCGCGGCGAAGAACGTGCCGCCCAACGCCAGCGCGAAGCCGGCGTAACCCGCTGCAAGGCACGCCGTGCGGCCGAGGGGCAGTTTCGAACGCACGAGCAGCGAGAACAGCAGCGAAGCGGCGAGGATGGAGGGATTCAGCACGTTGTCGAACGCCGTGGGCGCAAAGCCCGGCCGTCCGACCAGCCAGCTGGAATAGAAGAACGACACGCACACGGCGTACAGGCACGTGAAGCCTATAACGGCGACAAGGTAGCGTCGGTCGGAACCGAGCTGCCCTGCGCCATGCTGCTTGTCGGTGTTCCCCATATCCCCTCCGTCGTGACCCCCGAGGCTGCGTCGCATCATTATAATGCGCCCGCGACGGGTTTCGCGCGGCAACGTGCTTGCGGCATATCGGAGAACTTTCGTGAAGAAAGTCAGATAAGTATCTTTTCCTTTGGCCTCGTCATGTTCGGGCATTTTGTGCTGCTTGCTCTAATGGATAGGGTAGTCTCATCAGCAAAGTCACTGCGGCATTCGCGGAAAGATGATATGCTTGATCTAGTAAAAACAGCGAGTTTTGCCATTATGCAGGCTCAGAGTCTTAAGGGGAGAGTATGAGTGATCGTGATCATTCGTATGGGCTCGATTGGATAAATGAGCAGAAGCTTTTCGAAGTCACGAAGCATTCTTTCGAGCGATTGGCTAAGCTTGCCTCTAGCCAGTCCTTGAAGACCCCTCCCGATCCTTTCACCATCATGGTACAGGCGGTTCTGTTCGATCAAAGCGCCGAAAGCATGATGGCGTTCGAGAAGCTGAGGGCTATCAACAAGTCGATCTCGAATGCGGTGGGCAGCTGGCACCAGGCGGTTCTCGGGCTTGCCGAGGGATGGAAGGATCTTGGATGCAGCGGCGGCGACGTCGATCTTATGGTTCGGGAGTCTTCCGATGCGGAACCGATTGCCGTTGAGGTTAAGAATCGCTACAACACCATCAAGGCTTCTGATGAGAAGCATATGTGGGATAAGTTGGAATCGTTTTCGAAAATGCACGGTTCAAGTTCCTATCTCGTCCAAATCGTTCCGAAGACTCCGGAAAGATACGATCGTCCTTGGAAAGTGTCGGGGCGACCCGTGAAGGAAACCGTGCGATGCTGTGATGGTGCAACTGCGTACACGTGGGCGTTTGGCAAAGAGAATGCGCTTCAAGAGCTGTACATGGCGTTTCCCCGCATTCTGAAAGACGTGGCCGAGGGAGAACCGTTCGAAGATGAAGGAATGTTTGAATATTTCTTGATCAGCATGCCAACGAACTGAGCTCAATAAGGTATACTTATAACCATTACATAGGCAATGGTTATAAGTGAGGGTCGATGGGTAAAGAAGAGTTTGCAAGCGTGACGGCTGCTGCGCAAGCGCTCGGTGTTTCGGCAGACACTATCAGAAGATGGAGCAAACTCGGTCTTATAAAGTCAACGCGAGATAAAAACCAGAAGCGTATGTTCAATCTTGCCGAGTTGCATCGCCTTCGCCGCAAGCTCAATGGCGAAGGGGACTCGACTGATTATCAGATCCTGCGTGCGGACGAAACATTCGACGATGCGACCTGCATAGACCTTTTCGCCGGCGCCGGAGGCACTGCGCTCGGGTTCAGCAATGCTGGAATCAATCATGTACTTCTGAACGAGTTCGACAAGAATGCGGCACAGGCGTTGAAAGACAACAGCGATGCTCATGGATTGAATTGGGTTATTGACGATCGGGATGTTCACGATGTCGAATTCAGCCCCTATCAGGCCGAGATAATGCAGGCGGGATTTCCTTGCCAGGCGTTCAGCTATGCGGGTAAATCAAAAGGTTTTGAAGATACGAGGGGCACCCTGTTCTTCGAGTTTGCCCGCGCTATTCATGTTGTGCAGCCGAAAATCGCGATCGGAGAGAACGTCAGGGGGCTCGAACGCCACGATGGCGGCAGGACGTTGAAGACGATGCTCGCGGCGCTTGACGATCTGGGGTACAGGGTCAATTACAAGATTCTTCGTGCTCAGTACCTTGATGTTCCTCAAAAGCGCGAGAGGCTCATTATCTTCGCAGTTCGAAAAGATCTTGATTGCCCGATCTTATTCCCGAAGGAGCGTGACTACTTTATTTCGCTTAAGCAGGCATTGGAGGGCTGTCCCGATTCGGAGGGTCAAGAATATCCCGAGAAGAAGCGGAAGGTCATGGAGCGCGTTCCTGAAGGTGGTTGCTGGCGGGATCTTCCGGATGACGTTGCTCGTGAATACATGGGGGGCAGCTATCATCTTTCCGGAGGAAGAACCGGTATGGCGCGACGTCTGTCGTGGGATCAGCCGAGTCTAACATTGACATGCGCTCCTGCCCAAAAGCAGACAGAGAGGTGCCATCCATCGGAAACACGACCTCTGAAGGTTAGAGAATATGCAAGAATTCAAACTTTCCCAGATGACTGGTCTTTTTCGGGAAGTCTCGCAAATCAATATAAACAAATTGGGAATGCCGTGCCGGTCAACCTTGGCTATCATGTAGGACGCTGCGTCTTAGCTTCGCTTGGCTACATTCCTATAGACGAAGACATGGAGCGAGTTGCCCCTCTCAAGGTGAAGTGACCAGCAGATTCAAGCCTCAACCATACAATTCTTACGCTACAATCGTAACGCTTTTCTTACGGGCAATTTCGTACAAGAATCATCGGGAGAGGTATGGTATGAGCAACGGCAAGGGGGCCGGCGCGGCGAACGTGGCCGGAGCGGGCGTCGCCAAGCGCGAGCGGTTCGGCTCGCGTTTGGGCTTCATCTTGATTTCCGCGGGGTGTGCCATCGGTTTGGGCAACGTGTGGCGCTTCCCGTACATCACGGGCGAGTACGGCGGCGCGGCGTTCGTGCTCATGTACCTCGTGTTCCTCGTCATTTTGGGCCTCCCCGTCATGGTGATGGAGTTCGCCGTGGGCCGTGCCAGCCAGAAGAGCTCGGCGGCGGCGTTCGACGCGCTGCAGCCGTCGCGGAAGTGGCATTGGTTCTCGTGGTGGGGTTACATCGGCTGCATGGTGCTCATGATGTTCTACACCACGGTGGGCGGCTGGATGCTGTCGTTCGTGGTGAAGATGGGCACGGGCGCGTTCAACGGCCTGGACAGCGCGGGCGTCGGCGCCGTGTTCAACGACATGCTGGCGAACCCCACCGAGTTGGTGGGCTGGATGCTCGTGGTCATCGTGCTGGGCTTCCTTGTGTGCAGCCTGGGGTTGCAGAAGGGCGTCGAGCGCATCACGAAGGTGATGATGATCTGCCTGTTGGGCATCATGGCCGTGCTCGTGGTGCGCGCGGTCACGCTGCCGGGCGGCTTGGAGGGTCTCAAGTTCTACCTCATCCCCGACTTCGGCAAGCTGTTCGCGGGCGCGACGACGGCTGAGCAATGGGCCACGTTCGGCGACGCGGTGTACGCGGCCATGGGCCAAGCGTTCTTCACCCTGTCGCTGGGCATTTCGGCCATGGAAATCTTCGGCAGCTACATCGGCAAGGAACGCTCGCTCACCGGCGAGGCGCTGCGCATCTGCGGTTTGGACACCGCGGTGGCGCTTGTGGCGGGCCTCATCATCTTCCCGGCGTGCTTCGCGTTCGCGGTGGAGCCGGGCAGCGGACCGGGGCTCGTGTTCGTCACGCTGCCCAGCGTGTTCAACCAGATGCCGCTGGGGCAGCTGTGGGGCGCGCTGTTCTTCGTGTTCATGAGCTTCGCCGCGCTGTCCACCATCATCGCGGTGTTCGAGAACCTCATCAGCTGGTCGATGGACAAATGGAATTGGACGCGCAAGACGGCGGTCGCCCGCACGGCCATCATCGTGACGGTGCTCAGCCTGCCGTGCGCCCTTGGGTTCAACGTGCTGGCGGGCGTGCAGGTTCCGGCCATCGGCGACATCCAGTCCATCGAGGACTTCATCGTGTCGAACAACCTGCTGCCGCTGGGCAGCTTGTTCTACGTGCTGTTCTGCGTGACGAAGGGCGGTTGGGGCTGGGACAACTTCCTGGCTGAGGCCGACACGGGCAAGGGCGTGAAATTCCCGGCTTGGTCGAAATTGTGGCTGAAGTTCGGCATTCCGGCGCTTATCATCATCATATTCGTCATGGGCTACGTGCCGAAGTTCGCCACGTGGCTGGGGCTGTCGTAGAAGGAGGACTTCATGCAGGTTATCACCGATCAGGTTCTGGCGTTTTCCAAGGACAACGCGCCGTGCGCGACCGCGCAACCGGGCGAGGTGCTGCTGTTCAAGACGCAGGATTGCTTCGCCGGGCGCATCCCCAACGAGGATGTCACCATGAAGGATCTCAACTTCTCGTACGGGTTCACGAACCCGGCGGCCGGCCCCGTGTACATCGAGGGCGCCGAGCCGGGCGACGTGCTGGTGGTGGATATCTACGACGTGCAAGTGGCCGACCATGGCGTAATCGCCACCGACGACCACTGCGGACCGCTGTACCAAACGACGGATTACCGCAGCAAGATCATCCCCATCGAGGACGGCATGGCCGACTTCAACGGCGTGAAGTTCCCCATCGACCCGATGATCGGCGTCATCGGCACCGCGCCCGACGGCGAGGACGTCATCGACGGCTTCGTGGGCGCGCACGGCGGCAACCTGGACAACAAGCTGATCACGAAGGGCACGCGTATGTACTTCCCCGTGCGCGTGCCGGGCGCGCTGCTGCAAATGGGCGACGTGCACGCCACCATGGGCGATGCCGAGCTGTGCGGCACGGGCATCGAGATCGCGGCCGAGATCACGGTGAAGGTGTCGCTGGTGAAGGACTTCGAGCTGAACTGGCCCGTGCTGGAGACGTTCGGCCCGCACGGCAAGTGGTACGTGAACGCCAGCGCGCAGGAGTTCGACGAGGCTCTGATGAACGTCTCGAAGGAGATGCAGCGCCTGCTCATGCGCATCACGGGTTGGGATGCCGTCGATACGTATATGTACATGTCGGTGCAAAGCGACGTGGAGTTGAGCCAGGCCTGCAAGCCCTGCGAGGTGCAGCTGAGCCTGCGCATGGGAACCCCGAAGCTGCCCCAGTTCCCGCCGCTCGTGCCGCAGCCGTAGCACGAGCGCTCGCGCCAAGAACGCAACGAAGCCCCGGCTCGCCGTAAAGCGAGCCGGGGCTTTTATCGTGTTACAGCAGCGCCAGAAGCTCGTTCACGCTTTCGGGACGGGTGGCCCAGCTGGTGGCGAAGCGGACGACGGTGCGGCCGTCGGGCGTGCGCTCCCAGAAGCCGAACGACGCATGTTCGGCCAGGCGCTCCTTCGTCTCGTCGTCCAGGATGACGAACTGCTGGTTCGTCGGCGAGTCGATGGCCAGCTCGTAGTCCTTCGCGCGGAAGCCCTCGGCGATGCGCTGCGCCAGCTCGACGGCGTGGCGCCCGATGTGCTGGTAGCGCAGCTCGCCGTCCTCCTGGCCGAACAGCACGTCGAACTGCAAACCCAGAAAGCGGCCCTTCGCCAGCAGCGCCCCGCGCTTCTTCATGAGCGTGAAGAAGTGGTCGTCCAGCCCCGGCTTCGTGAACACCACGGCCTCGCCGCAGAACGCGCCCACCTTTGTGCCGCCGATGTAGAACGCGTCGCACAAGCGTGCGATGTCGGCCAGCGTGACGTCGGCGCCCACGGCGGCCAGGCCGTAGCCCAGACGCGCCCCGTCCATGAACAGCCTCATGTCGAAGTCGCGGCACACCTGCGCCAACGCCTCCAGCTCGGCCAGCGAGTACACGGTGCCGTACTCGGTGGGGTGCGAGATGTACACGGCGCCCGGTGCCACGATGTGCTCGCGGTTCTCGTCGCCCCAGTACGCCTCGCACAGCGCGCGCACGTCGGCGGCCACCAGCTTGCCGTCGACGTGCGGCAGCGGCAGCGTCTTGCGCCCGCACGCCTCCACGGCGCCGGCTTCGTGCGCGGTGATGTGGCCGGTGGTCGCCGACACGATGCCCTCCCAGGGCCGCAGGATCTGGTCGGCCACGGCGGCGTTGGCCTGCGTGCCTCCCACCAGAAAGTACACGTTCGCGTGCGGGCACGCGCACGCTTCGCGGATGCGCTCGCGGGCGGCGGCGCACACCTCGTCGGTGCCGTAGCCGGAGGTCTGGTCGAAGTTGGTGGCGGCCAGGCGTTCGAGGATAGCGGGATGGGCACCCTCCATATAGTCGCTGTCGAAGTGGAGCATCGTGGCGTCGGTTCCTTTCTGATGAGGGGGTATGGTAGCAGGCGGGCGGTGTTGCGAATCGTCCGCGGTCAGCGGCGGCTGGGAAGCACGCGGCGCTTGGGTATGACGATGGCGCGCGGCTCGAGCGCGAACAGCTCGGAGACGGTGAGCGTCTCCTCGCAGGAGATGGCGCCGTAGCGACAGGTTTCGGTACAGGTGCCGCAATCGCGGCAGAGCGCGGCATCGAATTCCAGCAGGGTGCGCCCACCTGGCGCTTTGCCGGCTTTGCGCAGCGCCTGCGTGGGGCAGAAGCCCGCGCATAGCGCGCAGCCCGAGCAGCGCTCGGGATCGATGTCCACGCGCGGTGCAAGCGCGCGCGGCACGACGGCATCGCCAGCCGGGAGGCCCGCAGCGTGCAGGTCGTCCAGCAGCTGCCAGCGGCGGCGGTCGGGCTCGGGCTCGGGAGCGTCGGCGGTGTTTCGGCCGGTCAGCGCGTCCATCTGCGCCGACGCTGCATCGGCGGCCGCCTCCACCAGCGCCGAGCGCGCTTGCGAGAACAGGCCGCGCCGCGACACTTCGCCTGCGGCGTCCTCGTCCTCTGTCGCGGCTATATCGTCGACGGTTTCGACGATGCTCGCGGCGGCGTCGAACTGCCACGTGTCGAGGATGCGTTGGGCGGAACGCACCGTTTTCGGAAGGTCCACGACGGCTTCAGCGTACTCGCACGAGGCGCACGGAGCCGTCAGCAACGCGATGCGCTGCGCGCCCGAGCACGCCATGTGCACGATGAGCGCTTCGTCCACCCACGCCATACAGGGAAGGGCGACCGTACGCTCGGCATCGATGCGACCCGCGCGCAGGGCGCGCTCGCACGCGAATCCAGCGCAAGCGGGAGCGACTGCGGCTTGCGGAGCCTCGACCTGGGCTTCCGCATCGCGCGTCCCGATCGAATCTCCCTGACCCTCGGCCTCTTCCGCTGCAAAACCCGCCGCCCGCTTCGCCGCCGCGGCTCCCGCCCGCACGCTCGCTTCCAACAGCGCGTCGTCGTCGAGCGGTGCTATCGCCAAAAGCGCGGCGGTGGGGCACGCCGTGACGCATCGGCCGCAGCGCACGCAGGCATCGTCGTCGATACGCGGTCCGGCCGGACCGTCCTTCGTCACGGAGCCGTACGCGGCGGCGGGCGACGCTTCCGCATCGCGCTCCAACCCGACGGCGATCGCGTCGACCGGGCACGCTTCGGCGCAGCGCGTGCAGGTGGAGCCCAGATCGCGCTCCGGCAAGCAGCGCTCTTCGTGCAGCAGCGCCACCATCGGTCGCTCGGCCAGGTGTTGCGCTATGTCGATGAGATTCGGCATCCCGTTCCCCCAGGGTCTTCTCTCGTCTCTTCGTCTGCCGACGCATGCCGTATGCGCGGCGAGCGCCGGCATCCTATTCTACGACGCGTACTGTTCAAGATAGTCGAGGATCTCCTGACGGGAGTGCAAGCCGGTTTTAGCGTAGATTCGCTTGATGTGGGCATGCGCCGTGCCCTGCGTGATGAACAGCTCTTCGGCCACGCGCTTCTGCGTGTAGCCGAGCGCATACAGCGCCATCACCTCGATCTCCCGATCGGACAACAGGAACTGCTTGCCCATCTCTTCGGCGTTGTGCTTCATGGAGGCCTGTCGCATGTCCGCAAGGCTTTCGTGTTCGTCGAGTCCCATGATCTTGAGCATGCTCTGTCGTCGTGCGCTCTGCTCCTCCTGTTCCTCGGCGTTGCGACGCGTGATATTGAGGAATTGCACGAACACCACTTGCGTGGAGAGGACCACCATGGTGCCCATCGCGGCGCTCATGAGCATGTCGTTGGAGAACAGCTCGTGAGTCGCCAGCAACGCGATGCGCGCAACGGCGCGGCAGCCCAGCCACACCAGCCATCCCGCGATGGCGTAGTAATACGGGTCGCGCCAGCCGTAGCTCATGAACGCGATGATGACGTACCAGGTGAATCCCACCATGAGCGCGTTGAGCGTGGTGGTGAATACCGCTCCTATGTCCAGCATGTCGGGAAATCCGGCATAGGCGATCAGCGCGAAGCAGGCCAGCAGCTCCATGATCACGAAAATCCCTACGGTCATGACGCGTTCTCGCCGCTTCAGCACCAATACGATCAACGCGGCGCTCACACCGATGGTCAGCGCAGCGTACACGATGCGCGTAGCGGGCGTGAACGCGATGGAGGTGCCGTCGGGGTAGCCGCGCAGCAAGCCGATTACGATAGACAGGCATCCGATGCCCAGTGCAGTGGCAGTGAGGAACTGCTTGCTTTGCAACATGGTTTTTGAGAATCCGAAGTAATCGTTGGCCTGCGTTGGCGAGACGATGTCATGCGGTTGGCGTTGCCTGCGCGCCCATATTATGCAGGGATATTGCAGCAGCACGAGCGCGGCGGCAACGAAGTTTCCCGCGAATACGGGCAGCAGCGTGCACAGATAAATCTCCACTTCGCTGATGATGAGCGCGGCGAACACGAAGACGGCAGCCGTGGTCGTGCTCGTTCCGCGGGCGCGGCGCAGCCAATAATAGATGGCGCCTGACGACACGAGGGTGCACAGCGAGCTCAGCGCGAAGCGCTCGATTTCGTCGCCGATGCCGAAAAGGTCGAATACGGCGAGAGCCATCAGCACAAACGCTTCCAGTGCGACGCATGTGCGCATGATCACGTTGGTGACGTGCTTGCTGATCGTTCGTTTGCTGAGGACGATGAAGACCAGGAACAAAGCCAAGACGACTAATGCCACCAGCATGGCGCCGTCGGTGAAAATACCTTCGTCGGTGCTGGTGTAGCTTCCATAGCTGGCGACGATCAGTCCGGCCCGCCCGAAAGCCAGACCAAGGATAAGCGGCCAGAGCGGCGCGAAGCGATGTGCCGCTCCCTCGAGTCCGTTGCGGGCCTGGTTTTGCTCGGCGCCTGTTGGAGTCGGTGCTGTTGTCGTGCGTGCGCCCAACCGTACACTCCCTCCCCGTGCTTGGTACGTAGTCGACGCGGACGCGTCCTCCATTCACCTCGATTTATCCTCAAAGAGGGGATGGCGGATGCGCGCCGTGGGTCATCATACCATACGAAAAACAACGCAGGGGAAAGGAGCGATGCGGTGGTTGACTTAGAAGCTCAGCGAATTCGAGACGAAGTGATCCGGGCTATGGCTGAACAAGGAGAAGATATCGAATCGCTCGGTTTGAAGGTTCCCGACGAAGCGGAAAGCGTCAGCGCGCCTATAGCGATGCCCGCATGGGAGCGTGTTGCCGAAACGGCTGCCGATAGTCGCGAGGGGGAAGCTGCCGAGGCGCAATTGAGCGACGAAGAGGTCGAGCGTCTGTTTCTGACGGCGGTATTCGATGACGTGCGCGCGCAGTCTGCGGATGCCAAGCTTGTTCAGCCGTCGCAGTGGTTGAAGGCGGGCCTCGTACCGGCGCATTTCTCGGCCGAAGACTGGGAGATGTTCGTGTACGAGTACCTTGAGGATCGCAGGGCTGAGCGCGACGCGCGCGTCGTTGCGGCTTCTGCGACCCCCGTTCGCACGGCGACCCGTGCGGTGGGCGTTCCCCGCATTCTGCGCACGGAGGAGGAGCCCGAGTCGGAAGGCGCTGCGACGGCGAAGGGCGCAGAAGAGCCACGCCAGCCCGAGCGCAGCTCCGAAGCCTCAGAGGAGCTCCGTCATCCTGAGCGCAGCGCCGAAGGCGCGGAGTCGAAGGATCCCGAGCGGCGCGATAGCGCACAGGATGCCGAAACCCCGGCCGACCCCCCGTGCGTTCCCTGCGACGATATCGTTGCGCTCATCGGCAAGCACAGCTACTACCTGTACTCCACCGAGCGCATGACCGATGCGTACGCGCGGTGGTCGTTCCTCGCCAGCGAGGACGATCGCGTGCTCACGTTCGTGGAGTGCGTGCGCGACGAATCGCGGAAGTACCCGCGCCCCATGGAGGCGTCGTCGCTGTCCAACGAGCCGTTCAACCTGTCGGCCGATGAAATCGACGAGTTGTGGCGCACCGTGCGCGACAGCGGCGCCTATCCGGACCTCGACACCGTCGCTGCGTCGAACGGCGACGTGTACTACTTCTCCACCGAGTACCTGACGCCCGCCTACGCCAAGTCGCTCGCAGAGTGGAACTCCGTCGAGCGCGACATGTTTCTGTAAACGCTATCGCGCCCGTTCGGCGTACTTGCATTAGTCGTCCTGAGCGAAGCGCTGCAGGCGCGGAGTTGCAGGATCTTGCTAGAAAGAGAGGTTTTCCATGGAAGACGAAGCTCGCAACGTGTACCGCGAGGTGCAGGATCGCCATGTGCTGCGCACGGCCGACGTGTACCAAACCGAGATCGAGGACGGCGTGACGGGCTACTCCGACACGCTGCTGTCCGTGGTTGCGAACTTCCGCAACGGCGGCGCCCCCGAAGGGTTCAACGCCCAGAGCATGGTGGGCAAGTCGAAGCGCGGAGAGGTGGCGCTGCGCCTGTTCGCCGTGATCGACCCCGACACGCGGACGTTCGTGCGCGCCGGCTTCAAGACGCGCGGCTGCCTGGCCGTCACGGGGTGCGCCAGCGTGGTGTGCTCCATGCTCGAAGGATGCACGTTCGACGAGGCGCTGGCCATCACGACCGACGACGTGAAGACGGCGCTCGACGAGGTTCCCGTGGACAAGGTGTACACGCTCCATTTCGCCATCGAGGCCGTCCGCGCCCTCATCGGCGATTATCTCGTTCGCCAAGGGGCCTCCCTCGAAGAGCTTGACGCAGTCGTCCCCTGCAACTCCCTGAGCGTCCCCTGCATGATCTGCGAGCACTGTTCTTTGAGATCCACGAGAGTGGAGTTGAAGATGGCGAATGCGTAGAGCCCCGTCATCCTGAGCGCAGCGACCGTAGGGAGCTGAGTCGAAGGATCCCGCGCGGCGCCAGCGGAAAACGCCGTGGCTATCGTTGCATGGGATCCTTCGACTTCGCGCTGACGCGCTGCGTTCGGGATGACAACCTGCTGCGCCCCCGGTTCCTGCCGGAAAAGAGAACGCCCCGGATTCGGGGCGTTCTCGTAGGGGGCGAAAGCCGCGGAGGGGTTGCGGCCCTGCGGAGGATTGCTCTACGGCAGCAGACCCAGGCTGTCCAGCTCTTCCTTCACGTCGGCCATGCCGTACTGGTCGAGGCAGGCGGCCGTCGGGCAGCCCTTCTCGTGATCCCAGCCGAACGTGTCGTACACCATGCCCAGGGCGGTTTGGAAGTCGTCGCGGTCCATCTTGATGGTGCCCTCGGTGAAAGGCTTCTTGTCCGGGTCGATATCGAACGTCCAGGCGCACATCACATCATGGACGTTGCGCATGTCGTTCTCGCCCCTGGTGCCGTCTTCCTTCGTCATGCCGCGCACGGTGTTGGCGCGCTGCAGCGTCATGATTCTGGCGCCGGCCTGGTACAGGTCGTCGGTGGTCACGTCCTCGCCGGTGACGGCCTTGAAGAACTTGGCCTCCAGGTCCAGGTCGCCGCGGTAGTTGCGCGCCTTCGTGGGGCTCATGGTCATGGGCCACGTCCAGTTGCACAGCGTCAGCGAGTCGTGCAGCACGTCGGTGACCACGCTCCACCAGGCGAAGTTCGCCTTGCGTTCGTTCATGGGCGTGTAGTTCTTGTTCTGGTCGATGGCGTCCTTGCCGCCCCACACCTCTTCGGCGATTTCCTGCTTCAGCTCGAAGGGCAGGCCGCAGCCTTGGAAGTTCACGGCCGAGTGGATCATGTCGTCGCGGTTGAACATCATGTTGTACACGCCGCCCACCTGGCCGAAGCACTCGATGGCGTGGTGCACGGGCCAGCCGCGGTAGTTGATCAGCTGGCTGGGCTGCTGATCGAACCAGCCCTTGTCGTCCCAGCGCTCGGTCCAGTGGTACGGGCCGTAGGCGATGTGGGCGATCTCGGAGTCGTTCCGGGCGATGTCGTTCAGCAGCTCCACCATGATGGTGGGGTCGTCGTTGTAGATGCGCTGCCAGTCGTACTTCGCCTTCTCCTCTTCGGGAAGTACGCGGTCGAACACGCCAGCCTTGATGCAGTGCGCCAGGTCGCGCCACAGCTGCGCGTAGTTGCACCACAGTCCCAACTCGTCAATGGTGGTGCCGATCAGCGTGTTCCATACAATGCCCGACTCGCTGTCCTCGGCGATGCCCGTCTTGAGGATGCCCTCCATGTATTTGAACGGGAAGTTGGCCGCGCAGGTGTTGCCCGACGTGGTCTTGCCGCCCAGCTCGCCGGTACGCTCGGTGCGCAGGTCGGAGTAGCAGTGGATGGGGCAGCCGTGGCAGCCGTCCATCTTGATGGTGTACTTCTCGGCCACCTCGCCCAGGTCGTACACCGACTTCATGCAGCGATAGCCCACCGTGTTCAGCTCGCCCGGCTTCGGCTCGCCCGTGTCGATGGGGCCGCCTTCTGCCATGCCCCAGGTCAGGCCGCTGCGCGCGGACCAACGGGAGCCCTTGTCGTAGAACTCGGCCCATTCCTGCTGCGTCTGCGGCACCACGTGGTTGTTATTGGAGCCGATGACCTCGCGCAGCATGTAGTCGGACAGGTCGGCCACTGCCTGCGGGTCCTTCACGTTCACGCTGCCGTTGCCCTGCACCACCAGCGCCTTGACGTTCTTCGAGCCCATCACCGAGCCCGTGCCGGCGCCGGCGGAGTGGTTGCGCGCGTTGATGATGCACGCGTACGGCAGCAGGTTCTCGCCGGCGGGGCCGATGGTGGCCACGCATGCCTCGACGCCTTCCTTGCGGTTCAGCATCTCGGTGGCCTCGCGGGTGCCCATGCCCCACACGAAGCCGGCGTCCTTGATCTCCACCTTGTCGTCGACGATGTTGAGGTACACGGGATGGTCGGACGCGCCCTCCAGCACCACGGCGTCCCAGCCGGCCAGCTTGATCTTCGCGCCGATCATGCCGCCGCAGTGGGCGTCCACCACAAGATGATCCTTCGTGAACGTGGACAGCGAGCAGATGGTGGTGCGGCCGGCCAGGGGCACGCCGGAAGCCGTCAGCGGGCCCACGGCGAAGATGAGCTTGTTCTCGGGGGAGAAGGGGTCGGTGCCGGCGGGCACTTCGTCGTACATGATCTTGTTGGCCAAGCCCATGCCGCCGATGTACTCCTTGTAGGGGTCGGTCGGCTGCGTCGTGATCGAGCCCGTGCTCAGATTGACGCGGAGGATCTTACCGGCCCATCCATACGATGTTTCGTCAGCCATGTTGCATCTCCAAATCTTGGATAGATTACTGAGGTTCGGTGTTGTGTGGGAACCTGCGTGGGCGATGCGAGCGCTGACAACAATCGTCGTTCGCCAGTATGCCGACAGAGGCGGACGAGACATCCCCTCTTTGAGGGTATTTTGAGGAACTAGCCGATCAGCGGTAAAAAGTACCTCAAAGAGGGGAGGGGCCGTGCACGGGGCCATCCTATACTTTCGTGCGTTGTGTGGGGCTGCGCGCGGAGCGATATCGAGCGCAAGCCGTCGCCGCGAACGTTCCATTCGGGGCGGTTCCCCTAAAAGGGGCATCGAACACTCGCGCGACGACGGGACGAGGAAAATGACACTCACCGTACCTATGTGAGGGAGGGAGCACTAGGCTATGTCAGATTCCAATCTGAACCAGAACACCTCCGAGGATACGAGCTTCCCGGCCGCTGCGCCGGAGACGAACGCATCCGCGCCCGCGCCTCAGAGCGCCGGGCCCGAAGAGGAGCCCAAGCAGAAAACCTTTACGCGCCGCACGGTGCTGGCAATGGCCGGCTGCGGCGTTGCCGGCCTCGTGGTCGGCGGCGTGCTGGCATCGTGGGGCGTCACGTCGGCCTCGATCGCTTCGGGGCGCATCGAGATACGCACCACGCCCACGAAGATGATCGTGACCGACCGTGCCCGCTGCTCGGGCTGCCAGCGCTGCGAGATGATGTGCACGCTGAAGAACGACGGTCGCGTGTGCCAGCACATAGCCCGCGTGCGCGTGTGGCCGAACTACAACTTCGGTGCCAGCGTCGATACCAAGGACGGCATCTACGATAACTGCGAGTTCACTGTCGAGCACTGCAAGCAGTGCGCCGACCCGGCATGCATGAACTACTGCCCGGTCCACGCGATCTACGCCGACGAAGAGTCCGGTGCGCGCACGGTGGACACGAAGAAGTGCATCGGCTGCGGCATGTGCAGCCAGGCGTGCCCGTGGAACATGCCGCGCGTCGACAGCGAGACCGGCGTATCCACGAAGTGCATTTCGTGCGGACGCTGCGCCGAGCAGTGCCCGAACGGCGCCATCAAGTTCATCGATTGGGAGGATATCGCGCAGAAGGTCATCGACCAGGGCGTCGTGAGGACGACGACCCTCGTGCAAGCGTAGGCGCGATCGCTGGACATGTCCGGTTTCGGCCCGCTGAAAGCGCGGCCGATCCGAAGAGATGCGGAAAGGAGGCAAAAGCCATGGAATACGACGAGATGTTCACGGTGCTGTCGATGTGTTTCGCGCCCGTCGGGCAAGACGAGTGGAAGCAACTGGTAGACGGCCCGCTGTGGTCGGATTTTCTTGACGCCGCTCGGCGCGGCTTGCAGGACGACGACGCGCTCGGCGAGCCGACCAGCCCGATAGCCCGCGTCCGCAGCCGCTGCCCGCTTCAGGAGTTCCTTTCCGCCGGAGAGGTGAAGGCGCTGTTCACGCCGCCGACGTACGACGAGAAGCGGCTGTTCGCCGCACGCCACTTCACGGGAGGGCTGCCGGAATCGGCAGTGCCGGCAGAGTCGTTGTACACGACGTGGTCGAACGGGCCGCTGCCGTCTCCGTTCTCGAAAGCCGAGGGCATGTACCAGGGAGATTCGGCGCGCTATATGCGCGATCTCGTGGAGCGCATGGGCATGCGGGTGCCGCCGGAATTTTCGGCGTGCCCGGATCATCTGGCGCTCGAGCTCGACCTTGCAGCCGTGCTGCTGCGGTCGGGGATGCGAGATGCCGCCCGCCAATTCGTTTTGGAGCGGTTCTCGTGGCTCACCGCGTATCGCATGCGCCTGCTGGAGCTTGCCGACGACGCCCGGTTCTACATCGGGCTGGTCGACGTGCTCGTGGGCATGCGGGAGCATCTGGCGTTGACGTCGGGTGCTGGCGAGCAAGGGGTCGACGCGGATGCGCGTGCCGAACGCAATCGTTTACACGCATGCATATAAGAGAGGAAGCAGCTATGTCAGAACACGCTATAACCAGGCGGAGCTTCCTGGCTGGCAGCGCCGGAGCGGTCGCGCTCACGGCGGCGGCCGGCTATGTGAGCTTCGACGCTTGGGAGCAGGCGCACGCTGATGACGGGGCCCAAGGGGGAGAAACCAAGACCGTCCATTCGCTGTGCAACGCCTGCTCGAGCAAATGCGGTTTCACGGCGTACGTCGTCGACGGGCGCCTGACGAAGCTTATCGGCGACGAGGACCATCCGTACGCCCAGGGCAAGCTCTGCGCCCGTGGCTACGGCTATTCCCAGATCGCCTATTCGAAGGACCGCCTCACCGATCCGCTCAAGAAGAACGACAAGGGCGCATTCGAGGCCATCTCGTGGGATCAGGCCTACAGCGAGATCGCCGAGAAGGTGAAGGCCATCATCGCCGACAAGGGGCCGCAGGCGCTTGCCATGGTGCAGGATCCGCGTCCGTCGGGCAAGTACTACACGAAGCGCTTCATGAACGCGCTGGGCTCGGCGAACGTGTACACGCACGGCGCTGCCTGCAATCTGTCGAAGGAAAGCGGCTTCACCCAGGCCATCGGCGCGGCCAGCTATGCGTCCGACATGGAGAACTCCAAGATGACGATGTTCATCGGCCGCAGCTACGCCGACGCCATTCGCCCCAGCTCGGTGGCAGAGCTGCAGCGCGCCCACGAAAACGGCGCGCATATCGTGCTGGTGGATCCGCGCTGCAACAACTCCATCGCGTTCGCCGACGAATGGGTGCCTATCAACCCCGGTACCGACCTGGCCTTCCTGCTGGCCATGTCGAACGTGCTGGTGACGCGCGGCCTGTACGACAAGCAGTATGTGGCCGATAACGCGGTGGGTTTCGAGGATTGGGCCGCGTCGCTGGCCGACTGCACGCCCGAATGGGCCGAGAAGATCACCGGCATCCCCGCAACCACTATCGCGCGTTTGGCTGTGGAGTTCGCCGAAGCGGCCCCCGCGGCGTCCATCGAGCCCAGCTGGCGCGGCGCGTTCGGCTGCTCGTACGCGAACTCCGGCGAGACGGCGCGCGCAGTATGCCTGTTCAACACGCTGCTGGGCTGCTGGAACCAGGAGGGCGGCGCCATCTTCACGCCCAGCGTGTCTGCGGGCGATGTGGACAAGGAGAAGTTCCCCAGCGTGCCGAAGCCCGAGAACAAGATCGCCGGCACCGAGGAGTACCCGCTGGCGCTGACCAGCATGGGCACGAACCTCTTCGCCGCCGAGCAGGCCAAGAACGGCGACATCAAGGGCATGTTCTTCTACAACTCGAACATGGCCGCCGGTTATTCGAACACGGCGTACTTGGCTGACGCGCTGTCGCAGCTGGACCTCATGGTGGTCGTGGACGTGCAGATGTCCGAAACGGCCCTGCTGGCCGACTACGTGCTGCCCGATACCAGCTACCTCGAGCGCCTCGAGCTGCCGGAGTTCATCGGTGGCAAGGTGCCGGCTGTCGCGCTGCGCGACCAGGTGCTGGAGAAGGTGCATCCCAACACGCGTCCGGTGGACCAGATCTTCTCCGAGCTGGCCGAGGCGTGCGGCGTGGGCGAGTACTTCCAGTTCAGCGTGGACGAGCTGGCCGACGCTCAGCTCCAAACCGTGGGGCTGTCGCTGGAAGCGCTGAAGAAGACGGGCACGGCGCACTTCCCCGAAAAGGAGTTCTCCTACGGCTCCACGCCGAAGTGGAAGACGCCCACCGAGAAGGTGCAGTTCGCCAGCGAGGCGTGCGAGAAGGCGGGGCTGTCGCCCTATCCGGTGTGGGTCGAACCGGCTGTCATGCCCATGGGCGACGAGCTGCGCTTGATCGGCGGCAAGCAGGCCATCCACAGCCACACCCAGACGGCCAACATCGAGGACCTCATGCAGATCACGAAGGACTACGACCTCACGCGCGTGTGGATGAACGCCGACACGGCTGCCCGCCGCGGCATCGCCGACGGCGACGAGGTGGAGGTGTCCAACGGCCAGCACACGGGTCGCGTGCGCGTGAAGGTCACGCAGCGCATCAACCCGACGGCGTTGTACATGCCCAGCCACTACGGTTGCTCGTCGCCCGACCAGCACACCGCCTACGAGGTGGGCCTGCGCCAGATGGACTACGTTCCCTTCCGCATGGAGCCGGGCTACGGGTCGGCCTGCACGCAGGAGACGGTCGTCAACGTTAAGAAGGCAGGTGCGTAATGGCTCGCTACGGAATGCTCATCAACACGAAGAAGTGCATCGGCTGCTACGCCTGCCGCGTGGCCTGCCAGCGCCAGAACAACCTGTTGCCCACCGAGGACTTCATCCGTTACGAGGAGCACGAGGTGGGAACGTATCCCAACGTGCGCGTGGAGACGGTGCCTTTGCAGTGCATGCACTGCGAGGACGCCCCCTGCGTGGCGGTGTGCCCCACCGGCGCCGCCTATATCGGCGCGGACGGCATCGTGGGCGTGGACCACGGCCGCTGCATCGGCTGTTTGTACTGCATGGCGGCGTGCCCCTACCAGGTGCGCGTGCGCAACGAGGAGACGGGCGCGGTGGACAAGTGCCGCTTCTGCACGGTGTCGGCCGAGACGACGGGCACGAAGATGTGCTCGTGCGTGGAGGCTTGCCTGACGGGGGCGCGTATGTTCGGCGATCTGGACGACCCGGACAGCGACATCTCGAAGGAGATCGTCGCGACGAACGCGCAGCCTATCGCGGGCGACCTGACCAAGTCCAAAGTATTTTACGTGAGGTGATGAACGATGACGTTTGAACCTATTTGGGGTGCCATCATCGCATGGTATCTGTTCCTCGCCGGTCTCGGCGGCGGCGCGTTCGTGACCTCGGCTTTTCTGGGGTGGCGACATCCCGAGGCCGTGTCGATGCGCAAGATCGGGCATCTGGTGGCGCCTATCGTGGTGATCATCGGCCTGTGCTTGCTGATGTTCGATGCGAAGGCGGGCCTCATGAACCCGCTGCGCTTCGCCCTGCTGCTGACGAACTTCGGATCGGTCATGACCTGGGGCGTCGTGTTCCTCGGCGGCTTCACGGTGATATCGCTGGTCGTGGTGGTCCTCGACTTCATGAAGAAGCGCGTGCCGGTGTGGCTCGATATCGCCGGCGTGGTGTTCGGCGTGGCCGTGGCCATGTACACGGGCGCCCTGCTGGGCGTGTGCAAGACGTTCCCGCTGTGGAACAACGCGCTGCTGCCCATCCTGTTCCTCGTGTCGGCCATGTCCACCGGTGCGGCGTCGGTGCTGCTCATCGGCATCTTCAGGCACGCTGACGAGTTCAACCGCGTGGGCGTGCTCAAGAAGTTCCACTTCTGCCTGCCCGTCATCGAGCTTGTGCTGATCGCTGCGCTCATGTTCATCACGTGCACGAATTCCACGGCCGGCTGGAACTCGGTGATGTCGCTGCTGGTCGGCGGATACGCGCCGCTGTTCTGGATCGGGCTCGTGCTCATCGGCCTCGTGCTGCCCACAGCGCTGGAGACGTGGCTTCTGTTCTTCAGCCCGAAGGAGTTCGAGGAGAGCCGCAAAGCTCACTGGATCAGCGCCGCGTCCGACGCGGGCGTGCTGGTGGGCGGCTTCCTGCTGCGCTACCTGGTGGTGGTCGCGGCCCTGCCGCTGACCATGGTGGTGCCCATGTTGTAACGGGCATCGCCCAGCCTGATGTTCCGCGCGCCGCTCCTCCGGGGCGGCGCGCGTGCGTTTGCGGGCTGCCGAGCGTTTCCGCTGCGCAACGCTGGGATCAAGGACTTCTCACGCGGCCGATCTGGTATCTGTTACCTGCGTTTACGTGCTTTTGCACTATAATAGATCGCTTCATGGAAAGGTAATCTGATCAACGGTATCACGAAATATGCTCGCGAGTGGTCGCCCATGGGCTTGGCGCTGTCCTGCGTTCTTGCCGGATTCGCGCTATGCCTGCATGCCGACAATCTGCTGCTGGGCGCCTATGCGCTCGAAGGGGCGGCGGATCTGTTCATCCATTCTTTCCTTGCGGGCGTGGTGGCGTTGTGTGTCGTCGTGTTCGTCTCGGCGCACGACGGCGAGAAGCGACGCTGGTCCATCGGCGTAGGGTTGCTCGCATCGATCGCGGGCGTGTTGTGCGCGCTGCTCTACCAGGTTTTGCCTACTCCGGTGAGCGCTGCGGGTGCTGGTTTGTTCCTGGGCTTCGGCCTGACCTGCCTGCTGCGTCAATGGGGTCGCTACTATCGTCTGTTTTCCTACCAAGGGGCACTGCTCAACACGATGCTGGCATTCCTGGCGGCCTCGTGCTGGTGGTTCGTGGTGTCGCATGCCGGCACGCCGTTTCTGTTCTGCCTTGGAATGCTCGTCTTGGTATCGTGCGGGGCGCTGCCCTTGCTGGCGAGCCAGATCGTGCAGGCCGACGAAATCAAGGCCGGCTTGCGCAGCGTCGTCGCGGTAAAGCCGCTCGAAACCATGCGCGAAGTCATGCAGAAGGGATGGGCGGCGGTTGCCGGCCTCATGTTCAACTTCTTCACGATCGGTTTGACGCTATGGTCCGATCGGATCGGTGTCGAGTCCGGGGACGTCGCGTACAAGCCGATGGCGTATCTGCTGCTAGCCATAGTGGTATGGTGGGTAGTTGCGCACGCGTACCGCGCGCGAGGCGGCATTCTTCAAGCGTTCTACCGTATAGCGCTTCCCGTTGCAGCGGCTCTCATGCTTGTGTGCCCGATCGCCAACGCTACCGGCGCCTTGTCGGGGCTGATGCTGTTCTCTACCATCTCCTATTTGGGCGTGGCGTTGATGAATGTGCTGGGCCTCGTGGTTCTGTTGTGGATGGCGAAGAGTTCCGACGTGGGATTCTCCAAAGTGTTCGCTGCGTTTTGCGCAAGCTGTGCGGCCAGCGTGGCGGTCGGCATGACCGTATTTCAGCTGTTCGGCGCTCACGCCCAGTTGCTGTGGTCGAGCGTCCTGTCGATCTACATCGTGGCTGTAGTGCTGAGCGAGGTGGTGGCGGCCATAGGGCGGCTCCATGCGGCGGGCGAACCCGCGCGGAGGGCGAGCGAAGAGGGCGAGCTGCTCGACTTGGCCGAAGAGGTCGAATAAGCATCTGGCATCCGGTTGGCCGCTGTGTTGATTTGGCGCGAGCGTGCGCGCGAACCTCGTCGGAAAGCCTTATGAGGTTTATCATATACGCAGATGAAACGGGGTGCCCAACCTGTTTGCACCCCCGTACGACCCAAGAAGGAGATGCTCATGGACGCACGCGTGTACGAATTGCTGAACGATCAGATCAACAAGGAGCTGTACTCTTCGTATCTGTATCTGTCCTTCGCCGACTACTACGAGGAGGAGGGTCTCGAGGGCTTTGCCAACTGGTACGAGATCCAGGCCAAGGAAGAACGCGACCATGCTCTTATCTTCCGCAACTACCTGCACGAGAACGGTTGCAAGGTGAAGCTGCTGGCCATCGATCAGCCCGACAAGGAATTCACCACGTTCCTGGAGCCGTTGGAGGCCGCGCTCGAGCACGAGAAGTACGTGACCAGCCTCATCAACGACATCTACGCCGCCGCTGCCGAGGTGAAGGACTACCGCACCATGAAGTTCCTCGACTGGTTCATCGAGGAGCAGCAGGAGGAAGAGGACAACGCCGACAAGATGATCACCCGCATGAAGCTGTTCGGCTCCGATGCGAAGGCCTTGTACGACCTCGATCAGGAGAACGCCGCGCGCGTGTACTCCGTGCCGTCCCCGCTGGCTGCTGCGGAATAGGCCGCAAGCGTCTCCGAGCTATCGCGCCCCCGCCCATGCGGGGGCGTTTTTTCGTTTACAGCGAACCCAGGTACTGCCAGAAAAGCCGTGCCGACGACGAGAGTGGCGCTCCTTTGCGTTTTATGCCGTAGGTACCGAACGCACTGGCATGCGGCACGGCGATGCGCACGAGTGCGCACCCCTCCTTCGGGTCGTTGAGCACGTGGGGTGGAAACCCGAAATACAGCGCATGCTGTTGCGTGGCGCTTCGGACGAGTAGTTCGGCGTCGGACGTGGTCATGAGGATATCTGGATGCGCGCCTGCCGCCTCGCACGCCTCGACGAAGTAGCGGTGCAGGTGGTTTCGCTTGCCGAACGTCACGAACGGCTGCCCGTCGAGGTCGCTCAGCTCCAGCTCTTTGCGCGCGGAGAGCGGGTTGTCTTCGGGGACGAACGCGTACACGCCCGTCTCCACCACCAGCATGGGGTCGAATTCCTCGAGGTACTGCGGAGCCGATCCCACGAGGCTGATGTCGGATTCGCCCGTGCGCACCATGTCGATGGCTGTTTCCGTGGTCACCTCCTCCACCGACAACACGATGTCGGGATGCTCTTCCCGAAATGCGTCGATGGCTCGATCAGGCATGGAGAGCGCCGTGCCGTGCGCCATGGCCACCGAAAGCGTTCGGCGCAGCGCAGGGGCGCCGACGCAGCCGACGTGGCGGCGCTCCAGCTGTTTGAAAGCTTCCACAACCGGAGCGGCATCGTCGAGCAGCGTGCGCCCGGCATCCGTCAGCTCCAGATGGTTGTCGCGATTCGCCAGTAGCGGTTGCCCCAGTTCGTGCTCAAGGTTGCGCACGGCCTTGCTGAGCGCCTGGCGCGACAGAAAAAGCTCGTCGGCCGCCTTGGTGAAACTCCCCAGCTGTGCCACGACGATGAAGTAATCCAGTTGCCGAATATCCACGGTCCCCTCCCAGAAGCCGTTTCGTGTCGGCTCCCAGCATAGCGCATGCCGACGCCTTCTTGATACCTCCGATCATGATCGGAGCGCAAGCAGAAAACAGTTGCGGGTGGGCAACTCGAAGCTGCTTTCTTGCGATGCGGCTCGGTACGTAAGATGGGGATGCCTGCAAGGGGCAGGTATCTAACCAGGAGGGAGCACATCATGGGAAAGCAACAAAGATTCTCGCGTCGTGATTTTCTGAAGTTCGGAGCGGTGGGTGCGGCCGGAGCAGCGGCAGCGGGCATCGTGGGCTGCACGCCCAGCGGCGGCGCGACCGACGAGGCGAAGGCTGCATCGCCCGCAATGGACGGCGCGATCAACTCGTCCGACGCGGTGCTCAAGCTGACCGACGGCATGCCGAAGTGGTCGTTCATGATTCCGCCTGAGCCCGTTCCCGATGATCAGATCACCGAGACGGTGGAGAACGACATCATCGTGGTGGGCGGCGGCATGTCCGGCTTCACCACGGCTGTGTCGGCGGCCGAGCAGGGCGCGAAGGTGACGCTGTTCTCGGCGGCCAGCGCTCCTATCTCTCGCGGCGGCTCGAACTACGCGAAGAACTCGAAGGTGATGGAAGAGCTGGGCATCGAGCCGTTCGATCCAGTGCCGTTCTACTATCACGAGATGCGTGCCGCCTCGTTCGCCGTCGACCAGCAGAAGTGGATGCGCGGCTATAACGAGTCCGAAGAGGCTATGAACTGGATGATCGACATCGCCCGCGAGAGCGGCCTGCAGGTCATCATGGAGCGCGACAACACGTTCGACCTGGGGCCGAACTACGCGCACGCCTTCTCCACCGAGGGCAACAGCGCCATGGTGTCGACGGGCCAGCAGGGCGCCGTGGAGGCGCTCGAAGCAAAGGCGCAGAAGCTGGGCGTGGAGATTATCTACGACACGAAGGCCGAGCAGCTCATCCGGGAGGACGACAACAAGGGCCGCGTGACGGGCGTTATCGCTTCGAAGATGGCCGACGGCAGCTATGTGAAGTTCGTCGCGAAGCAGGCTGTGGTGCTGGCCACGGGCGACTTCTCCAACGACAAGGAGATGCTGGCCGCGTACTGCCCGATGGTGCTGCCGCTAGTGGGTTACGAGCAGGGAGAGATCGACTACAACACCAGCTTCAACCTCACCGGCATCTACGGCGGCGACGGTCAGAAGATGGGCCTGTGGGTTGGTGCGGCGTGGCAGCATGCGTATCCGAACGCGCCCATGATGCAGGGCGCCTGGGGCGGCAGCCACGAGCCGTGCGGCTTCCACATGGGTTTGAATGTGAACATGAACACCGAGCGTTACCAGCGCGAGGATATTTCGGCGCCTTACAGCTCGAATCACCTGTTGTCTCAGCCGGGCAACGTAGCGTATGGCATCTGGACGGCGAATTATCCGCAAGCCATCCTGGACAAGGGGCACGAGTGGTATTCGTTCGGCATGGATTACACCTTGCCCCCGCTTACTCCCGACGAGTTGGTGGCCATGTGGGACGCAGGTGTGGAGACGGGAGCGTACTTCAAGGCCGACACGTTGGACGATCTGGCTAAGCAGTTGGGCTTGGACGCTGCGAAGCTCAAAGAGGTGGTCGCGCGCTACAACGAGCTGTGCGACAAGGGCGTGGACGAGGACTTCTACAAGAATCCCGACTTCCTCGTGAAGATAGACGAGGCGGGCCCCTTCTACGCGGCGCAGAACTACGCGATGTTCATGACTGTTATGGGCGGTCTGCGAACGAGCAAGGACATGGAGGTGTGCGACGAGAACGACCAGCCCATCCCCGGCTTGTTCAACGTCGGCGCTATGGTGGGCGATATGTACGCCAACACGTACAACTTCGCTATACCGGGTAACAGCTACGGCATCAACTGCCTCACGTTCGGGTATCTGCTCGGGCGTGACCTTGCGGCCGGGAAGTTTGCGTAGCCGACCAGAAACGGAGGCGTGACAACGCGGTGACGATTGGCAACGATTTGGTTGTTCACCTGCACAAAAACGCTTCTGAGGGTTCGCAAACCGAACAAAAGAGCGTACAATCGGCGTTGTCCGACAGTTGATAAAAAAATCGCAATACGAACGAATAAAGACTATCTTCGCCAAGTAAACAGTCTCGTGAGGTATTGCTACGAACATCGTGTGAGCGGTGGGCTAGTAGGCTTTCAGCCAAGCGGTACTGTCGGTATTCCTTTCGATGAGGCCGGGGAGCATCCCCGGCCTCGTTGCGTCGGGGGGGGGGCTCCGCTGCAAGCCCCCCCATCATCGCCCGAAAAACACGCTCCACGCGCTGAGGCGTGTTTTTCGGGCGATGATGGGGTCCCGTGCGCTGGCAGCTTCAAGTTGACGCTGAGGGAAAGCATCGCGTGCGCGATCGATTATTGTCGTACACTGTGGATTGATACAAGGACACGGCTCTGCGCGATGCCGTCGGTTTCCCCGATTCCGTGCGACGCGCCGATGGACACGAACGAGTGAATACGATAGGAGCAAGCATGCAAACTGCTTTGCTGTGGGCTGCCGGCGGGACCGGCTTCACCTTCTTGATGACCACGTTGGGCGCTGCGTCGGTTTTTCTGTTTCGCAAGCGCAACAGCATGGTGTTTCAGCGGATATTCCTAGGATTCGCGGCTGGCGTAATGATAGCGGCGTCTGTGTGGTCGTTGCTGATTCCCGCCATCGAGCGCGCGGAGGAAGCGGGGCAGGTCGGGTGGATTCCCGCTGCGGGTGGATTCGCCATCGGCGTGGCGTTCCTCATGGTGCTGCACCAGCTGTTGCCGCACCTGCATCCGGGCGAGAGCAAGCCCGAGGGCCTGCCCAGCAAATGGGATCGTCCCACGCTCCTGTTCACGGCCGTCACGTTGCATAATATCCCCGAAGGCATGAGCGTTGGCCTACTGTTCGCCATGGCTGCCCAGAACGGCGGCGACCCCGCCATGTTCGGCATGGCCGTGGCGCTGGCTATCGGCATCGGTATCCAGAACGTGCCCGAGGGCGCAGCAGTGGCGCTGCCCATGCTGCAGGAGGGCATGAGCGCACCGAAGGCGTTCGCATTGGGAGCGCTGTCGGGTTTGGCTGAGCCGGTGTTCGGCATCCTCGTGGTGCTGTTCGCCGGGCTCATCTCGCCGTACATGCCGTGGATGCTGGCGTTCTCAGCCGGTGCCATGATGTACGTTGTGGTGGAGGAGCTTATCCCCGAGGCGCATCTGGGCGAGCACTCCAACGCCGGCACGCTGGGCGTGATGGCCGGCTTCCTGGTCATGATGATCCTGGACGTGGCGCTGGGCTAGAGGCGCGGTGCAGGATGCTCTTTCTTGGAGACGCTGCTGGTAGTACTATGTGATACGTTGCACCACGAACAATCAACATGACGTGAACGCATGGCGGAAAGGAACGTCTATGGAGAACTTCGAATTCGTGTCGCCGACCCACTTCGTGTTCGGAAAGGGCGCTGAAGAGCAGGTGGGAAGCAAGCTGGCCGAGTGCGGTGCGCGTACGGTGCTGCTGCACTTCGGCGGCCAGAGCGCCGTGAAAAGCGGCCTGATCGACCGCGTGAAGGCATCGTTGGATGCACAGGGCATCAAGCACGTGGAGCTGGGCGGCGTGCGTCCGAACCCCGAGATCACGCTTGCTCGCGAAGGCATCGCGCTGTGCAAGGAGCACGATGTCGACTGGGTGCTGGCCGTGGGCGGAGGCTCGGTCATCGACTCGGCGAAGGCCATCGCCGTGGGCGCGCACTACGACGGGGACGTGTGGGATTTCTTCGAGACGAAGCGGCCGACGGACGACGTGCTGCCCATCGCCGTGGTGCTCACCATCCCGGCTGCCGGCAGCGAGGCGTCGAAGAACACGGTGGTGTCGAACGACGCCTTGCAGATGAAGTCGGGCTACGCGAACAACGCCCAGCGCCCGAAGCTGGCGTTCATGAATCCCGAGCTCACGTTCACGTTGCCTCCGTTCCAGACTGCTGCGGGCCTTACCGACATGTTCTGCCATCTGCTGGAGCGCTTCTTCGACGACGTGGGCGCGGTGCCGGTGACGGACAACCTGTGCCTGTCGCTTATGAAGACGGTGCGCGCCGAGGCGCCGCGCGTCATGGTGGATCCCGAGAACTACGATGCGCGCGCGAACGTGATGTGGGCCGGCATGTTGTGCCACCAGGGCCTCGCCGGCGTCGGCCGTCACGAGGACTGGGCGACGCACGGCCTGGAGCACGAATTGTCGGCCCTCTATCCCGAGATCACGCACGGCGCAGGCTTGGCCGTCATGTTCCCGGCCTGGATGGAGTTCGTCTACGATGCGAACCCGGCGCGCTTCGCCTACTACGGTCGCGAGGTGTTCGGACTGGCGCCTACGGGCGACGTGAACGCCGACGCGCTGTCGGCCATCGACGAGACGCGCTCGTTCTTCGCCTCGCTCGGCATGCCTATCACGCTCGCGGAGCTCGACGTGGAGGAAGACGACATCGAGAAGCTCATCCCCACGCTCAAAGAGAACAAGGGCGAGCCCTTCGGCAGCTTCAAGAAGCTCACCATGGACGATGCCCGCGAGATCTATAGGATCGCGTTGTAACGGCGCTTGCTTTTGCGCCGCCCGTTCGTATAATAGAGGCGAGCCGCAGGGAGCTCTAACTCCCCACGGCTCTCGAATCGCTTCGGCGGTTTGGCTACTTGGTTACGGCTCCTTGTCCTTGCGGATCGGGAGCCGTTCCGCTATTGCTGTCAAGAACCCCAGCAAGCTGGAAGCGAACTCAAGGGCGTCTCACGCGAAGCATTCGTGCCGCTTGCCGCGGAGAGGTGGCGTCTTCCTATAGAAAACAGCTTGCGACGATGACGATGGCGGTGGTCAGCAGACCTGACACGGCGATGGAGACGCCGCTCATGGCGCCTTCGAGCTCGCCCATCTCAAGGGCCTTCGTCGTTCCCACCGCGTGGCTGCACGTTCCGATGGCCACGCCCTTGGCGATGCCGTCGCGCACGCGGAACAGACGCGCCATGAGCGGCGCGGTGATGGCGCCCAGGATGCCGGTGACGATGACGGCGGCCACCGTGATGGACGTGATGCCGCCCAGCTGCTGCGATACCGCGATGGCGATGGGTGTGGTCACCGACTTCGGGATGAACGACAGCGCAAGCGCATCGTCGAGCCCCAGCAGCTTGCACAGCGCGTAGGCGCTAGCCATGGACACCACCGAGCCTACAAGGCAGCCCGCGAAGATGGGAACGAAGTGCTCCTTGAGCGTCTGGCGCTGCCGGTACACCGAGTATGCCAGCGCCACGGTGGCCGGTCCTAACAGAAACGAGATGAGCTGCACGCTCTGCTCGTAGGAATCCAGGGGGATGCGCAGCGCCACGAGCGCCGCGATGATGAACGCGACGGTAACCAGCAGGGGATTGAGCAGCGGCGACTTCACGCGCTCGTACAGCAGCACGGAAAGCTTGAACACTGCGAACGAGGCGACGGTTCCCACTGCGAGTGTCAGTGCGAGTTGCGCTATGCCGTCCATCGCGCCTACGCCTCCTCGTCGGCGACGCGGGCGACGCCTGTCGCATCGACGCGCTTCGCCGTCAGCCGAGACACGAGCATCACCGTGTACGACGTGGCCAAGAACACGATCACCGTGGTGATTACGCATACGAGCGCGAACTTCAGCGCGTTGCCCTCCAAAAGGGAGACGCAGCCCATGATGGCCACGCCGGCGGGAATGAAGAACAGCGACATGTTGTCCAGCAGGCAGTCGCAGGCGTCGCCCACATGCCGCGCTTTCAGCAGACCCGTGCCCAGCAGTACCAACAGCAGCACCATGCCCACGATGTTGCCCGGAAGTCGGACAGGAAGCACGCTTGCGATCGCGCATCCCGCACCGTACACGGCAACCACCAGGGCGAGCTGCGCGGCGAAGCGCGCTCCTCGCTTGCCCGCCCGTCCTGCTTTCGCGCGCCAAGAGACATCGCCATGAGCAGGTGCGGACGCGCACCCGGAGACGCCTGAGACGGCGTCGGTCTGCTGTTTCACGATTCCAATCCTCACGTGTATGCGGGCGCACGCGCCGCTTTGCTTGTGCGCCTGCCCAATTTTTGCCGCGCCCATTGTACGGCGGTTGTCGTGTTTGCGTGCGATCTGCGCTCAGAATTCACGCAAACGACCCTTCCGATCGTTTCGGAGCGCTCTCGAACCAAAGAAAGCGGCACTGCCGAAACCGACGGTGCCGCTTGCAGGTGGTTGCGATCCGGATGCTAGTCCTTGCCTACCAATGCGTTCACCAGCGCCGATACGATGCTGATGACGATGGAGGCCACGAACGCGCTGCCGAACGAGTCGATGACCAGTCCCACTTGGAAGATCCCGTTGGCCAGCCATGCCGCGATGTACAGCATGAGCGTGTTCACCACCAGGTAGAAGATGCCCAGCGTGATCACGCTGATGGGAAGGCTGAGCACCTGCATGATGGGCTTGATGCTGATGTTGATCAGCGACAGGATCAAGCCGAAGATGGCGATGCCCACCCACGCGTCGGTGCCGCCGAGCAGATCCATGCCCGGAACGATCCACACCGCAACGCCCACGGCGATAGCGGTGACGAGCCAGCGGATGATGAAGTTCATGGGACGCTCCTTGACGTGCGACGATATATCCGTATCACTGTAGCACGCTGAAAGCGAGACGGAAAACATCGGTCATGGAGCCGTAACCCAACGAACGGCGCCGACCCGCGCGTATGCGCCGCCTGCGCGAGCGAGCAGGCGGCGCAGTGGGAGCTACAGCACCTGTATCGTCCCGGTGGCCATGAGGGCGATCGATACCGCCATGAGCACCACGATGACGGCGGCTATCGCCTTGTCCGCCATGTTTGGCAGTATCTTCTCGCCGCGTTCGCGCTGGCCCATGGCATATACGATGATGCCGGGAGCGAACAGGATAGTGGTGATCATGATTCCCACCAGCCCGGCCGCCCACACGAGGAACACCGTGTACACGAAGCCGACGGTGCCGAACACGCGGGCCTTCTTCACCTGCTCGGGCGTCAGGTGCTCGCGCTTCCAGGCGATCTTCATGTAGTAGGCCGCCGAGCACACGTAGGGGATGAGGATGGTGGACACGGCGCACGCGTAGAAGAATTGGTACGTGGACGACGAGAACACCGACACGATCAGGAACAGCTGCGTGATGCCGGCCGAGATGAGCACGGTGACGATGGGCGCGCCGTTCTTGTTCGTGCGCGCGAACGACTTCGGGAACACGCCCTGGCGCGCGGCTTCGAACGGCGTCTCGGCGGCGATGATCACGTAGCCCAGCATCGCGCCCAGAAGCGACAGCACCACGCCGAGGTTCACGATGCTCGCGCCGACAGACCCGATGGCATGTTCGAGGATGCCCGCCATCGACGGGGTGGCCAGCTCGGCCATCTGCGCGCGCGGCATGACGCCCATGCTCTCCAGCGAGATGATGAGGTACAGCACGAACACCGAGATGAAGCCGATGACCGTGGCGCGGCCCACGTCGCGGGCGTATTTCGCGCGACCCGAGATGACCACGGCGCCTTCGATGCCGGTGAACACCCACACGAGCGCGATCATGGTGGACACGATCTGCGTGCCAAGGTCGGGTCCGCCCGCTTCGCCCCAGAAGTTCTCCATGAAGATGGCGGGGTCGAACTTGCCCAGCAGCGCGATGGACAGCACGAACAGCGAAAGCGGCACGAGCTTCGCGATGGTGACGATGACGTTGATGCCGGCCGCTTCCTTCACGCCGCGCGACACGAGCCACACGAGCAGCCACAGAAACGCCGACGCGCACACGCACGACAGCAGGTTGTTGCCGCTTTCGAACGGATGGAAGAAGTACCCCAGCGCCGAGAACAGCAGGATGGCGAACGACACGTTCGACAGGCACGCCGACACCCAGTAACCCCATGCGGAGTTGAACCCGACGAAGTCGCCGAATCCTGCCGCCGCGTAGGCGTAGATGCCGCCGGTGAGATCGGGGCGGGCCTGCGACAGCCCGTTGAAGCACATCATGAGCGAGAACACGCCCACGAAGCAGATGGCCCAGCTGATGAGCACGGCGCCGGTGCTGGCGCCTCCGGCGGCCATGTCGCCGGCCAGCGCGAAGATGCCTCCGCAGATGCTGGCCGTGATCACCATCATGGTGAGGCGGAACAGATCGAGGCCGTTCGGGTCGATGATCTGACCTTTGTCGCGGGAGGCTCCTGCGCTGGCGGCGAGGCTCCCGTCGAGGGTTTCAGAGGCAGCGTTCGACATAGCCCCTCCTTTATCTGGGGGTCGAAGGGAATGCTGACGCAGGGCACGGCAAGGTGCGAGCGTCGGAAATGCAACGGCGCGCCGGGCAAGTGCCGCAGCGCGCCGTATGCGGCGATGTAAGAACGGAGGAGACGAGCTGTTTGTGGCGAGTCGGATAGCCGTGAAGGTTCTGGGGGTTTGAGCTAGCGAACAATCCAGTGAATTGTTCGCTAGCGCTTTTCCCGGCCGAGCGGTCGGGGGCCGGGTGCGAAAGCCCCCAGGTTCTGAACGGCTAGACGGCCGCCACAGACAGCCCCCAGGTTAGAAGCGCAGCGACAGGCAGCTCAGGCCGCCGTCCAGCTTGCGGTACTCGGACGTATCGACGGTGATCGTCTCGTAGCCGGCGTCTTGCACGGCCTTCAGCACGGTGGGATAGCCCTCGGGCACGATGACGGTGCCGTTCACCCAGATGCAGTTCGCGGCGTACGCCTCGTCCTCGGGGATCTCGATGCGGTTGTACTGCTCGAAGTCGGGCTTCGTCACGAACTCGCCGGACACCAGCATGTTGCCGTCCTCCAGGTAGTTCACGCCGGTCTTCAGGTGCAGGACCTTCTCCAGCTTCACTTCGGAACCCTCGAGGCCCCAGCCTTCCAGGATCTCGCAGAACTGGCGGATGCCCTCTTCGTTCGTGCGGGCGGACTGGCCCACGTAGAAGTGGTCGCCCACCATCATGACGTCGCCGCCGTCCAGCGTGCCGGGGCTCACGATGCGCTTCACGTGCTCGTCGTCGAAGAACTTGCGCACGGCCGGCTCGATCTCGTCCTTCTCGCCGTTGCGGCTGTCGGCGCCCGGGTTCGTGATGATGGCGCCGCAGCGCGTGATGACCGCGGGATCCTCGACGAAGCAGGAGTCGGGGAACTGCTCGAGGGCGGGCAGGACGGTCACTTCGACGCCGCACTCCTTGAGGGCCGCGATGTAGTCGTCATGCTGCTTGAGGGCTTTCTCGTAATCAGGCTTGCCGAGTTCGGGCGCGGAGGTGATGCCCTCGACCATGGACTTGGCGGGGCGGCGGACGATGACGTTGGAGAACTTGGTCATGACGGATCCTTTCGTGAGAGGTCATTTCCGTTTGCTTCCTATGGCGCATATTGTATTCTGTATATTGTATACAATCAAGAGGAAACGGGAAGTTTTTCGGAGTTGTTGAAAAGGGGATGGTGGGTCTCATTTGGCGACGGCGAGGGGCGCGTCAGCCCTCGAATTCCCTCGGGCGCGATGCGGGGTGCGTGCGCAGAGCGCATCATCGCCCGAAAAACACGCTCCAGCCGCTGAGGCGTGTTTTTCGGGCGATGATGCGTGTCGGAATGCGAGCGCGAATGCGGCAGAACCTCCGTGCATGCGGGGCAAGCGCGCGAATGCGCCGTAGTGCTTGTGGTATATTGGCATACACGAAGGCCGTACGACAGGCGGATGAAATGACGAACGAATACCGTTCCCTCAAAGACCATGTATACAACCACATCGTCGACCTGATCGACGGCGGGACTTTGGCCGACGATCACAAGATCAGCGAGCAGCAGATATGCGATGCGCTCGGCGTCAGCCGCACGCCCGTGCGCGAGGCGCTCATCCAGCTGGCCGCCGACGGTTACTTGGAGAACGTGCCGCGCAAGGGCTTCTACGTCAAGCGCGTGACGGAGGACAGCGCCCGCGAAATCGTGGAGATCATCGGCCCGCTGGACGGCCGCGCCGCGCTGTTGGCCGTGGGCGACATGACCGACGACGACATCGCGCAGCTGCAGTTCTTGCACGGTTCCATGCAGCTGGCCATCGAGAAGGGCCTCTACAAGAAATACGACGACCTGCAGCACGACTTCCACGACTGCTATGTGCGCAAGTGCGGCAACACCCGTCTGATAGGGCTGATTCACCAGATGAACCGCTACTTCATGAAGCGGGAGTACGCCAACGTGGGCGCCGACGAGCTGGACGGCCTGCTGCGCAAGGCCAACGAAGAGCATGCGGAAATCGTCAGGCTCTTCGAGCTGCGCGACGGCGAAGAGCTGCAACGGTTTATTCGCGACGTACATTGGAGCATCGACAATGCCAAGTTCCTCGTCTGGTAGCGCCCAACCCGCGCAGCGTTCCACGCAGAAAGCGCCCGTCTGTCCCGTCGAGCGCGAGTGCGGCGCCTGCCAGCACGTGGGCGTTCCGTACGCGCAGCAGCTCGCAAGCAAGGACACGCGTGTGGCCGAGCTGTTCGCCGACGTGGCTGACGCGTCCGCGTTGCGGCCCATCCTGGGCATGGACGAGCCGTACTACTATCGCAACAAGGTGGTGTCCCCCTACGCGCCCGGCCGCAAGCTGCAAGGCTCCGCGAACGCTCGGGCGGGGAAGGGGCGCGACGCGCGCGGCGGCCGCGACGGCAAGCGCGCCCAGAAGCCGCGCCGCGAGATCCTCTGCGGCATGTACGCGGCCGGATCGCACCGCATCGTCCCCACCGACGGCTGTCTCATCGAGAACGAAGAGGCCAAGCGCATCATCCGCACGGTCCGCGACCTCATGCCGCGCTTCAGCATCGAGCCGTACCGCGAGGATTCCGGCACGGGCTTCCTGCGCCACGCCGTGGTGCGCGTGGGACATACGAGCGGCGAGATCCTGGTCACGCTGGTCACGAACGGCCGCGCTTTCCCCGCATCGCGCGCGTTCTGTCGAGAGCTGGTGCGCCGCTGCCCTCGCATCACGTCGGTCGTGCAGAACGTGAACGAGCGCCAGACCAACGTAATTCTCGGCGAGCGCGAGCAGACGCTGTACGGTCCGGGCTTCATCCTGGACAAGCTGTGCGGGCTGAGCTTTCGCATCTCGTCGCAGTCGTTCTACCAGGTGAATGCCGTGCAGACCGAGGTGCTGTACGAGCGCGCCATCGACCTGGCCGGCTTCACCGGCTCTGAAACGGCCATCGACGCCTACTGCGGCACCGGTACCATTGGTCTGGTGGCCGCCAAGCGCGGCGCGCGCCAGGTGATCGGCGTGGACACGGTGGCGTCGGCCGTGCGCGACGCGCGCGAGAACGCGAAGCACAACGGCGTGGAGAACGCTCGGTTCGCGGTGGGCGATGCAGGGGCGTTCATGCGCGAGCGCGCCGCCGCAGGCGATGCTGTGGACGTGCTGCTGATGGATCCGCCGCGCGCCGGGTCGAGCGAGGAGTTCCTCGCGGCCGCAGTGACGCTGGCGCCCCGGCGCATCGTCTACATCTCGTGCAACCCGACTACGCAGGTGCGCGACCTGGCCTTTTTGCGCCAGCACGGCTATGCCGTTCGCACGGTGCAGCCGGTCGACATGTTCCCTCATACGGATCACATTGAGACGATCGCGCTGGTGGAGCGCGTCGAGGGCTTCTTTGAAAGGAGCGGCCGATGAGCGATTGCGATATTCGTCAGTCGTCGAACGATGAGCCTGACGAAGCGGTTCCGAGGATGCGGCACGACGCGCCGCTCGCGGTCGACGGGAGCCATGGCGGCTCCACCGATCTGCGCAGCTTCGTGTTCGATACGGTTCTCGAAGGCATGCGCACGAGCATCTACGTGACTGATCCGAAGACGGATCGCATTCTTTATATGAACGGGTTCATGAAGCACGATTACGGCGTGGAGGATCCGGAGGGCAAGGTGTGCTGGCAGGTGCTGCAGCGCGGCTTGACCGAGCGATGCGCCTTCTGCCCGGTTGACGAGCTTCTAAGCTGCGGCGACGAAGTTCCATTGGTGGAGTGGGACGAGGAAAGCCCCATGACGGGGCGCACGTACCGCAACTACGACAGCCTGGTGACCTGGGTCGACGGGTCGCGTGTGCATTTGCAGCAGTCGGTGGACATCACGGCGCTCGTTTCTGCGAACACCGACGAGCTCACCGGGATGCTGTCGCGCCGAGCCGGTAAGGAGCGGCTGGGCATCTCGCTTGCGCGGGCTGCGGTCGAGGGCGAGCAGGTGTCCGTCGTTCTATACGACATCAACCGGCTGAAGGATGTGAACGATCTTCATGGCCATGCCGAGGGAGATTACCTGATCCGCTCGGCCGCGAACGCCGTACGATGCGAATTCGGTCCCAACGATTACGGGTTCCGCTTGAGTGGCGACGAGTTCGTGTGCGTATTCCTAGGCGACGCGGCTTCCACGCGCGTCAAGATCGAGCGCGCACGCGCTGCGCTCTCGGCGATTCCGCGCCGCACTGATCCTCCCTACGAGATGGGTTTCTGCTTCGGCATCGCAGAGGCGGACCCCGAAGCGCCGCTGGAGTTGTACGAGGTGCTGGCCTTGGCGGACCGGCGTATGTACGAGGAGAAGCGACGTTTTCATATAGATCGCAACATCAACGCCCTGATCAGCGCTGAGCGATCGGGCAGGGGGGTGTCGGTCGATCCGTGCTCGTTCTCGTACGATGAAAGCAAGCTGTACGACGCGCTGGTCGAGAGCACCGACGATTATCTGTACGTATGCAACATGAGAACCGGCGTGTTCCGCTACCCGCGCGCTATGGTGGAAGAGTTCGACCTTCCCTCCGAGGTGGTGGAAAACGCGGCAGCCGTGTGGGGTTCGAAGGTGCATCCTGACGACAAGCAGGCGTTCCTCGAATCGAACCAGGAAGTCGCCGATGCGCGCACGACGCGCCATTGGGTGGAGTATCGCGCCATCAACCGCAAAGGCGAATGGGTGCGTCTGCGATGCCGCGGCCGGCTCATCCTCGATGCGAAGGGAAAGCCGCTGCTGTTCGCCGGGTTCATCACGAACCTGGGAAAGAAGAGCAAGGTCGACCCGCTGACCGGTCTTTTCAACAAGTTCGAGTTCGAGGACGATGTGCGTCGTCGTATGGAGACGATGCAGAGCGCGCGGATCAGCCTCATGGTGCTGGGCATCGACGACTTGCGGCACATCAACGACCGCTACGACCGTGCATTCGGCGATGAGGTCATTCGGTTCGTGGCGCAGCGCATCCAAAGCTCGCTGCCCGAGGACGCGCGCGTGTACCGTCTGGACGGCGACGAATTCGCCGTGATCGTCGATGACGATGTCGACGTGCTGCGCAGCGCATACGCGCAGCTAGGCGGTATGTTTCAGCGACAGCACGATCATGAGGGCCGCAAGTTCTATTGCACGCTGTCCGGCGGCATCGCGCAATATCCCGGCGATGCCGAAACGTACGAGAGCCTCGTGAAGTACGCCAATTACGCGTTGGAACACGCGAAAGGGCATGGGAAGAAGCGCTGCGTAAACTTCTCGCAGCCTATTCTGGCCGAGCGCGTGCGCGAGCTCGAGCTGATGGAGCTGCTACGGGACAGCGTGGAGAACGGCTTCAAGGGATTCAGCCTGTGCTACCAGCCTCAGGTGGAAGCTGCAACGGGTTGCGTCGTGGGAGCCGAGGCGCTTGCGCGTTGGCGTTGCGACGAGTATGGCGACTTGTCGCCGCTCGAGTTTATCCCGCTGCTCGAAGAGAGCGGTCTTATCGTTCCTGTGGGCACGTGGGTTCTGCAACATGCTGTGGACACCTGTAAACGATGGAGGAAGGCGATCCCCTCGTTTACCATGAGCGTGAACCTGTCGTATCGCCAACTTGACGAGGACGGTCTGGTTCCTCTTATCGTGGACACGTTGCGAGAGGCGGAGCTGCCTCCTGAGAGCCTCGTCGTGGAGATGACCGAAAGCCGTTTCGCCGACGACGCCCAGGTCACTCATGAGCTGTTCGATCAGCTGCGCATGCAAGGCGTGCGCGTGGCTATGGACGATTTCGGTACGGGCTACTCGTCGTTGGGCGTGTTGAAGACGTCGCCTGCCGACATCGTGAAAATCGACCGCGCGTTCATCCGCGATATCCAGACGAGCACGTTCGATGCCACGTTCATCAAGTTCGTGGTGGAATTGTGCCACGCCGTGGGCATCAGCGTGTGCCTCGAAGGCGTGGAGACCAACGAAGAATACGAAGTAGTGGGCGGCATGGGTCTCGATTATATCCAAGGCTTCCTGTTCGGTCGTCCTCTGCCAGAAGAAGAGTTCGAGCGGAGGTTCTTGGAGGGGAGGGCATGATGGCTGCTGTGCAAACGGAAACGCTGGTCGATCGGGCGGCGGCGGTGCTCTCGGCACGCCGCTTGGCCGATGCCGATACGCCGGCGCTGCTGATGGTGTCGGGCGGGTCGGATTCGACGGCGCTCGCGTATATCGCCTGCGAGTTGCGGGAACGCGGGGCGCTGGGGCAGCTTGCCATGCTGCACGTCAACCACCGGCTTCGGGGCGAGGATGCCGACGAGGACGCTCGCTTCGTCGCTCAGTTGGCCGAGCTGCTGGACGTTCCGCTGTTCTCGTGCGACATAGACATAGCGGGAGAGGCGCAGCGCACGGGCGAGAACGTGGAGGCGGTGGCCAGGCGTGAGCGTTACCTGGCGGCCAACGAAGCGCTCGAAAGCCTCTGCTTGCATGCGGCGACACCGCTTGCCGATGGACGCATCCTGACGGCGCACACGGCCGACGATCGCGTGGAGAGCTTCTACATGCGCTCCATCGTGGGCACGGGGCCGGGTGGGTTCCGCGCCATGAAGCACCGCAACGGGCCGGTGGTGCGCCCCCTGCTGGATGCGAGCCGCGAGGAGCTGCGCGCCTACATCGTGCGCCGCGAGCAGGATGGTGCGCCGGCGGCCTGCGACGACGAAGGCAACTTGTGGCGCGAGGACGCGACGAACGCGCACACCGACCGGTTCCGGGCCTACGTGCGCCATGAGATCGTCCCGCGTGCGAAAGAGCGCAACCCGCAGCTTCTGGAGGTGCTCGGCCGCACCATGAACCTCATTGCCGACGAGGACGATATGCTGGAGCGCATGGTGGATGGGCTGATGGCGGGCCACGTCGAAGCGCTCGGCGACGAGTACGACGCAGGTTGCGTGCTGGCGCCCGCATTCGGCGCCGAGCCGTTGCCCCTGCGCCGGCGCGCCGTGATGCGCGCGCTGCAGCTGATGCTGGGTCGCGACGCCCGCGTGGAGACGGCCTCGGTGGAGGCCGTGCTGGCCGCGTTCGACGACGAGACGGGCGGCAAGCCTCGCAGCGGCTACGTGGCCAACATCCAAGGCGATCTCGCCGTCAGCGCGAACAAGCGCGGCGTCCGCATAGAGCCCATGGCCGCCTACCGCGCCCGCCGAAAGCGCGGGTAGGTCGCGCTACGATCGTCTCCAAAGCGATTCGTCGGCGATGGCTTCGGGAAGCCATGCTCCCACTGACTTCGACGCGCCCCACCAAGCGAGCGTGTTGCGGTGCCACAGGGCGATGCGCTTGAACGCGACGGTGTTGTCCAATACGTGCGCCTCCTCGCAGTAGGGTAGCGCTTTGCTCAGACTCGCAAGCGACGCCCGGTACCGTTTTCGAACGAGCGCCTCATCTATATCGTGACCTCCCGCCTGCACGCGGCGTTCGATGCGTTGCAGGGCTATGCCTTCGTTTGCAAGGCCGATGTAGAACAGGAACACGCGGTATCCCTTCTCGCGTGCTTCGGCCATGGTGCGCAGGGCTCGATGGCCGGCCAGCGTTGTTTCCTGATTGAACGAGCGTCGTGCCGCCAGATGCTCGTCCACGCTGCGCAGCGCGATCCTGCCTGCGGCCACTTGATCCTGGCCGTTCGACCAGTCCCCGCCTTGCTCTCGGAGGATTTCGTCGGGGTTCACGCGCGCCATGGTGGCGGGCATCCCTCCCGTGCGCCAGAAATCGCTGCGGAACAGGGTGGATTTGCCTGCTCCGTTCACGCCGGCGAACACCACGTAGAACGGTTGCTCGCTCATCAGAAGACCCCTTGGCGAACGAGCTCCGACTGTTTGCGTTGGAGGAAGAAGTCGGCGACGGCGATGCGGAACGCGGCCTGCTCGGGGTCGTCGATCGCCGCTATCTCGGCAGCGCTCGGGCACGCTGCCAGATGGTCTTTGCATGCGCGATAGAGCTCGCTTGCTGCTGCGTGCGGCTTGCTGTCGTCTGCAGGGGACGGAACGTCCGCCTTGCGCGGACGGCCTGCGGACGGCCGGGTTGCGGCACGCTGCATCACGTCCTCCTCCCGGAGCGTCCACGTGCGTCCGACTTTCTGCGCCGGCAATGCTCCTTGTGCGATGAGCGCCCGCACCCGCGTTGGCGTGACCTGTAGGATTTCGGCGCTTTCGACGACCGACAGCATGCAACCTCCTTGGTTCTGCGCGAGCGGCATATGATCCGAGTATAGAATAATCATTGCGATATCGCAATGATTATTGAAATCGATGAGGGACGGCTTATGCGTTCTCAACGATATCGCGTACGCGCGTTCTCTTATCGCAGCGCATCGCGACGATTGTTTCACGTGAAACAATTCGGTGAGATGTGTAGCAGGGAGAATCGGGGAGGAGTTTGCGGTCGGGGTCAGAGTTGCCCGCGCTTGCGTCTGGGCGCTTCGCGTGGAACCTGCGTGCTCTTGGTGCAACGCTTGCGCCCGCTGCGCTACAATACCGCGCATGGAAAACGAACAGAACACTTCATCGGCCGCTTCGTCTGCCGACCCCGTAACGCCCGCCCTCGACATCGTGCTGGCCAGCGCGTCGCCGCGCCGCAAGCAGCTGCTCGAAGACGCCGGCGTGCGCTTCGTCGTGCACGCGTCTGAGGTGGACGAGACCTTGGAGCCCGACCTCCTGGCCGATCCGCCCGAGGCGTGCAAGAAGCTGGCCGAGCGCAAAGCCGGCGCCGTGGTGCAGGAGGTGCTGGCCGAAGACTACACAGGCATGGCCGCCGTCATCGGCGCCGACACCATGGTGGTGTGCGAAGGGGAGATATTCGGCAAGCCCGTCAGCCTGTCCGACGCGAAGCGTATGCTGCGCTGCCTGTCGGGTCGCACGCATGAAGTGCTGACGGCTGTATCCGTATGGATGGTGGCCGCGCCCGAGCCCGAGAACATCTCGCTGGGCTTCCGCACGTTCGTCGATCGCTCGGCTGTGACGTTCCGCGAGCTGACCGACGAAGAGATCGTCGACTATCTGCGCAAGGGCGAGTCGTTCGACAAGGCCGGCGCCTATGCCGTGCAGGGGGCCGGAGCCGATCTGGTGGCGCGCGTCGACGGCGCGATGGACACCGTCATCGGCCTGCCCGTAGGTCGTTTGCTGGAGGAGTTCCCGGACTTCGCGGGTTCGGCGTCCTGACGGACGGCGAACGACTCGACGCTGGGCGGCTGCGCCGCCCGATCTCTCAGTCGAGTCGAGGGCTCGCACATTGAGATGCGCTTCGCCTGCGCTCTCCCCACGATCCCGCGCGCCGCAACCGCCCTTGCTGACTTGCTGCGCCAGCCTATGGCATTTTCAACCTATCGTCCCAGTTCCCATTGCGAAATGTAAAAATCGTGACAGGCAGGCTGGCGTTACCGTATCGTCTCCTTTTCCCGGAGAGGCAATGGTACACTAGCTGAATTCAAGGTAAGCGTGACGCTCTCGCCCATTGATCTCGCAGATTGATCAGGGGCGATAGCAGAAGCGAAATGCGACGATAGAGGTTAGGAACGTGCACAACGACATTTCGGAGATCCTGTTCACCGAAAAGCAGCTCGCCGATCGCGTAGGCGAGATAGGCGCAGCCATTACGAGCGATTACGCCGACGTTGCCGACGAGGGCATCATCCTGATCTCGGTTCTGCGCGGTGCCGCTATCTTCATGGCGGATCTGGCGCGCAAGATCGAGCTTCCGCTCGAAATGGACTACATGGCCATCTCGTCGTACGGAAACGGCGCCAAGAGCTCCGGCGTGGTGCGTATCCTGAAAGACCTCTCGTCTCAAATCGAAGGGCGTCACGTCATCGTGGCCGAGGATATCCTCGACTCCGGTCTTACCCTGACGTACTTGCTGAAAAACCTGTCGTCGCGTCAACCGGCTTCCATCGAGGTAGCCACGCTTCTTCGGAAGAAGACGCTTGCGCAGGCGAAGATCGATTGCAAATATATCGGTTTCGAGTGCCCCGATGAGTTCATCGTGGGTTACGGGTTGGACTATGCGGAGCGGTATCGCAACCTGCCCTACATCGGCATCTTGAAGCCGGAGATTTACTAGCGAAGCTACCTTGGCGGTCGACCGGTTCGGCGTTGCCGAGTCGCGTCGTGCTAAGGGTATGCGGCATCGGCCGCATGCGATGACGGGCGGGCACGCGGGTCTGTCCGTCTCGCAGCGCGAGTCGGTGAGAAAAGGAAAGTTAGACGCTATGGCACAGCAAAACAAACAATCGCAGTTCCAGCAGCCCAGCCCGAGGACGACCATCATCTCGGTGGTTCTGTTCATGCTGGTGGCCTTCTTCGTGGGCCAGCAGTTCCTGAATATGTCGTCCGCGGGCGCCAAGCCCACCGACCGCCTGATCACGTCCGAGTTCGTGCAGGCCGTCGAGCAGGATCGCGCGACGAAGGTGGTGTACAACGCCGGCGACTACACGGTGTCGGGCTCGTACTATCCCGCCATCACGGCGGGCTCCACCGGCGCCGATGCGTTCAACGAAGCCTTCCAGGCGCTCAACGCGCGCATGGCCACGCTGAAGAACCCCGAGACGGGCAAGGCGCTCGGCGGCGTGGGCACCACCGACATCAACGGGGCCACGCTGGGCGTGGAGCGCAACTTCACGTCCACCTATTACGGCGGCTCGCTCGGCGACCTCATGGCGGCGCATCCCAACGTGCCGTACGAGGTGGCGCTGCCCAGCCCGTTCGTGGAGCTGCTCGGCACGCTGCTGCCCTTCATCATCATCGGCCTCATCCTGTTCTTCTTCTTCAACCAGATGCAGAAGGCGAACAACTCGCAGATGAGCTTCGGCAAGGCCAAGACGAAGAAGTCCATCGAGGAGCGCCCCGACGTGAAGTTCTCCGACGTGGCCGGCGTCGACGAGGCCGTCGAGGAGATGCAGGAGATCAAGGACTTCTTGGCGAACCCGGCGAAGTACCAGTCCATGGGCGCGAAGATCCCGCGCGGCTGCCTCTTGGTGGGCCCTCCGGGCACTGGTAAAACCCTGCTCGCGCGCGCCGTCGCCGGCGAGGCGGGCGTGCCGTTCTTCAGCATTTCCGGCTCCGACTTCGTCGAGATGTTCGTCGGCGTGGGCGCGTCTCGCGTGCGCGACTTGTTCCAGCAGGCGAAGGATGCCAGCCCGGCCATTATCTTCATCGACGAGATCGACGCTGTCGGCCGCCAGCGCGGCACGGGCCTCGGCGGCGGCCACGACGAGCGCGAACAGACGCTGAACCAGCTCCTGGTGGAGATGGACGGCTTCGAGAGCAACGACTCGGTGGTGCTGATCGCCGCTACGAACCGCGCCGACGTTCTGGACCCGGCGCTGCTGCGCCCCGGCCGCTTCGATCGCCAGATCGTGGTGGACGCGCCCGACGTGAAGGGCCGCGAGAAGATCCTGCAGGTGCACTCGAAGGACAAGCCCATCGGCAGCGACGTCGACCTGTCGAAGGTGGCCAAGCTCACGCCGGGCTTCACGGGTGCCGACCTGGCCAACCTCATGAACGAGTCGGCGCTGCTCACCGCGCGTCGCGGCAAGAAGATCATCACGCAGCAGGAAGTGTCCGAGTCCATGGAGCGCGTCATCGCCGGGCCCGAGCGCAAGGGTCGCGTGCTGGACGAACAGACGAAGCACACCATCGCGTACCACGAGAGCGGTCACGCCCTGGTCGGTCACCTGCTTCCGCACGCCGATCCCGTGCACAAGATCTCGATCATCTCGCGCGGCCGAGCGCTGGGCTACACGCTGTCCATCCCCAAGGAGGACAAGGTGCTCAACTCGCTCGGCGAGATGCGCGACGAGTTGGCCGTGTTCATGGGCGGTCGCGTGGCGGAGGAGATCTTCTGCGACGACATCACCACGGGCGCATCGAACGACCTCGAGCGCGCCACGAAGATGGCCCGCGCCATCGTCACGCAGTACGGCATGAGCGCCGAGCTGGGCACGCAGGTGTTTGGCCAGCCGAACCACGAAGTGTTCCTGGGCCGCGACTACGGCAACACGCAGGACTACTCGGAGGAGACGGCGAAGCGCATCGATGACGAGGTCGCCCGCATCATGAAGGACGCGCATGATCGCGCCTATGAGATTCTGGCAAGCCATCGCGAGCAGATGGATCTCATGGCCAACGTGCTGCTTGAGCGCGAAACGGTGGAAGGCGAGGCGTGCCTTGCCCTGCTGGACAACACGTGGGACGAGTACCTCAAGCACGAGGACGAGATCATCGCGGCCAAGGAGGCCGAGGAGGCCGCCGCGCGCGCCCGCGACGAGCATCTGGCCGACCCGAACTGGAAGGAAGAGCCGGTCGAGCCGGGCGACCAGGATCCGAATCCGCCGTACCGCGAGCCTGCGGAGGGCGACGGCGACGATGCGCCCGCATCTGCTTCGTCGACGTCGGACGAGGCGCCTGTCGACGCTCCGGCTCCGCAAGCCCCTGAGCAGAAAGGCGACGGCACCGAACGATGATCTGGCGCTGCGCAACCTATGAGTTCGATACGAGAATGCCCATCGTCATGGGCATTCTCAACGTTACCCCCGACTCCTTCTCCGACGGAGGCCAGCACGACGGCTTCGATGCCGCGCTGGCTCATGCCGAGCGCATGGCGGAGGAGGGAGCCCGCATAATCGATGTGGGCGGCGAGTCCACGCGGCCCGGCGCCGCGCCGGTGTCCGTGGACGAGGAGCTGGCGCGCGTGCTGCCGGTGGTGCGCGCATTGGCGCAGCGCGATGTGTGCGTGAGCATCGATACGCGCCACGCCGAAGTTGCGCGCGCGTGCTTGGAAGCGGGCGCGGCCATCGTGAACGACGTGTCCGGCTTCCGCGACCCCGCCATGGTGGATGCGGTGCGCGACAGCGATTGCGGGCTGGTGGTCATGCACATGCAGGGCGACCCCTCGACCATGCAGAACGCGCCTTCGTATGACGACGTGGTGGCCGACGTGCGCGAGTGGCTGCGCGACCGGGCTGCCGCTTTGGAGGCTGCGGGCGTCGCGCACGACCGCATCTGCATTGACCCCGGTCCCGGCTTCGGCAAGACGCCGTCGCAGACGCTGGAGCTGGTGCGCAACTTCCAAGAGTTCGTGCGTCTGGGCTACCCAGTGATGGTGGCGGTGTCGCGCAAGAGCTTCTTGGGCTGGGCGTACGGCATCGACGAACCTTCTGCGCGCGACGAGGTTTCGGCTGCCGAGGCGCTCATGGCCTGCGAGCTGGGAGCCAGCGTGGTGCGCGCGCACAACGTGGCGGCCACGGTTGCCGCGCTCGAAGGGCTGCGGCCCTACGCGCTCATCGGCATGGGCTGCAACGTCCCGCTTGTGGCCTCGCCCGGCGAGGAGCGCGAGGGCAAGATCGCCATGCTCAACCAGGCCATCACCGAGCTGTGTTCGCTGCCCGACTCGCAGATCGTCGACATCTCCAGCTTTTACGAGAGCGAGCCGGCCTACTACCTCGACCAAGATTCGTTCGTGAACGCCGTGGTGCTTTTGCGCACAGGTATTCCGCCGAAAGAGCTTCTGGGCTACCTGCATGCGGTGGAGAACAGCCTGGGTCGTGTGCGCGAGGTTCGGAACGGGCCGCGCACGTGCGACCTCGATATCCTCGACTACCAGCTGTACGTCGTGGATGCCGATGTGCTCACGTTGCCGCATCCGCGCCTGCTGGAACGCGATTTCGTAGTGCAGCCCCTGTTGGAGCTGCTCCCTGGCCACGTGCTTGCCAATGACGTGCCGGTTAGCGTCGATGGGGTTACGGTGGGGAAGAGCGTGCGGCTGTGAGCAAGGGGCGCTCTGTGCCCTCGTTTTGCGTCGACGGCTCTTCGTCGCTCCGGAAAGGCGATGCGCGTGTTTCGGAATTTGGATTCGGCAACGAGGGGGAAGGCGGTTCGCCGAGCGGCTTCCCGTTTCGCATCGCTCTGCACGAGGAAGTTGCATCGACGAACGACGAAGTCAAGCGCGCGTTGGAGGCGGGAGAGCCGGAAGGCCTCGTCGTCCGCGCGCTTCGCCAGGTTTCCGGTTACGGCCGGCAGGGTCGTTCGTGGACCAGCCCGGAAGGCGGACTGTATTGCTCGCTGTTGTTGCGCCCCCAGGTGGCGCCGCGCGAACTTCCCACGTTGAGCCTGGTTGTGGGCATGGCGGTGCGCCGCGCACTCGTTGCGCTGGCGGGCGCGCGGGCTGAGGAGGCCGTGCGCATCAAATGGCCCAACGATGTGGTGCTGGCACAAAAGGCGCGCTATGCACGATTTCCTGAAGCAACCGAAATTCGCGACCTGGGGTTTTCCGAATCTGGGAAGGAATTAGGGCAGAAAAATCGTGCACAGCGGTTATTTTGTGCCAACGAAGGCGATGCTTGCAGTGCGCGAGACGGCCGAGCGCCTGATTTCGCGAAGCTTTGCGGCATCTCGCTCGAGGCGCACGGCGGCGGCGTGTGCGTGGGCGTGGGCGTGAACGTACTGCCGCCCGACAAGCGCCCCGACGTGGGAGGCAAGAATCGTCCTGCGTACGTGGCCGACCTCGCGGATTCCGTTGCCGCGCCGGCCGTCGCTGTCGAAGCAGTGCTCGAAGCGCTCCTCGCCGCCTTCGCGCCGCTGTACGGTGTATGGCGGCGCAACGGCTTCGCACCGCTTGTGGACGAGTTCAACGCCTACTCCAGCTTGAACGGACAAAACGTTCGCATGGTCGATCGTGCGGACAATCTGCTGGCGGAAGGGGCGGTTGTGGGCGTCGACGCTCAAGGCCGTCTCGTGCTGCGTAGCGAATCCGGCATCGAAACCGCAATCTCCTCCGGCGAAGCGCACCTCGTGTAGCACGCTCGTTCTGTCGAAAAGCCCGTCGTTCTCTTTGAATCTCCTGCTTGACCCTCGACATGGTTCAGGGTCTACCGTTGTCCCTGCGCCCTGAGCGGCGTCAAGAGGGAACGTACGTAAAGGAGGAGAGATGGAACAAGCCAGATTGTCACGGCGAGACTTTCTCAGAGGAGCGGGGTTAACCGGAGCTGCGGCAGCGGGCATGCTCGCGTTTCCCGGAGCAGGCAAGGCGTTTGCGGACGACGGGGCTGCCGATGCGCAATCAACGGAGGCGACGGATTCAGGCAACGAGTATTCCAAGGCTCTGGGTGACGATGCGTCGCTGTGCCCTCTGCGCAAGGCTGATTTTCCCGGTCCGCGCGGGCCGATCGCGTTCGAGGATCGTGATATCGCCGAATCTGAGATCAGCTCTACCGAGGAGTGCGAGGTTCTCATCATCGGCGCCGGCATCGGCGGGCTGATGGGCAGTTTGAAGGCGGCCGAGGAGGGCGCGAAGGTCATCACGTTGGAGAAGATGACCGAGGGACGCTCGGCGTGGGAGAGTTTCGGCGCGGTGGGCGCGAAGTTCCAAAAGGAGCAGGGGATTGATATCGATCCTGCTCAGCTGCGCGATGAGATCTACCGTGCTGCGGATTGGCGCGTCGACCCCTGCTCCATCGAAACGTACGTGAACCGGTCGGGCGAAGTAGCCGATTTCTGGCAGGATATGCTCGACAAGGGTGGTTCGGGTTGGCAGCTGTACAAGTTCGACCAGGCGCCGAACTACAACGGTTTCCCCGTCATCGACAGCTACGTCAACTTCAAGATGCCCGAGGGTATCAGCACTACGTGGCTGTTCGGCCTGTACGTGTGCAAGGAGCTGCGCGCGGTTGCCGAAACCTACGACAACCTGGAGATTCGCTATGAGATGCCCGCCGTGCAGCTCATCCGCGAAGACGGCGGTCGTGTGATCGGCTGCATCGCTAAGAACGGCGACGGATACGTGCGCATCAACGCATCCAAGGGCGTGTTGCTGGCCACGGGCGGCTACGACGCGAACCCTGAGATGATGCAAGCGTGGGTGCGCCCTGAAGACTACGAGTCCTCTGTGTGGTGGAATCCCAGCTGGGGAACCACAGGCGACGGCCACATGATGGGCCTCAGTATCGGCGCGGACATGGACTCATTGCCGCATCCGGTCATGAACTTCAGCAACGCCACCCCGTCCACGTTCGTCGAGAAGCGCGTGTACTTCCCCGGCGCTATGAACTACTCGATCATCGTCACCGAAGAGGGCAAGCGCTTTGTGAACGAGAACCAAGCGCGCCAGTACATGTCGAACGCCATCAACGTGCAGAAGCGCCGCGGCCATCAGTGTTTCCATATCTTCGACCAGGCTATGATCGCCTCTGCGTTGGAGAAGGAGCCGAGCGCCGAGAAACAGCTTGAGCGCGACGAGGCCAAGGGCCATCTGTTCCGCGCTTCGTCCTTGGGCGAGCTAGCGTCTAAGGCGGGCATCGACGCCGCCGCCCTTGAGGAAACGGTGGCGCGCTACAACAGCTTCTTCGAGGACGGCTTGGAGCGCGACCCCGACTACTACCGTTACACGGGCAACAACAAGCCTTTCACGGGTGAGACGTACTATGCCTTGGTCACGAACAGCGTCATCCTTGCCACGGTGGGCGGCCTCACCATCAACGGCGACACCCAGGTGCTGGACAAGGACGGCAAGGTTATTGAAGGACTCTATGCCACGGGCAACGTGTCGGGCAACTTCTACGCAGGCAACTACCCGCGCCATATTCCCGGCACGTCGGTGGGTCGTGCGGCGACGTTCGGCTACGTGGCGGTAGAGCATATGTTGAAAGGAGGCCAGGCATGAGTCGGTCTACCTTGCGTCTGGACATTATGATTGCCCTCGTGGCGGTTGCGTTGGTGGCGGTGTTCGCGATAGCGGGTTGTGCGCCGCAACAGGCCGATTCCGGGTCGAGCGAGGGTACGAAGACCCAAACGGTGTCGAGCGAGGCGGGCGCCTACGTTTCCGACGAGCAGTGTCTCAGCTGCCATGGCGGTAGCTACGAAGCGCTTGCCGAGCGCACTGCTGACCTGGGTGATTGGAATCCGCATGATTCCCTGCACGGCGGCTACAATGCATGCGTGAACTGCCACGAGAAGGACAAAGAGATCACGTTCAACTACTGCGAGAACTGCCATGTGTACGCGCCTGACGAAGAGGTGCTGTACTAGCAACGCGGTTCTTTCCCTCCCTTGAAGGGCTTCGTCGCGTTCGCTGCGCCGAAGCCCTTTCCTTATGCACTTCAGCTGACGGGCACGTACAGAGTTTCGATGTCGCTTCCGAATCCGTCGAGATTGAGGAAGGAGGGGAAGAGGATGATGTCGTTCCTCACTCGATAACCGTGGCTGTCGAGGTGTTCGAACAGGCTCGTGAACGTTTCCTTCTGCACGCTTTCCGTTCGGGTCGCTTGTCTTCTAAAGCGAATGCATTTTCCCAAGCAGAGGCGCTTTACCTGCTTTCGCGCCCCTTCGTCAAGGCGGTAGCTCTCGTGTTCGGGCATGGTCATGACATAGTCGGGGTTGATCGTTGGGCGGTTGTCCAGCAGGTCGTCTCGCTTGATGATGCGTGCACAGCTGGTGATGCTCAGAAGGTTGTAATACTGCGAGATCGTTTTCTCGTGCTCGAGCGAGACATGGAAGTCTCGTCCGTATGAAGAGTTGATGTACACCTGATCGGCGGCATCCACCAGTTCGAACTCTAAACCAGGTTCAGACTGTATCGCGCCAAGGGTGCTTTCAAGCCGTCTTAGTCGGTACGCGATCAGGTCGGCTTCGTGCATGAGCTTTTCTTGTTGATGCAGCAGTGACCGCTCGAACTCTTCTGTGCCTTGTTTCGCGTCGAGCATAGCGACCGCTTCATCGATGCTGAACCCGTATTGCAGCAGCACACGAAATGCGTTTGATTTGAAGGCATCTTCGGGGGTGAATACTCGGTAACCGTTTTCCTGACGATCCGAGAGAATCAAGCCGTGCTTCTCGTAGAAACGGATCTTCGATTGCGGCAGGCCTGTCATGGCCGAGAATTCCTTCATCCGGTACATGCTTCCCCTGTTCTCCATGTAACGTGGCGATGTTGCTCAAATATAGCATACGCGGTGCGGCTTTACGGTGTATCCGATTTCCAGGCTGTGCGGCGGCGAAAAGATGGGTTACAATGTGCCGTTCCTCGAAATTGGAGAAGCTCGAAAGGCAGCGGCGAACTCATGGAATCAGAAGCAACGAACCCCTCTCTCGACCTCAGTGAAGAACGTGCCGGAGCGCCGATCGGCAAAGATCCGAAGCGCACGGGCCGCGACGATAAAGTCAGCCGCATGGGTACGGCGTCCATTCCGCGGCTTATCGTGGAATTCGCCATCCCTTCTATCCTGGGCATGCTGGTCAACGGTGCGTACAACGTCATCGACTCCGTCTTCCTGGGGCAGGCCATGGGAGAGATCGGCCTTGCCACCGCCACGGTGGCCATGCCCATCATGACGGTGTTCATGGCTATCGCCATGCTCGTGGGCAACGGCGGCAACGCGCTGGCGGCGCTGCGCATGGGCGAGGGCAACCGGGTGGAGGCCGAGCGCAGCCTGGGCAACACGGTGTGCTTGTCTCTCGTGTTCGCGGTGATCGTGGCCGTGCTCATGCATATTCCCGCCTGCGTCAATGCGCTGCTCGGCGTGTCGGGCGCCACGGCGGAGGATTGGGAGTACGCTCGCTCGTTCATCCAGATCATCTCGCTGGGCTTCGTGTTCCAGTGCATCGGCATGGGCGTGAACAACTTCATCCGTACGGCCGGCGCACCGAACCGCGCGCTGGGCACCATGATCATCGGCGCGGTATCGTGCACGGTGTTCAACTTCCTGTTCGTCATGGTGCTGGGCTGGGGCGTGCAGGGCAGCGCGCTGGCCACGGTGTGCGGCCAGGCCATCTCGTGCGCCACGGTGCTGTGGTACTTCATCGTTACGAAGAACGTGCCCATGAAGCTGCATCTGCACTACCTGCCGCTGCATCTGCGCACGGTGCGGCTGATTCTGTCGCTGGGTCTGGCCAGCTTCGCCGTACAGGCGGGCATGGCCGTGGTGAACTTCGTGCTGAACAATCTGCTGAACATGTACGGCGCCATGAGCCCGCTGGGGGCCGAGGGGGCGCTCGCGTCTATCGGCGTGGTGCAGCGCGTGGCCATGTTCGCGGTGCTGCCGCTGATCGGCGTGTCCATCGCCATCCAACCGCTGCTGGGCTTCAACTACGGCGCGCACCTGTTCGAGCGCGTGAAGAAGACGCTATGGTACGGCATCTTCGGGGCGACGGGCATCGGTTTGGCGCTGTGGGCGCTCGTGCATCTATTCCCCGAGCAAATCGTCGGGTTCTTCGGCATCACGAACGAATCGCTGCGCGACTTCACGGTGTTCGCCCTCAAGGTGCAACTGCTCATGCTGCCCTTCATCGGCTTCCAGATCGTGGGCTCGAATTACTTCCAGGCAACCGGGCAGCCGCTCAAGTCCATCTTCTTGTCGCTGACGCGCCAGATACTGTTCCTGGTGCCGCTGCTCATCGTGCTGCCGATGGTGCTGCCCAGCTGGTTCCCGCAGTTCGTCAGCCTCGACGCGCTGTACTTCGCCACCCCCGCGGCCGACTTCCTGGCCATCTTCACCACGGTGGTGTTCATCGTCTTAGAGATGGGACGCTTGAAGAAGCTCGAGAGCGGAGAACTGAAAGCGAAGTTCTAAGCCGCTCGTATCGCGCATCCAGATTGTCACCCTTGCTTAAACCCCGCGGTTCACAAAACTGCGGGGTTTGCTTATAGTGCGAGGCTGCTGAAAACGAAGGATCGTCCTGGAAGAGGAGCGGAGCATGGAAGCAAACAAGGTGAAACAGGGTTCTATGGGGACATCGCGCACGCGCTCGATCGCGTTCGTCGCGTTGACTATCGCCCTCTTGGGCGTGTCCGCATGGGTGTCCATCCCGATCGGGCCGGTGATGCTGACGCTGCAGATGTTCGCGGTCATGTTCGCAATTATGGTGCTCACGCCGAAGCAGTGCATGGCTTCTATCGCCGGCTACCTGGCGCTAGGAGCTATCGGTTTGCCGATGTTCTCAGGCATGCGCGGCGGTATCGGCATGTTGATGGGACCGACGGGCGGATACCTGTGGGGATTTCTGCTGGCTGCGGCGGTTGCGCTGCTCGTTCGCGAGGGTCTGAGGCGTGCGATAGGCGAGAAGGGGGTTTCGGGTCCGATGGCGATCGTGGTCGACATGGTGGCCTGCTTGGCGTTCATCATCGTGACGTACGTGTGCGGATGCTTCCAGTACGCTGCTGTGGTAGGCGTCGATTTGGCGGCAGCTTTCATGGTGACCATCGCGCCCTTCGCCGTGCCCGACTTGCTGAAGGCGGTGGCCGCTGTGCTATGCGCTCGCGCTGTGCTTCGAGCTCTGCCCAAGCGGTAGGAAACATCGATCACCAAACGAAACGGGCGCCTTCGGGCGCCCGTTTCGTTTGGTGATCGATGGCAGAGGGACGTGGTCGATATCTCATCCCTCTGCCATGCTCGCTTGCTGATTTACGCTTCCAGCAGCACCGCGCCGGAGGTGAAGCCGCCGCCGAATGCGACGAGCACCACCTTGTCGCCGCGCCTGATGCGGCCGGCGTTGTACGCGTCGCATAGAGCCATAGGCAGGCTGGCGGCCGACGTGTTGCCAGTGTGGTCGATGGACAGCTGGAAGAAATCCATCGGGCGCCCCAGCTTCTTGGCGGCGTACTTGATGATGCGCTCGTTCGCCTGGTGGGGCACGATGCAGGCGACGTCATCCAGCGTGAGGTTTGCGCGGTCGAGCGCCTCGTGCACGGCCGTGGTCATGGCCTCGGCGGCGAACTTGAACACCTTGGGGCCGTCCATGCGCAATACCTGGCGCGGTTCGCCCGCGTCGACGAATTCGGTAATGCCCAGCTCGGCATCGATACGGGAGAGCGATGCGTCTTCGGGGGCTTCGGGCGACGCGCCGTCGATGTCGAACGGCAACGGGGCGTCGTAGGCAAACGAGCAGGTGAGCGCGTTCGTGTCGTCGTCGGCGTTCGTGATGAAGCTGCTCATGATGCCAGGTCGGTTCTCGTTCCACTCCAGCACCGCCGCGCCAGCGCCGTCGCCGAACAGCACGCAGGTGTTGCGGTCGCTCCAGCCCGTCACGCGCGTCAGGCGCTCGGCTCCCACCACGAGCGCGCGGCGAACGGGGTTGCGGCCCGCGGCACCGGGCGCTCCGGCGGTCGAACCGGCCATCATGCACTCGGCCACGGTCAGGCCGTACACGAAGCCCGTGCAGGCGGCGTTCAGGTCGAACGCAATGGCGTTCTCGAGACCAAGGCGGCGGCGCAGCAGCCCGGCGGCCGAAGGCACCAGCACGTCGGGCGTGATGGTGGCGTAGATGACGAGGTCGATGGAAGCGGGGTCGATGGCCTCGTCGCCCTCGCGCCAGCCGCCGTCGGCAAGACCCAGCGCTTGGCGGGCAGCGGCTTCGGCCAGATCGGTAGCGGTTTCCTCGACGGCAACGTGGCGCGATCTGATGCCCGTGCGCGTGCTGATCCATTCGTCGTTCGTGTCGACGAGCGCTTTCAGCTCGTCGTTGGCCACTTCCAGCTTCGGGAGGGACTTTCCGCATCCGATGATCGTGCTGCCCATGCTGCTCCGTCCTTGGCCGCGCTTTCGAGGCGCGCCTTCAATGCTTTGATAATCAAACTAAATGGATTATAGCAAGCGCCCGCCATCCCGTGTGCGAAACCCAAGCGACCTTCACAAAGGGCGGGCGATGCGTGCCAAGCATGGATGGGCGGTGCGCCGACGTGGGCGTGCTACTTCGCGGCGGCAACCAGGGCTTCGAACAGCGGAACGTTGTTGTCGAGGTACTCAGGATGCCACTGCACGCCGAGGTAGAAGCGCCGCGATGGGTCCTCCAAACCCTCGACCAGACCGTCGCCGCTGACCGCGCTCACCTGCAGCGGGTCGGCCACGCAGGCGATCGCCTGGTGGTGCATCGTGTTCACCAGCAGCGAATGCGGCGCAGGCGCGAGGCCCTCCCAACTCGTCTCGAGCGATGCGGGCCATCCCGCCTTGCAGCCTGGTACCATGCCCTCGCCCGCGCCGTCGCACAGCACCCGGTCCAGCACGCTGCCCGGCGCGATGTCGACGCGCTGGCGCACGACGTCGTAGGGAGGCTTCTGCTGATGCGCCGCGTCGGTGAGCCCGCAGGCGTGCACGTCCTGGTACAACGTGCCGCCCAGCGCCACGTTGAGCACCTGCATGCCGCGGCAGATGCCCAGCGTGGGCAGATCGCGCTCGTGGGCAAGGCGCGCCAGCTCCAGCTCCAGAGCATCGCGCCCATCGAATACGTTCACGGTTTCAGCCAGGCGCGCTTCGTCGCCGTACGTCGCCGGGTTGAGATCCCCGCCGCCGGCCAGCACCAGGCCGTCCAGGCGCTCTACCAGTTCTCGCGCCGCTCGACGGTTCGCATCCGCGCCGCCCTCCACGGGCGGCAGCAGCACGGGCACGGCGCCGGCGGCGGCCACTCGTCGCACGTATTCCACCGTCACGCGCTCGACGGGGACGATCTCGTCCTTCTGCTCCTCTTCAACGTACGTGGTGGTGATGCCGATGATCATGTCGCTCGCCTCCGGTCGTCGTCTTCCTGCCAGCAGCATACGAAAAAGCGTCCCGTCGAGAGTCGACGCGCGAGGAATCCACAAAAGTAAAAGCAAAGGGTAGGGGGCGAGGATAGCGGGATGCCGGCGGCGTAAGAAGAGAACAGCGGCAGCGAAAGATTGGCACGCTAGTTGCTAAGTCGAAGGCCAGAGACGGTTGTCGCCCCGCCCCGCGCGGACGACGCACGATACGGGATCAGGACACAAGGAGGAACGCATATGAAGTCATCGGATCGCCCCAAGTTCGGCAACTTGCAGAACTTGAAGGTGCTCAACGCCGGCGCGGTCATCGCGGCGCCGTTCGTCTGCGAGCTGTTCGCCGAGCAAGGCGCCGACGTCATCGAGCTGGAAAGCACGGTGGCGCCCGACATGTACCGCATGTACGGCGACGCATGGTCGGTCGACCGTCGCAACCAGCGCATGATCACGCTGAACATCCCCTCGCCCGAGGGCAAGGAGATCCTGCTGCAGATGGTGAAGTGGGCCGACGTGCTGGTGGAGTCGTCGAAGGGCGGCACCTGGGAGAAGTGGGGCCTTACCGACGAGGTGCTGTGGGAGGCGAACCCCGCGCTGGTCATCCTGCATATTTCCGGTTTCGGCAACTGGGGCGACCCGGACTACGTGCGCAAGGCGTCGTTCGACCCCATCGGCCAGGCGTTCTCGGGCTACTCGAACCTCAACGGCTTTCCCGACAGCCCGCCCAGCGTGACGAAGCCTTTCACCGGCGACTTCATGACCGGTCTCATGGGCGCTTGGGCCACGCTTGCCGCTGTCATCCGCGCGCGCGAGACGGGCGAAGGCGAGTCCATCGACTGCTGCCAGTTCGAGGCGCTCGTGCGTCTGCAGGGCGCCACGCTGTCCGACGGCATCAACCACGGCATCCAGCCCATGCGCATCGGCAACGAAGACCTCGTGGGCGCGTGCGCCGGCGCGCAGAAGTGCAAGGACGGCTACTGCCAGGTGGCCGTGGGCGGCGCCGGCCCGGTGAAGAAGCTCGTCGAGTTCTTCGGGTTCGCCGACGATCCCGACTTCCAGCCGCTGGGTACCTACCCCTCCGTCACGCGCAAGCCCGGCTGCAAGAGCCTGGACGAGCCGCTGCCCGACCGCGCTGCGAAGTTCCGCGCCGCGCTGGACAGCTGGTGCGAGAAGCACACGGTTGAGGAGGTCAACCGCATCTTCGGCCAGATGGGCGTGGCGGTGAGCCCCCATATGACCTACGAGATGATGCTGAACGACCCGCATTACCAGGCGCGCGAGGTGTTCGTCGACTGCTACGACGAGATCACGCAGAAGACGGTCAAGCAGGTGAACATGATCCCGCGCTTCAAGAAGCATCCCGGCAAGATCGTGCGCGGAGGGGCGAAGTACGACGCCGACACGCAGGACGTGCTCGAGGAATTCGGCTATTCGGAAAAGGAGATCGAGTTGCTGTACGAGAAGGGGGTGCTGCGCAAGGGCGAGTAGCTCGACGGCGGACGGCGCGGCCCCGGCGCGTTCGAACCGGGGCCGCGTCGCCGCGAGAAAAGAGAGGGGAACCCTCTGGCGCCCTAACGATGGCACGGATTTTGCATATCGCTATGGCGTTGGGGATTCTCAGGTAAAACAAAGGAGGCACTATGGGAACTGAAACAATGAAGGGCAGCAACTACGCATGGGCGATCGCCGTCGCCTGCGTAGCCTTCTACGCCATCCCCTTGGGCGTCGTGGCGAACCAGGCCGGTTTGTTCGCATCGCCCGTCATGGAAGAGTTCGGCTGGTCGCGCACCGACGCGACGCTGTACATGTCCATCCAGCCGTGGGTGGCGGCTATCTGCACGCCGTTCGCCGGCAAGCTCATCTCCAGGTTCAACCCTCGCTGGGTGATGACCGCCGCGGCCGCCGTCTTCGGCTTGGCTTCGCTGGCCTGTGCTTGGTTCACCGAGCCGTGGCAGTGGAACGTGTACGGCGTGCTGTACGGCGCGTCCGCCGCGTTCTGGATGTACATCGCCACGCCGACGTTCATCAACCGTTGGTTCGCTAAGAGCAACGGCACCGTCATCGGCGTCATCGGCGTGTGCGCGTCGCTGCTGGGCGCGTTCATGAGCCCGGTCATCCAGGGCTGGATCAGCGGCTATGGCTGGCATACCGCCCGTATCATCATCAGCTTGATCGCGCTCATCGCGTCCGTCGTGCTGACCGCCGCGCTGCTGCGCGAGTCTCCCGAGAAGATGGGCGTGCTGCCCTGGGGCTACGGCGCCGCCGAGGTTGCGTCCGCGAAGTCCGAGGCCAAGTCCGTCATCGACGTCGCTGCTGACGAAGGCGCTACGGCCGCGCAGGCTCGCAAGAACCCGGCGCTGTGGCTGCTCATCGTCATGGCGGGCTTCTTCGTCATCGCCGCCGGCATGATGCAGCAGTTCTCGTCCTACGCTTCCACCGGCGCGCTGGGCGCGGCCGTGGGCGCCATGGGCGTGACCGTGTGCATGATCGGCCAGCTGTTCGGCAAGTTCGGTCTGGGGTGGCTGTGCGACCATACGGGCGCCCGCGTCTCCGGCGTGGTCGCCAGCATCTTCGGCGCCGCCGGCATCGCCATCGTGCTGTTCAGCGTCGATAACGCCATGATGTTCTACGTGGGCGTGTTCCTGTTCGGCATCGGCTTCGCCGCGCTCAACATCGTGCCGCCCATGGCGTGCCGCCAGGCGTTCGGCCAGAAGGACTACGCCAACATCTTCTCGATGGTGGCCACCGGCCTCAACGTGTTCTCCGGCTTCTCGGCGCTCATCTACGCGCAGATCTTCGACATCACCGGATCGTTCGCCGGCTGCTTCTACCTCATCATCGGCTTCTACGTGGTGACGCTCATCTGCTCGCTCGTGATCGTCCCCATGGGCCGTCGCTCCTGGGCGAAGAAGTAAGCTCGACCGCAAACGCGAATCGCACAGCGGGCCGCCCTCGGGCGGCCCGCTTGCGTTGCGGGGGCGTGTAGCGAACATTGTCGCCCCAAAAACACGGTTTCGTCGACAATTCTGTGTTTTTGGGGCGACAATGCTTCCGCTGGGCTTGCTTAGGATGATGCGAAACCCTCAAGTCTCACAATGAAAAGTCCTCAAGTCTCACAACGAAAAACCCTCAAGTCTCACAATTGGAAAAACGTCCTGGAATGGGATTCCCTTCCAGGACGTTCTCGCATGCCCGATTTATGAGGCGCCGGACGCCTTACCGGTACCAGTCCATGACCTGCTTGTAGAGGGGGAGGATCTGCTGGCGCTGGTCGCGGAAGGCGGCTTCGGCGGCGTGCAACTCGGTCGTCGTGTCGTCGGTCGCATCGGCCACGTCCACGCTCAGGGCCTGTTCCAGGCGCTTGCGCGCCTGCTTGTACGCGCTTTTCGCGCCGTGCCCCATCTTCTTCTTCGCCGCGCTGTAATAGTCGTTCGTCGCGCCGATGAGCGCGTAGCAATCGAGCATCTTCTGGATGAGGTCGCGCGTGGCCTGGTCGTCGGCCTTATGCTCGTCCGCGTCGGCCAGCGCCCGCCGGACGTCGTCATGGGCCACTTCGTCTCCGGCCGTGAACACGACGATCTCGGCGTTGCTGCGGTCGAGGTTCGCGGCCGATACGGTCAGCATGCCCGCTTCGTCGATATCGAAGCGAAGCTCGATTTGGGGCACGCCTGCGCCGCTCCACTTGATGTTGCGCACGCGGATGCGGCACAGCGGGATGTTGTCGCAGGCGAGCGGACGGTTTCCCATGAGGATGTGGAACTCGGCGGCCAGCTGGAACGAGTCGGCCGTGGAGAACATAGCGGTTGCGGTATGAGGCAGGCGCACGCCGCTGGGAACCGCTTCGGACACGTATCCGCCGGGCAGCTCCACGTTGAGCGCCAAAGGCAGGACGCCGTCGGGCGCATCGACGTGGATGCGCGCCTCCGGCTCTTCGATGCGCACCAAGTTCTTGTAGACGTCGGAATCCTTGTTCGCCATGACGGCTCCTTCTGCATCGGTCGGGTACGTCTCGATCAACCACTCGCAAATATCATGCCATGTTGGCATCAAATTTGCAGGTGAACCTTGCAGTCGCCCGGAGGCGGCGCTGTCGAGAAGGAGGAACCGTATGAAAGCTCAAGATTGCCCGAAGTTCGGTCCGCTGCAAGGGGTGAAGGTGGTCAACCTCACCATGGCCATCGCCGGGCCGTTCGCCTGCAGCCTGCTAGCCGACCTGGGCGCCGAGGTCATCGGCGTGGAAAGCCCGCGCGGCCGCGACACCTCGCGCCCCACGAACCAAGCGTTGCAGGGCTGGGGCACGCAGATGGAGCGCCGCAACACGCGCTCGCTGTGCATGAACGTGAAGGACGGCGCGGGCCGCGCCTGGTTCTTCGAGCTGCTGAAGCAGGCGGACATCCTCGTGGACGGCTTCCGCGGCGGCCAGATGGCGAAGTGGGGCATGACCGACGAGGCGCTGTGGGAGGTCAACCCGAAGCTGACCATCGCGCACATCTCGGGCTTCGGCCAGACGGGCGACCCGGCGTACGTGTCGCGCGCCTCGTTCGACGGCATCGGCCAGGCCTACGGGTGCTTCATGGAAATGAACGGGTATCCCGACCGCTTGCCGGTGCTCGCGTTTCCCCAGGTGTCGGACTACTACGCGGGCTTCATGGCCAGCATCGGCGCGTTGGCCGGCTACATCAACGCGCAGCGCACGGGCAAGGGCGACAGCGTGGACGTGGCTCAGTACGAGGCCATGCTGCGCTGCGAGGGCTTCTACGCGCTGAACTACCTGAACACGGGCGCGCTGCCTGTGCGCGAGGGTTCGCACAGCACGTCGAGCGCCGGCTACGGCACGTACATCTGCCAGGACGGCGTGCCCATCTACACGCTCATCCTGGGTCCCGGCGTGGTGCGCGCGGCGCTGCCGCTGTTCGGCCTCGAGTACGGCAGCGAACTGTTCCCCGAGGGCACGCCGGTCATCTCGTTCGGAAGCGAGGCGGGCAACGTGCTGGAGGAGGCGATGGAGGCGTTCTTCGGATCGCACACCGCCGAGGAGGCCGAGCGGCTCATGCTGGAAGCCGGCGTGCCGTGCAGCCGCATCTACACCTACGAGATGGCGGAGCGCGACCCGCACTACCAGGCGCGCGAAAGCTTCACCGAGTGGAAGAACTCCTACGACGACGAGTCGATCCGCGGCGTGAACGTGGTGCCGCGCATGAAGAACAACCCGGGGCAGATTTGGCGCGGCATGCCGCTGGTCGGCGCCGACAACGAGGACATCCTCGAAGAGCTGGGCGCCACGCCCGACGATGTCGCCAGCCTCTACGACGAGCAGCTCCTCAAGAAGGAGAACGGCCCCTTCGGCTAAACGAGGAACGGGACAAAGGGACGGGGATCGATGTCTTGTCCCCCGTCCCTTCGCTTTTCCGAGCGGCCGATCGAATAAGACGGTAGTCCCGCCCCTTGCCCCATCGAGCGAGGCGGCACCTTCCCGGTCTCGTTCCATCCCATGATCGCGTCAGCTTGGCACGGTATTTGCTCCACGTCTTTCATCGGAAGTTTCAGGGGATTTGAGACAAGGAGATGAGGACATGGGCACTGCGCGTACCAAAGGAGCCGTGTGGGCTTGGCTCGTCGTTATCGGGTGCATCGGGTTCTATTCCATCCCAACCGGCATTATCGGCAACACCTCGGGCATTTTCGTGGCTCCGGTGATGGACCAGTTCGGCTGGACGCAAACCGACACCACCATGTACCGCACCATCCAGCCGCTGGTGGCCGCCGTGTGCGCGCCGATAGCCGGCAAGCTGATGGAGAAGTACAACCCGCGCTGGATCCTCGCGGCGGTTTCGGCGGCCTTCGGCCTGGCATCGTGGGCGAGCGCCTACGCCACCGAGCTGTGGCAGTGGAACCTCTACGGCGTGGTGTACGGCGTGACGTCGGCGTTCTACATGTACCTGGCGGCTCCGGTGCTGATCAACGCCTGGTTCAAGAAGAGCGCAGGTTTGGCCATCAGCATCACGGCGGCGACGCTGTCCATCTTGGCGGCCGTTGCCAGCCCCATCGGCCAGGAGCTGATCAACCAGTTCGGCTGGCAGACGGCGCGCGCGGCGCTGTCCATCGTGACCACCGTGCTGTCGGTGGTGCTGACGGTGGCGTTCGTGCGCAAGAGCCCCACGGTCATGGGCCTGCTTCCGTTCGGCGCGGGAGAGCAAGACGATGCGGCCAACCAGTCCGCAGCCCCCGAGCCCGACGAGGGCGCCACGGTGGCGCAGGCCATCAAGTCGCCCGGCCTCTACCTGCTCATCCTCGTGGCCTGCATCTTCGTCATGTGCGCCGCCTTCTTCCAGCAGATCCCCGCGTTCGCCGCGCACGGTGCGCTGGGCGCGAGCGCAGGCGCCATGGCCGTGTCCATCATCATGGTGGGCGGCGTGGTGTTCAAGCTGGTGCTGGGCGCGCTCAACGACAAGATCGGCGTGAAGTACACGGGCATCATCGCCGCATCGTGCGGCGCCATCGGCATCCTGCTGGCCTACATCGCGGGCGAGAACGTGGCCCTGTTCTACGCGGGCATGGTGGTGTTCGGCGGCGGGTACGCGGGCCTCACGGTCATCGCGCCCATGCTGGCGCGCGCGGCCTTCGGATCGCTCAACTACTCGCAAATCTACAGCTGGGTATCCACGGGCATCTTCATCGCAACGGCCGTATCGTTCTTGGTGTACGGCATGATCTACGACACCACGGGCTCGTTCGACCTGTGCTTCATCCTGGTCATCGGCATGTACGTGCTGGCCGTCGTGCTGGTTCCCGTCACGCTGGCGGTGTCGCAGAAAGCTTGGAAGCGCCGCGGAAAGTAGGCATCGCACCTGTCACCCACGATCGCGACGTGGGCGCCGCCACCCCTGTCGGCGCCCGCACGCTGCATCGGCATCTACACGAACGAAGAGAGGATTCGAACGCATGAGCACGCAGTACCCCGTCCTGGGATCGCCGTTGCAGGTGAACGGCATCACCTTGAAGAACCGCATGATCACCACGTCCATGTCGCCGGGCGCGGGATACGTGACCAAGGACAACCGTCCCACGCAGCGTTTGGCGAACTACCTGGAGGAGCGCGCCGAAGGGCAGACGGCCCTCATCATCCAGACCATCTGCCCGTGGAAGCGCAACGACATCGATCCCGATCGCATCCACGAGCTTCCCAGCTGCTACGACGAAAGCTGCATCCCCGACCTGCAGCGCTACATGATCGAGCCGGTGCACAAGCACGGCGGCCTCATCTGCGCGCAGCCGTACTACGTGCACGACTGGAAGCCCGACGCCGAAACGCCGGAAGGCCCCTACGGCCCGTCCGACATCGCCATCCTCAAGTTCATGGGCGGCTTTCGCGCCATGACGCTCGAGCAGATCGAGGCGTTCAAGCAGCAGTACTTCAACGCGGCGCGCGTGTGCAAGGAAGCCGGCTTCGACGCCATCGAGGTCATGGCGGGCGTGGGCGGCATCCTGTCGCGCTTCATGGCGCTGGCCACCAACAACCGCACCGACGAGTACGGCGGCAGCCTGGAGAACCGCGTGAAGCTGACGCTCGAGGTGATCCGCGGCGTGCGCGAGGTCGTGGGACCTAAGTTCCCCATCGTCGTGCGCTGGTCGCCCATCGACTTCATCAAGAGCCCCGCGGGTCCGGGCCTGTCCATGGAGGATGCGCTGCGCATCGCCCCCATGCTGGAGGAAGCGGGCTGCGACCTGCACGACCTTTCCGTGGGCTGGCACGAGACCAGCGAGCCGCTCACCACGAAGGCCATCGAGGACGGCCACTGGACGTTCGTCTCGCAGCAGATCAAGACCGTGGCGAAGAAACCGGTGGCGCAGGGGTATCGCAACACCGATCCGCGCGTGATGGAGCAGAACCTCCAAGACGGCAAGATGGACGTGGTCGCCGGGCTGCGCTACAGCATCGCCGACCCGGCGCTGCCCCGCAAGGTGATGGAAGACCGCACCTGCGACATGCGCCTGTGCATCGTGTGCTGCCGCTGTCTGGACGACGTGGTGAGCCAGGGCAAGCCGCTCAACTACTGCGGCGTCAACCCGCGTTTGGGCGAGGAGCTCGACCATGAAGCGTTCCCGCAGGCGTCGAAGCGCAAGAAGGTCATGGTGGTGGGCTCGGGCCCGGCGGGCATCAACGCCGCGCTGACCGCGGCGCAGCGCGGGCACGCCGTCGACCTCTACGAGGAAGGGCCGCGCCTCGGCGGGTGCGTGAAGATGAGCAGCATCTTCAGCCCCTACCACGAGCGCTACCTGGACTACCTCCTCACGCAGGTGAAGCAGCATCCCCAGATCACCGTGCATCTCAAGACGAAGGTCACGCCCGAAACGGTGCGGCAGGCCAAGCCCGACGCGGCCATCGTTGCCGTGGGCGGCAAGCCCCTGGGGTTGGACGTGCCGGGCGCCGACGGCAAGAACGTCGTCTCGTCGCACGACTTCCTCGAGATGATCAACGGCCATAAGCCCGCAGGGAAGAGGGGCGCGTTCAACAGCTTCATGTGGGGCGCGGGGTCGCTGTTCCTCAGCATGTACTACACGCCGTCGTTCGCGCGCACGATGACCGAGAAGTCGCCGTGGCCCATCAGCCGCAACGTCGCCATCATCGGCGGCGGCCTGCCGGGCTGCGAGTTCGGCCACCTGTGCATGGAGACGGGCCGCACCACCGCCATCATCGAGGAGCGCAAGAAGGTGGGCTTCGACGTGGGCGGGTCCGATCGTTTCGGGCTGATCAGCAGCTTCAAGCAGGCGGAGAACGTGGAGATGTACCCGCTCACGCGCGTCACGGCCATCACCGAGGAGGGCGTGGGGGCCGTGCAGACCACGCCGGAGGGCGACATGGAGCTGTTCATCCCCGCCAAGACCGTGGCCATCACGCTGGGGCTTGCCGAGAACCACGATTTGGGCGAGGCGTGCAAGCCGCTTGTGGACGAGGTGTACCTCGTGGGCGATTGCGAGACGCCGGGGCGCATCGCCGACGCGACGAAGATGGGCTATCGCGCGGCATGCGCGCTGTAGGAGAGGAAACGCGAGTGAGTGTCATAACCGAACGACCCGTCAATCGACCCGTCATCCCAAGCGAAGCAGCCGAAGCCGTCGGATCCGACGCGTCCTTCGCCTGCGCTCCCGAGCGCGACGTCGTGTACGCCGAGCGTCTCGAAGGCGGCATCGAGGTCGTCTATCTGAACCAGCCGCGCAAGAAGAACGCCCTGTCCGGCGAGATGATGACCAAGCTGGACGCGCTGCTGCGCGCGGCGGACGTCGACGACGGCGTGCGCGTGGTGGTGCTGCGCGGCGCGGGCGACGATTTCTCGAGCGGCGGCGATCTCGACCAGGGGCCCGCCCTCGAACCGGGCCCCGAGGGCGCGCGCAAGACGCTGCGCCGGTACTTGGCCGTGGTTCGCACCATCCGCACGATGTCGAAGCCGGTGGTCGCGATGGTGGACGGCTACGCCGTGGGCGGGGCGTTCGCGCTCGTGTGCGCCTCCGACCTCGTATGCGCGTCCGAGCGCGCGCTGTTCGTGCCGGCGTTCTGCCAGATCGGCATCGTGCCCGAGATGGGCATGATGAAGCTGCTGCCCGACCTGGTGGGGCCGCAGCGCGCTAAGGAGCTGCTGTTCTTCGGCGGCAAGATCCCCGCGCTCCAGCTGTACGACTGGGGCGTGGTGAACCGCGTGTTCCCGACGGAAACGCTCGAAGCCGACACGCTGTGGTTCGCGCGCCAGCTGGCGGGGATGCCCGACGCGTCCATCCACCTTACGAAGAACATCATGAACGCGCTGGCCGACGGCAACCTGGAAGCGTGCCTGGAAGCCGAATCGACGGCGTCGCCGTTCTGCACGACCACGAAGGCGTACGCCGCCACCATGGAGAAATTTGCCCGCTGAACCCTGCGAAGGTGAGACGATATGGCCCAGTACAACGTAGCGGAACCGTTCTTGGCGAGCGTTCGGGCGCATCCCGATAAAACGGCCGTCGTGTTCGACGGACGCGAGATCACCTACCGCGCCATGAACGATCGCATCAACCAGATGGCCGGCGTGCTCACCTGCGATTTGGGCGTGCGGCCGGGCGATCGCGTGGCCTACCTGCTGCCGAACTGCCCCGAGCTCCTTGAGCTGTACTACGCTGTCCAGAAGATCGGGGCGGTGGCCGTGCCGCTGAACTACAAGCTCATCCCGCGCGAGGTCGCCTATCTGGTGAATGCCAGCGGGGCCGAGGTGCTCGTGTTCGCCAGCCAGTTCGCCGCGTCGGTTGCCGAGGCGGCGCAATCGTTCACGTCCGACGTGGCGCTGGTCAGCGCAGGCGGGGAGGTGTCCGGCGCGCTCGATCTGGAGCGGGCGCGCGCCGGCCGCAGCACCGCCGAGCCCCCGCTGTTCCGCTACCCCGACGCATTGTCGCGCATCCAGTACACGGGCGGCTCCACGGGCCTGCCGAAAGGAGCCGCACGCACCCACGGAGCCGACCTCGTGGAGCTCGACGCCATCATGGATTCCAACGGCATCGGCGACGATCCCGACAACGTGGTGCTCATCCAGTGCCCGCTGGAGCACCACGGCGGCCACAGCTGGTTCACCATCGCGTTCGCGGCCGGGGCGACGCTGGTCATCTGCGAGGCGTTCAACGCCGAGCAGATCCTCCATTTCATCGAGTTCTACCGCGTGACGTACATGATCTTGCTGCCGCCTACCACGTACCTGCGCCTTCTGCGGTGCCCCACCATCGACCAGTGCGATCTCAGCTCGGTGCGGCTCGTGCAAAGCGCGGCCGGAGCCACCACGAAGCCCATCATCCAAGCCATCTACGACAAGTTCCCCAACGCGGTGCTCAACTACGGCTGGGGACAGTCGGAAAGCGGCGCCGGCAGCAGCCTGAAGATCACACGGGCCATGTTAGAGGCCGATTCGCCCCTGCTGGAGAGCGTGGGGCGGCCGATGAAGCACGTGGAGATGAAGGTGGTGGACGAGGACGGCAACGAGGTGCCCGACGGCGAAGTGGGGGAGGCTCTGTTCCGGTCGCGGTCGGTGATGCAGGGCTACTACGGCCAGCCCGACCTGACCGACGAGGCGTTCACGCCCGACGGCTGGCTGCGCACGGGCGACCTCATGATGCGCGATGCGGATGGGTACTACTACGTGCGGTCGCGCAAGAAGGATATGATCAAATCGGGCGGCGAGAACGTGTTCGTCGCCGAGGTGGAGAACGTGCTGCGCACGCACCCCGCCATCGACGACTGCCTCGTGTTCGGCACGAGCGACCCGGTGATGGGGGAGGCCGTGGCCGCCGTCATCCAGCCGCGCGAGGGCTCGAACCTCACGGCCGCCGAGGTGCAAACGCACTGCAAGAACCATATTTCCAGTTACAAGAAGCCCCGCTACGTGGTGTTCATGGACGACATGAAGCGCGACAGCGCGGGCAAGGTGCGCAAGCAGGATATCGTGGCGTACTTCGACGAGCGCAAGGAGCAGGCCGCGCCGCGCCACCACGAGAAGCTTCGCAGCGATCCCGACATCTACCTCATCCAGGTGCCCTACTCGGGCGGCACGCCCATCGGCTACACGAACGCCTACCTCATCGCCACCGACGAGCGCAACCTGCTGGTCGATACCGGCGTCAGCCATGAGGCGTCGTACGAGGTGCTGCGCTCGGCGCTGCAGGATCTGCGCGTTGACATGGCGCGCACCGACGTGTTCGCCACACACTTCCACATCGACCATCTGGGCCTGATCGCGGCCATCGCGCACGAAGACACGCGTGTATACCTGAGCGCGCGCGACGAAGAGCTGTTCCGCGGCCGCGGTGCCAGCTCGTATCGCGGCACGGTGAAGGCGCGGCTTTCGTGCGAGGGGTTTCCGCCGGACGAGCTGGACGAGCTGGAACGCACCGACGCCAGCCTCATCCCGCGCGTGGAGTGGCCCATGCCGGAGCGTTTCGCGAACCTGGCCGACGGGGACGAGCTGCGCTACGGCGGCTACCGGATGCGCGCCGTCGACACGCCGGGGCACACGCCGGGCCACCAATGCCTGTACCTGCCCGATCAGAAGGTCATGTTCTACGGCGACCACCTGCTGATGAACAGCTCGCCCAACATGGCGCCGTTCCCCGGCGAGGCGGATTCCCTGGGCGACTACCTGCGCAGCTTGGACAAGGTGGCGCAGCTGCCCGTGGAGTTCGCCTGCATGGGGCACGGGTTCGTCGACCCGCGGCGCCAGGCCGAGGCCATGCCCGAGCGCATCGCCTGGCTGCAGCGGCATCATCGGCAGCGGCTCGACGAGATCGCCGCGCAGCTCGAGGAGCGCCCCGGCATGACTGGCACGGAACTTGCTAAGTCCATCACGTGGAACATTCCGCATGCCGCTTGGGAGGAGATACCCATCATCCAGCGGTGGATCGTCGTGTGCGAAACGCTGGCCCACCTCGACCATCTGATGGGCGAAGGCAGGGTGCGCAGGGAGCGCGCCGGGGATGCCTACCGGTATTTCATGGAGCAACGCTAGGGAGAACCGAAGGAAAGGAACGACGGGATGGATTTCAGCTTGACCGATGAGCAGCAGCTGCTGCTCGACAGCGTCGACGAGCTCATGGAGCGCTACGGCACCGAGCAGTATTTCAAGGAGTGCGACGAGAAGCACGTGTGGCCCCAGGAGTTCACCGACGCGCTGCTGGAGAACGGCTTCCAGATGCTGGGCGTCGACGAGAAGTTCGGCGGCACCCCGGTGGACGTGACCACGCTCATGCTGGTGTCCGAGCGCATCTGCAAGAACGGCGCGCCCATCTACGTGTACGGCAACCTGTGCGCGCTCAAGGACATGACGGAGTACGGCACGCCCGAACAGCAGGAGCAGTGCTTCGCCGAGGTCATGGTAGGCAAGCCCGGTTTCGTGCTGGGCTTCACCGAGCCGGGCGCGGGCTCCGACAGCTCGTCGCTGGCCAGCACGTACCAGCGCCGCGACGGCAAGGTGTACCTGAACGGCAGCAAATCGTTCATGACGAACGCCGTGAACTCCAAGTACATGCTATGCGTGGCGCGCGATGCCGACGACGATCCCGAGGATCGCGCCAACCGCTCCCGCTTCTCCATGTGGTGGGTGCCGCTGCACGACGACGAGGGCAACCTGGCTCAGGGCATCTCCATCGAGCCGTTGGAGAAGATCGGCTGGAACATGGGCAACACCTGCGAGCTGCACATGCAGGACGTGGAGCTGGAGGAGAAGGACCTCGTGGGCGTCGAGGGCAACGGCTTCATGCAGGCCATGGTGAACTTCGAGGTGGAGCGCCTCATCGCATGCGCCCAATCGCTCGGCGCGGCCCAGTGCGCCTTCGAGGACGCGGTGCGCTACGCCACCCAGCGCATCCAGTTCGGCAAGCCCATCGGCAAGAACCAGCTCATCCAAGAGCACATCACCGACATGTACCTGAAGATCGAGAACATGCGCAACTGGGTGTACAAGACGGCCTGGAAGATCGACAACGGCGAGTCGGTGCAGATCGATTCCGCCGTGGCGAAGCTGTACTGCGGCCGCGCCGCCTTCGAGGTGTGCGACACCGCGCTGCAGGTGATGGGCGGCATCGGCTACACGAAGGACTGCCGCATCTCGCGCCTGTGGCGCGACCAGCGCGTCTACCGCATCGGAGCCGGCACCGACGAGATCATGATCCACATCGCCGGCCGAGCGATCCAGAAGCAATTCCAGGAATAGAAAGGACTTCATCATGCCTGAAATCTTCAATCCCGTGGACGACCTTATCGCCGAGCAGGCGCTGGTCGACGCCCTCGTGGCGGACTTCACCGAGGACGACTGGAACCGCATGGCGTCGTACTGCACCACCTGGACGTTCAAGGACGTCATCTGCCATATCGCGTTCTTCGACTACTGCGCGGTGGAGCTGCTGGCCGGGCGCGGCGAGAGCGTGAACGCCGTGGCCGATGCGGCATCCGAGCAGGACGAGCACTACCACGTCATGGCGTTTCGCGACCGAAGCGGCGCCGACATCCTGAACTGGTGGCGCGAGCAGCGCACGCTCATGACGGCATCCTTCCTGGAGCTGGGCCCGAAGGGCCGCGTGCCGTGGGCGGCAGGCATCCCGCACATGTCCGTGCGGTCGCTCGCGTCGGCGCGCCTCATGGAGCTGTGGGCGCACAGCGTGGACCTCTACGATGCGCTCGGCATCGACCCTGTGGTGAAGGAACGCATCACGTCCACGCTGTTCCTTTCGTGGCAGGGCCGTCCTAACATGTACAACGTGAACGGGCTCGCGTTCGATTCCGAGATCCCGATGTACCTGGAGCTGACGCTTCCGTCGGGCGAGCTGTGGACGAAGGGCGAGCCGAACGATAAGAACTACATCAAGGGCTCGGCGAAGGATTGGGCGCTCGTGGCCATCCGCCGCCGCAACTGGATGGACACCGGCCTCGAAGTGGTCGGCGACGAGGCGCGCACCTACGCGGGCATCGTGCAGACCTACGCCGGCCCCGCCGATCCCGCGCCGCAAGCGAAGAACCCGCGCTAGGTCGTTCGCAAAACCGTCCTGAGGGGGGGGGCGACCCCCTTCAGGACGTTACCGGTAGATCATGGGGACGGGGCGGCAGGCGGCGAAATCGGGGCAGGTGTCGCAGTCTTCGCCGAGGTCGGGCGAAATGCGCTCGCGCTCTACCTGCTCGCATCCCAGCGCCGTGTAGAACGGAACCGCCGGGCCGCGTGCGACGAACAGCAGCGCGCCGTAGCGTGTCCGAGCGTCCTGCATGAGCGCGCGTCCCACGCCCAGCCTGCGCGCCTGCGGGTCCACCACGATGGGGCTGACGTACCGATCGCCTTCGGCTTCGACGATGCGGATGAACCCGACGATGCGGTCCCCGTCCAGCGCGACGTACGACGTTCCGCGCGGGGTGAGCGTGCCCATGCCGGCGTCTTCGGCCAGGCGCGCGATGGCGGCGGCGTCCTGCTGGGTAGCTTCGCGGATGGTGGGGGTTGATGGATCGCACGTCATGAAGGGGTCCTTCCTGAGCTTTCTCCATAGATTAGTAAAACAATTAGCAAAAATCGTGCTAGAGTTTATAATATCGCATAATTGGTTGAAAATTTCACGGAATCATCTTAAAATGAGAGCATGAGCACCGCTCGTCGGTGAAATCGCGCGGCTGTCGAGGGGAAGCGGCCGAAGCGCGTCGCAGCAAGGGGGTTGCATGTCGGATTGTCCGAGCCAAGCCGTACGCATGGAGGCGCGCTCCAACGTCTCGGTGCGGACCAAGCAGCATTTCGCTCCCACGGCCATCCAGGGCCTCGAGGTGCTGTCGCTGCCGGTCGCGCGCCTGGACGCGTACGTGCGCGACCTGGTGGAGCGCAACCCCTTGCTCGATTTCGACTACGATCACGGTTCCCTCTCGTTCGAGGAGCTGCCCGACGAGGAGGACGGCGACGCTGCGGCCGATGCCGAAACGGCTGCCGAGGGGTTCGATGCGCGCCCGCCGTCGGCGATCGCCTGGGATGCCCGCGGGTTCGACCTGGCCCGTCTGCGCGACGAGTGCTCTCAAACGGAAACGCTGCACAGCCATGTGCGCATGCAGCTGACGGGCGTGCGCGTCGGCGAAGAGGACCGCGCTCTGCTCGACGCCCTTATCGAGAACATCGACGACGACGGGTACTTCTCCGGCAGCATGCATGCGCTCTGCGCCGAAGCGGGGCGCTCGATAGAGGACGGCCAGCGGCTGCTCGAGCTCGTGCAGCAGCTGTCGCCTCGCGGCGTGGGCGCGCGCGATCTGGCCGAATGCCTTGCGCTGCAAATCGACGACGGCCTTCCCTATGCGGACGTGATTCGCGACATGCTGCGCACCGGGCTGGACGACCTCGCCGAAAACCGCACGACGAAGCTCATGCGCGTCTACCATTTGACCATCGACGACCTTGCCGCCATCCGCGAGGTCATCTGCACGCTCGACCCTCGCCCGGGCTCGTCTTTCTCGCAGCGCAAGGGCACCGTGTACGTCATCCCCGACATCACCATCAGGCGCGATGGCACGGCCTTCTCGGTGCAGGTTACCGGCGAGCTGTCGGAAACGCTGGTGCTCAACGGATCCTACGACCGCATGGAGCAGCGCGGGGGCATGGACGACGAGGCGCGGGAGTGGCTGCACGAGAAGCGCGCCGAGGCGGATGCAGCGCTGGCGAACATCGACCAACGGCGCCAGACGCTCCATCGGTTCGGCGTGTATCTGGCCGAGGTCCAATACGATTTCTTCATGGGCGGCGAGGCGCGGATGCGCCCGCTCACCATGCAGCAGGCCGCCGATGCGCTGGGCGTGCATGTGTCCACCATCAGCCGCACGGTGCAGGACAAGTACGCCCTCACCCCGTGGGGCGTGTTCCCGCTCAAGCACTTCTTCTCAAGTTCGGTCGCCTGCACGGCCGAGGAGCGCCGCCATGCGCTGTCGTCGCTTGCCATCAAAGACCGCATCAAAGACCTGGTGGCCCAAGAGGACCGTCGCACGCCTTTGAGCGACGCGACGATCACCGCCATCCTGAACGGCGAGGGCGTGGACATCAAACGGCGAACCGTGGCGAAGTACCGCGAGGCGCTGGGCATCGGCCGGCAGTCGCAGCGAAGACGGTAAGGTACTCGATCGAAAGGGAGGGGAGCGTACGTGGTATATCGAAAAGAACACGCGATAGAGGCCTGGAAGACGTTCGTCAGCACGGGCACCATCCTCGAAGACAAGGTGCGCCCCGAAATAGCTCGCTCATGGCTTCGATGCCGCGCCGCCGGCGTGAACCCATGGTCGAGCGATTTCACCGAGCAGAACGTCGCGCTGCTGGAAGAGAAGCGGCAGCGTTTCGCGGCATCGCTCAAATCGACCGCTCCGGTGATGAAGTTTCTGAAGGAGATGCTGGGCTGCAACGTGTCGTTGATGGACGGCGAGAACTTCGTGTTCGAGCTGATGTCGCCCTTGGCGGTGTATCCGCGCACGTTCGGCACGTTCACGCGCGAAGAGGAGGTGGGCACCGGCAACGCCACCCTGGTGGCCTACGAGAAGAAGCCGGTGCGCGTCGACGGGTTCGAGCATTATCGCGCCATCGTGCAAACATATTCGGGCGTGTCGGTTCCCTACCTCGATGCCGCGGGAAAGTACTACGGCGCGATGAACATCAACAGCCCGTTCGCCGTCTTGCCGCAAAGCGCGCTCGAGCTGTGCCGCATCGGCGTCTCGTTGACGAACGACTTGCATCGCGCCGGTGCGAAGGCGGGCGCTTTGCTGTCCACGGTCGACTTCTTCAAACCGCTTATGCTGGCCTACGAGCACCCGGTGCTTCTGATCGACCCCAACGGCCGCATCCTGGGCGGCAACGCGGGCATGCGCGCATATTGCCCGGGCTGGGAGCAGTATTCGTACGGCTCGCAATCGCTCGGCGCCTATCTGGGAAAGGACTTCTCCGTGCAGGACGTGCTCGATCTGCCGGACAAGCTGGAGGCACCGCTGCCCATCCGATTCAAGAAGGGGCGCTCGCGCGCGGTGCACGAGCTCAACCTCGTGCGGCACGGCAAGGTGGAGGTCGAAGGACAGGAGCCGTTCGTCATGCTCGTGTTCGAAGACGGCAACGAAGCCGAGCGCAACGCCCGCAGCGCAACCGGCCGGCGCAGCGACGCCGCAGTCATGCCGACCGGCGACAAGGTGGACTACATCGGGGAAACCGAGGAGTGGAAGAAGATCGACCGCATGGTGCAGAAGGTCGCGCCCATCAAGACGAACGTGCTGCTGTTGGGCGAGACGGGCACCGGCAAGGAAGTGGTGGCCCGCGCGCTGCATCGTCGCAGCGGACGCACCGGCGAGTTCGTGGCCATCAACTGCGGCGCCCTGCCGCGCGACTTGCTGGCCACCGAGCTGTTCGGCTACGAGGGCGGGGCGTTCACCGGGGCGCGCGAGACGGGCGCGGTGGGGAAGTTCGAGTTCGCGGACGGCGGCACGCTGTTCCTCGACGAGATCGGCGAGATGCCGGTGGACATGCAGGTGAGCCTGCTGCGCGTGCTGCAGGAGCAGAGCGTCACGAAGCTGGGATCGAACACCGCGAAGACGCTCGACGTGCGCGTGATCGCCGCGACGAACCAGAACATCGAGCGTCTGATCTCCGAGAAGAAGTTCCGCAGCGACCTGTACTACCGTTTGAGCCTTGTGGAGATCCGCCTGCCTCAGCTGCGGCGGCGCTCCGCCGACATCCCGCCGCTGGTGGATTATTTCAACGGGCAGCTTTCCTCGGTGCTCGAGGTGCCGTGCACGCCCTTCCCCGCCGAGACCATCGAGGCGCTGCAGGCTTACAGCTGGCCGGGCAACGTGCGCGAACTGCGCAACATCGTGGAGCGCTGCCTGATCATGCAGGGCCAGGGCGCCAACGTCACCGTGGATTCGCTGCCGCCCCATATCGCGAATGCGGCGAACGCCATGCCGGACGGCCCGGTAGCCCACGCCGCCGTGGCCGTGCAGCAGGATGCGGGGGCGATGCGGGAGGGCGTCGAGGACGATGCGGTGTCGGAGGAGCGCCATCTTGTGCAGGCGCTGCTCGCGCAGCACGAAGGCGACCTCGCGGCGGTGGGGCGGCAGCTCGGATTGACGCACGAAGAGCTCTCCGAGCTGCTCAACCGCCTTCACCTGCGCGTTCGCGTGGTGCTCGAAAGCATGGACGACGCGTTCTAGAGCGCTTGGGCAGGCTGGCACGCTTTTTGCTTTTCGAAGGTGCGGAACCGCATTCCCGAGAAGCAAAAGGAGTGATTCATGAACATCGTTGTGTGCTACAAGATCGTGCCCGACGAGCAGGACGCGGTCGTGCAGGCCGATCGCACGCTGTCGTTCGAGCGCGCTGCGCTCAAAATCGGCGATTACGACCTCAACGCCGTGGAAGCCGGCGCGCAGCTGGCGTCGGCTTCCGGCGCGTCGCTTGTCAGCCTGACCGCCGGGGGCGATCCGGTGGAGGACTCGAAGTTGAAGAAAGCCATCCTCGCGCGCGGGCCGCACGAGAACGTGGCGGTGAAAGACGCGTCGCTGCCCGAGGCCGGATCGGCGGTGACGGCGCGGGTGCTCGCAGCGGCCGTCAAGCAGCTGGACGACGTGAGCTTGGTGCTGTGCGGCGAGGGGTCGGCCGACCGCTATGCGCAGCAGGTAGGCGTGCAGCTGGGCGAGCTGCTGGGGCTTCCTACCGTCAACGCCGTCAGCTCCATCGAGCTCGACGACGGCGTCGCGCATGTCGAGCGCACGGTGGGCGCGGTGGTCGAGCGCCTCGACGTGCCGCTTCCGGCCGTGCTGTCGGTGGTCGCCGACATGAACACCCCGCGCATCCCCTCGATGAAGGACATCCTGGGCGCGGGCAAGAAGCCCTCGCGCGTTCTTTCCTTCGAAGATGTGGGCTTCGACGGCTTTGACGAGGCCATCGACGTGGTGAGCACGCTTGCGCCCGAGCAGCGCGATCGCGCGTGCGAGATCCTCGAAGGCGATGACGACGAGACGATCCAGGCGTTCGCGGCACGCGTGCGCGAGCGGCTGTAAGGAGGCATCCATGAGCGATAAGACGATTGCGGTGTTCGCCGACACGGCGGAAGCGTACGAGGAGCTGTGCAGCGGGGCGCGGGCGCTGGGAGGGAGGCCGGTTGCGCTGTGGGCCGGCGACGAGGCCGACGCGCAGCGCATCGCGGCGTGGGGTGCGCGCGTGATGCACGTCGGCGCCGTTCCCGAGGGTGCGCTGTACGAGGACTGCGTTCCCGCGTTCCAGGAGGTCGTCCAAGCCGAGCAGCCGACGTTGATCCTGGCGCGCATGTCGAAGCGCACGCAGTGCGTGGCGGGCCGCCTTGCCGTGCGTCTGGGCGTGCCGGTGGTCACCGACGCGTCGCGCGTGAAGCTTGACGACGAGGGCGTCGAGGCGGCGCACATGGCGTACGGCGGTGCGGCCGAGCGCGTCGAGCATGCGCGGGGGATGGCGATCGTGCTCGTGGGCTCCGGCGTGTTCGAGATCGACGAAGCGCCGGCTGCCGGCACGGTGGAGCGCGCGGCGGCGTCGATCGAGCCCGGTCCCATCAAGCTGGTCGGGCGCCAGGAGAAGCAGGAGGAGGTGGTCGACCTCGGCTCCGCGAAGGTCGTGGTGTGCGTGGGCCGCGGCATCCAGAACAAGCAGAACCTAGGCAAGGCGCAGGAGTACGCGGCGCGCATCGGCGGCGAGACGGCTTGCACGCGCCCCATCGCCGAGGGCGAGGGTTGGATGGCGCACGGTCGCTACCTGGGCGTTTCGGGTGCCGTCGTGAAGCCCGACGTGTACATCGGCCTCGGCGTGTCGGGCCAGGTGCAGCACACCGTGGGCATGGCGGAATCGCAGTTCGTGGTGGCCGTCAACAAGGACAAGAACGCTCCGATCATGAAGCACTGCGACCTCGGCCTCGTAGCCGACCTGGAAAAAGTGCTCCCCGTGCTCGCAGCTCTCTAAACGACCCGTTAGCCTCCCATTGTAGCGAAAGTGGTCCCCTGTCGTCCTTTTCCCGGGATGGCAGGGGACTGAATGTGATCGCTATTCGTTTTCCAGTATGGCTTCTAGCATCGTGCGAAGCGACGGAAAGTCGTCCGAGACGGTTGCGTATACGTCTTCCATGCGCAACGTTTGATACTTGTGCGCAGCTATGTCGCGAAAGCCGGCAATGGCTTTCCAGGGCACCTGGGCGTGTATAAGGCGAAAGCTCTCGGTAAGATTTTTAACGAGTTCCCCTATGTTGATAACCGTCATGCATACGGCACGCTTGAGCTTCTCATCTTCGAGGAATGAAGCGAGATCCTCGTTCTGCATGAGCGATTCGGCGATGGCTATTTCGTCGAGCACTTTGCCGACGACGGTTCGATCTCTATTGTTCATAGAGCGTTACCGTTTTTCCCACATCCAATATAGAGCCATCGGGAATGGGCGCATGCACGATGTCGACCGATGTGCCAAGATCCTTCTCCAGCCGATCGCGCAGCGATGCAAGCAGGAGGAGCGAAACGGCTATCGAGGTGAATTCGATTAATAGATCGACGTCGCTTTTTTCGGTCTGACGTTCTTCCGCATACGATCCGAAAAGGTCGACCCTTTTGATCGGAAATTCATGCGCGGCATTGTTCACGCTTTCGGAGATGGTGGCTATATCGAGCATGTTGGCCTCCTTTCGTATTGTTGCATTATCTCATGCGAATGGGGGCTCGTACAGCGTGCGGCGCAACAGGGCGAACAGGGTTTCGCATCGAGGGTCGCCTCGCTTGATGGACGAAAGCATGCTGCCCCAGACGAACGCGCACAGCGGTTCGGGGGCCAGCGCTCCCAGCAGGCGGTCGTGCGCCACGTTCGGATCGCGTTCGAGCGCCACCACGAGGCCGCGGCGGATGTGCGCGAAGCACGCCTCCTCGCGCTTGCGCGCCGATGCCAAGCCCTTCGCGTCGAGCGCGGCGACTTCCGTCAGCCAGTCGTCGCGGAACCTCGCCAGCGCTCCCGACAGCTGGAGCGCAAGCCCCTCGCAGAAGCCGATGAAGTCATCGCCGGCAATGGCTCCGGGCATGCTGTCGGCCAGCGCTTCGTTCCAGAATCGTCCTACCACGTCGTTGACCAGGTCGTATTTGGTGGGGTAGGAGTTGTACACGGTGCCCACGGCTACATTGCATGCGCGCGCGACCTCGCGGATGCTCAGCCCGGAAAGACCCGATTCGCTGGCAATCGCGAAGGCGGTGTCGAGGATCTGCTGTTTGCTGATGACGGGTTTGTTGCCCATGCGCACCTCCCGCGTGCGGAAGCTCGGGATCCGGTCGTTTCCCTCATTGTAGAGGAAGACTCATGCGTAGCTCGTGAAGAAATGGTGGTTGATTTTCGTCCGTCATTGCCTCCGAGCGCAGGCCTCTCTAATATGAACGTTGTTCATTAATGAACTTAGTTCATATTAGCAAAGAAGAAAGGAGCGCAACGATGAGCATCGAATTGATCGTGGCGAGTGTCGCCATCACCTGCGCGCTGGTTCTGTACACCTTCGGAGTGTTCGGGGAGCGTCGTTCGGGAACGTTGTCGCTGCGCCATGTGCTGCTGTTTTGGGGCGGCCTCGTGTGCGATACCACCGGCACGATGATCATGTCGAACATCGCGCAGCAATCGTCCGCAGGAGGATTCGGGATCCACGCGGTCACCGGTCTGCTTGCTATCGTGCTGATGCTCGTGCATGCCGTTTGGGCCACGGTCACGTACGTGCGTCATAACGAGCGGGGGATGCATCGATTCCACACGTTCAGCACGTTCGTGTGGCTTGCGTGGCTCGTCCCGTACATCATCGGCATGCTGGTGGGTATCCCGATGATCCATCTGCAGGCGGTGTGCGCCATCGGCACCAGCGTCGTGGTGGTTGCCGTGCTGGCGTTCGTGCTGTTCCGCGGCGGGAAGGGTCATGCGCATACCGCCGCGCACTAGGCGTTGGCTTTCAGAGTCGCGAGCGGCATGCGCGCTCGCTATCAAATCCGGGATCGCGATCGGGCGATCCCGGATTTGCGTGTTTGAGGATGCTAGCGTTCGCCGGGCAGGATGGACGGTAGCGCGATGATGAAGCACGCCCCTCCATCAGGCAGGTTGATGGCTTCCACCGTGCCATCGTGCGATTCCACCACCGATTTCACGATGGCCAGCCCCAGCCCCGTGCCGCCCGTGCCTCGGCTTCGTGACGCATCGGTGCGGTAGAAGCGGTCGAACAGCAGCTGGGGGTCGATGTCGCCGAACCCGGTGCCGTCGTCCTTCACGGCCAGGATGGAGTTGCCCTTCAGGCCGAACAGCTCGATGGTGATGTGGCCGTCCGGTTCGATGAAGCGGCTCGCGTTCTCCACGAGGTTCGTCACGGCCTGCTTGAGGCGATCGGGGTCGCCCAGCACGTCGGGCGCCTCGCCGACGATCTCGGTGTTCGCATGGCGGTCGCGCAGAATGGGCTCCAGGGCGTCGAGCACGCCGGTGGCCAGCTCGCGCAGGTTCACGCGCGATAGCTCCATGGGCATGGCGTTGTCGTCGATGCGCTGCAGCGTCAGCAAGTCGTGGGTAAGACGGCTCAGGCGCTCGCTTTCGGCGATGATGATCGAGCAGAACTTCTCGTGCAGCTCGGGCGGTAGATCCGGATCTTCCAGCATCTCGGCGTTGCCGCGGATGGCAGTGAGCGGGGTGCGCAGCTCGTGCGCCACATCGCTGATGAATGCTGCTTGGCGGCGCTCCTTCAGCACCAGGTCGTGCTGCTGCGACTTCGTGGTCTGCACGAGCGCCTTGAAATCGGCCGACAGTTGGTCGGCCTCGTACAGGCGGCCGTCGGGTTCGAACGGCACATCGGTTCCCGTGCGATAGGCGGCGGTTTTCTTTGCCAAGAGGCGTAGCGGTTCAGATATGAAATGTCCGATAATAAGGCTGAACGTGAACACCACAAGACCGACGGGAGCAAGCAGCAAAAACGCCTTCGACGGAGTGTCGAAGGCGAGGAAGCAAATCAGAACCAGAACCGCGCCGGCGAGAAGCGAAAGCAGCGTTGCCAGCAGCGAGAAGTATGTTTGCAGTCTTTTTATTGCTTGAACCTGTATCCGTAGCCGCGAACCGTTTCCACCAAGCCGGGATCGTACCCGGCGGACTCAATCTTATCACGCAGACGCTTGATGTGGGTGTCGACGGTCTTGGTTTCCGTCAAGTATTCCCAACCCCAGGCGTCGCGCAGCAGATCTTCGCGCGAAACCACCTTGCCGGCGTTCTTCATGAGGCTGGCAAGCAACTCGAACTCGCGCGGTGTGAGGTCGATCTCGCCGTTCGCGCCCGACGCCGTGTGGGCGTCCTCGTCAAGCGTGATACCGCTGGCGGTGACGGCGTGGTTAGCGCCGGGGAAGTCGCCGCCCGATCCGCGGCGCAGCAGGGCGCGGACGCGTGCGATGAGCTCTCGCACGCCGAAGGGCTTCGCCAAGTAGTCATCGCCGCCGATTTCCAGGCCCACCACCTTGTCCAGCTCGGTGTCGCGAGCCGACAGGAACAACACGGGTACGGTCGTCTTCGAGCGCAGGCGGCGGCACAGCTCGTAGCCGTCCATGCCGGGCAGCATGATGTCGAGCACGAACAGATCGTACGAGTTCTTCGTGGCCAACGCCAGCGCGTCTTCGCCGTTGTCCACCACGTCGGTGAAGAACCCCTCCTTCTTGAGGGCGTAACTGACGAATTCGGTAATGGAGGGCTCGTCGTCAACAACGAGAATGCGATGCGGGGTGTCGTTCATGTGTTGCCTTTCTATCAGATGGACTCCCGTTGCCGGTGCCTGACAGATGCGCGTGGGCGGGTTGTTATAATGTCGAGAGCAACTATAAGCATTCGGGGTGCGACCGAGGGAGACTGTCAGGAACATGTTACTTGCCATCGACGTGGGAAATACGCAAACCGTAGTGGGGATCTACCAGGACGGGAGCCTGCAATATCGGTGGCGTGTGGCCACGAACAAAAGCCATACCTCCGACGAGCTCCGTGTGAAACTGGTGCCGTTGCTGGCGTCCGAGGGCTTGAAGCTCGATGATGTTCGCGGCGTGGCGCTGGCCTCGGTGGTGCCCGCGCTCACCATGGCATGGTGCGCGGCCGCGTATCGCATGATCGGGAAGGACGCGCTCGTGTGCTCGGCGGAGACGGCGGGCGCGCTGTTCGAGGCCGACTATCCCAACCCTCATGAAATCGGGGCCGACCGCGTGGCCGACGCCGTGGCCGCGAAGGCGCTGTACGGCGCCCCCGTGATCGTGGTGGATTTCGGCACGGCCACCAACATGGAAGTCGTCGACGCGGACGGGCGCTTCATCGGCGGCGTCATCGCGCCGGGCGTGGAAACGTCGGCTTCTGCGCTGTTCTCGCACGCCACGAAGCTGGGCGCCATCGACTTGATCGACCCTCATACTGCCATCGGGCGCAACACGGAAGAGGCCATCCAGGCGGGCATCGTGTACGGCGAGGCCGATCGCGTGGACGGCATCATCCGCCGCATCTTCGCGCAGCTGGGCTACGAGACTCCTGTGGTGGCGACGGGCGGCCTGGCCTCGCGCGTGGCGGCCCAGTCGCAGACCATCACCGCCATCAACCCCGAGTTGACCCTCGAGGGATTGCGTCTCGTGTACGAAGCGCAGGAAGGCGCCGCCAGCGTTTAAGGCGCGCGATGCGTTGCCCTACCCTGTTTCGCGCCGAGCCGTTTCGCCGACGCAGCTGCTTCAGACCATCATTGACGCGGGGTCGTCTCGTAGGGTTCGGTGCGACGGCGGGTTCGATGTGGCCCGACGGAGCTTCATGCGTCGCGGCCTATTTGCCGCAACGTTGGCTTTCTTGCGCTGTTGGAGGAATGCTTCTCGTTCCCGTTGCGTTCGGCGGGTAGAATGCTTCTATCAGAAAAGCCGCGCCGTCTGCAATGAGCGGGCGGGAACGAAAGGAAGGGCCCGACGTGTTGAGCGACATTGAAATTGCCCAGGCGACGAAACCCCAGCACATCAGCGCGATCGCCGAGAAGGCGGGCGTGCCGGAGTCGTATCTCGAGCTGTACGGTACGAACAAGGCGAAGGTGGACTACAACCTGCTCACCGACGAGGAGCACGCGCCCGGCAAGCTCATCCTGGTGACGGCCATCAACCCGACGCCCGCCGGCGAGGGCAAGACCACCACGACGGTGGGCTTGGCCGACGCGCTGGCTCGCCAGGGCAAGAACGTGGTCGTTGCGCTGCGCGAGCCCAGCCTGGGCCCCGTGTTCGGCGTGAAGGGCGGCGCTGCAGGCGGCGGATACGCCCAGGTCATCCCTATGGAGGACATCAACCTGCACTTCACCGGCGACTTCCACGCCATCGGCGCCGCCAACAACCTCCTGGCCGCCATGCTGGACAACCACATCCAGCAGGGCAACGAGCTGGGCATCGACGTGCGCAAGATCACCTGGAAGCGCGTGGTGGACATGAACGACCGCCAGCTGCGCAACGTGGTGGACGGCATGGGCGGCAAGGCCCACGGCGTGCCGCGCGAGGACGGCTTCGACATCACGGTTGCCAGCGAGATCATGGCCATCTTCTGCCTGTCCACCTCCATCACCGACCTCAAAGAGCGCCTGGCCCGCATCGTCGTGGGCTACACGCGCGACGACAAGCCCGTCACGGCCGGCGACCTCAAGGCGCAGGGCGCCATGGCCGCGCTGCTGAAGGACGCCCTCAAGCCGAACCTCGTGCAAACGCTGGAAGGCACGCCGGCGTTCGTGCACGGCGGCCCCTTCGCCAACATCGCGCACGGCTGCAACTCCATCATGGCCACGCGCATGGCCATGGCGCTGGGCGACTACTGCGTGACGGAGGCCGGCTTCGGCGCCGACCTGGGCGCGGAGAAGTTCCTCGACATCAAGTGCCGCCTTGCGGGCCTCAATCCCGACGCGGTGGTCGTCGTGGCCACGGTGCGCGCGCTGAAGAACCACGGCGGCGTGGCGAAGGCCGATCTCAACGACGAGAACCTCGAGGCGTTGGAGGCGGGTCTGCCGAACCTGCTGCAGCACGTGGAGAACATCACGAAGGTGTACCAGCTGCCGTGCGTCGTGGCCATCAACCGCTTCCCCACGGACACGGAAGCCGAGCTCAAGCTGGTGGAGGACAAGTGCCGCGAGCTGGGCGTGAACGTGGCGTTGTCCGAGGTGTGGGCGAAGGGCGGCGAGGGCGGCCTGGCCCTGGCCGACGAAGTGGTGCGCCTGTGCGAAGAGCCGAACGACTTCCAGTTCGCCTACGGCGACGACCTGTCGCTGGCCGAGAAGATCGAGGCCATCGCCACGCGCGTGTACCATGCCGACGGTGTGGACTTCGAGCCGAAGGCCATGGCCGAGCTCAAGAAGCTCGAGGACCTGGGCTTCGGCGGCATGCCGGTGTGCATGGCGAAGACGCAGTACAGCTTCTCGGACGATCAGAAGAAGCTGGGCGCGCCGCGCGGCTTCCGCATCACGGTGCGCAACGCGAAGGTGTCGGCCGGCGCCGGCTTCGTGGTGGCGCTGACCGGCGACATCATGACCATGCCGGGCCTGCCGAAGGTGCCCGCCGCCGAGCGCATCGACGTCGACGAAACCGGCAAGATCTCCGGCCTGTTCTAAGCTTGGAGCGCCCCCGATTTCGGTTGAAATCGGGGGCGCTCCTGTCGTATACTACGCCTACCGGCTGTGCCCAGGATGTGAGTTTAGGTGGCTACACGATCCCCTTCGGGCGGCGCAGGTTAATGTGGGAGCCCGGGTTCACGCCCGGGCTTTGCTATCTCAGCTTCTCCCTGGTTCCCTCCCTGAGAATTCGCGCTAGATCCGCGTCTGTTTCGCGCTAGATCCGTGAAAGGGGTCGAAGGATATGAAACCTGTTAGCAACGGTGCGAAAGCGGTCTTTGCGGTCGCTTTCGCCCTCTTTCTCGCGGTCGTCCTTGTCGGCATTGCGCTTTCGGACAATCCGGTAAAGAAGTTCTTCAAGCAGCAGGAAGTTCTGGATATTGCGAAGATGCACATGTCCCAAGTGAAAAGTGGCGAGGTCTATACGGGCGCGCTGCAATTCGCAGATGACATCGACTTCGACAACCTCGCGCTCAGCCAGGTAATCCCAATGTATAGCGCGCGCCAAAACGGAGACGTAGTGCGCGATGAGAGCGAAGGATACGCGGTCTACTCCAACGGCAAGGTGGTGGCGTTGTTCGGGATCTATAAGTGCGATCCCGGTGCCGTTACTGGTGGTACCACCATGTCGAACGTCGGGCTCGAGGTTGTTCAGAACATGCTGAGCGATCCTGGCACCTGTGCGCTCTTGCAGCCTTGCGATTCTTCCGGCGCGCTGTACGTGACGCCTCATTCGAGTGAAGCCGTAGAAGTCTTCGACCCGGGCCCTTCCTTTCCCGGCGAACCTCCCGAGCCTCCTCCCGCACCTGAAACGGTAACGCTGGAATCGGTTGGAATCACATCGGAGATGATCTCCCAAATCGATTTCCCCGAGCATCAGGATCCCGTTCCGTTTAGCGTGTAGCAAGAGGGCTGACCGTCCAAGCGGTGGTTGCCGACCGAAGCGTGCGGATTATCTCAGGATTCCGCGCGTTTCGGTCGGCTTGTCGTATCATGCAGGTACCAATAAGCGCGGCGACGAGGAGGATCTTCTTGGACACCACCTTTATCGACGAATTGGCGAGCGCGGCTCCCACGCCTGGCGGAGGTGGCGCGGCATCCTACGTGGGGGCTGTGGCATCCGCGCTCGCGTCCATGGTGGGCAACCTGACCGTGGGCAAGAAGACGTATGCGGCGGTGGAAGACGACGTGCGCGCGACCCTCGAACGGCTCGCGCTCCTGCGCAACAAGCTGCTCGCGCTCATCGAGTCGGACGCGCAGGCGTTCGAGCCTTTGGCCGCGTCGTACCGCATGCCGAAGGCCACGCCCGAGGAGGCGGCGGCGAAGCAGGCGGCGCTGCAGCTGGCGCTGGGACCCGCGTGCGATGTGCCGCTGATCATCATGCGCACGTGCGCCGAGGTCATCGACCATGCCGATTTCCTCGCGCGTAACGGCAGCAAGCTGGCCGTTTCGGACGCGGGTGCGGCGGCGGTGCTGGCACGCGCGGCCGTGGTGGCGGCCAGCATGAACGTCTACATCAACGCGGCCTCGATGGACGACGAAGCGCGCGCCGATCGCTATCGCGCCGAAGCCGATCGGCTTATCGCCGAGGCGAACGAGCGCGCCGACGGAATTCTCGCCTACACCATGGACGCGATACGGTAACATCGCCAGTTTCACGACGCGAACCAGAAAGGCAGACATGGCTGAGCTACTGAAGGGGAAGCCCGTTGTCGACAGCATGGCGCTCGATCTACGCGCGCGCATCGAGGCGCTCGGCCGCGCGAAGGTCGTGCCCGCGCTCGCGCTCGTGCGCGTAGGCCAGCGTCCCGACGACCTGTCCTACGAACGCACGGCCCGTAAACGTGCCGAATCGCTCGGCATCGCCATCAGGCCGTACGAGTTGGACGAGTTCGCCCCCCAAGCGGCCATCGAGGCGGCCATCCACGAGGTGAACCGCGACGAAAACGTGCACGGCTGCCTGTTGTTCCGGCCGCTGCCGTCGTTCGTGGACGAGTCGCACATGTGCGAGCTGCTCGATCCGAAGAAGGATATCGACGGCATCACGCTGGCATCGCTGGCCTCGGTGTTCACCGATGGCCACGCGGGCTACCCGCCCGCGACGGCGGCCGCGTGCATTCAGCTGCTCGATCATTACCAGGTGCCGCTCCAGGGCAAGCACGTCGTGGTGGTGGGACGCAGCCTCGTCGTGGGCAAGCCCGTGTCCATGATGCTGCTGCGCCGCAACGCTAGCGTGACCATCTGTCACAGCAAGACCGAGAACCTAGCCGACATCATGCGTTCGGCCGACGTGGTCATCTGCGCCACCGGTCGCGCTCGGACGTTCGGCGCACAGTTCTTCGGCCCGGGTCAGACGGTACTTGACGTGGGCATCAACTTCGACACGCAGGGAAACCTGTGTGGCGACGTGGACTTCGCCGAGGTCGAGCCGGTTGTGGCGGCTATCACGCCGGTGCCGGGCGGTATCGGCACGGTCACCACGTCGGTGACGATGGCGCATACGGTGGCCGCTGCCGAAGCGGCGCTGGCCGCGCGCACCGGGAGGCGCTAGACGGTGCGAGCCTCTTCCCCGATGGGCCGCAAGTTCGTCATTGCCGATCCTGCTACCTGCATCGGCTGTAAGACGTGCATGGCTGCGTGTTTTCATCGCCACGATGTGCCGAACGACGTGGCCGTTCCGCGTCTTACGCTGGTCACTACGCGCACCATCTCGGCGCCTGTCGGCTGCCACCATTGCGCCGAGGCCCCGTGCGTGGACGCGTGCCCCACGGGGTGCCTGTTCACCGACGACGAGCATGTGGGCGTGCATCCGGACAAGTGCATCGGCTGTCGCAACTGCGTGCTGGCCTGCCCGTACGGCGCGGTGGAAATCGTAACCGAAAAGCTGCCGCCCGAACCGGAAGCCGCGTCCGGCACCGAGGCTGCGGCGGCTTCCGCTCAGGATGACAAGGGCGCCCGCGCGCGGGCTCGCGCGAAGAAGCGCAAGCGCACGAAATCGACCGTGGTGAAGTGCGACCTGTGCCTCGATCGCGCCGGCGGCCCGGCGTGCGCGGCGGCGTGTCCCACCAAGGCGCTGCGGCTCATCGATGCGCAGTTCATGGAGCGCGCGCGGCAGAACAAGCGCAAGGCGGCGGCGCGAGCGTCCGCGTCGTTCGCCAGCATGAAGCTCAACGCGGCTCTGGACGAGGGGGAGTAGGCTCATGGAAAAGCATATGGCGGTGTGCCCGTACTGCGGCGCCGGTTGCAAGATGAACCTCGTGGTGGAAAACGGCCAGGTCATCGATGCGGAAGGCCTTCCCGGTATCACGAATGAAGGCGAGCTGTGCCTGAAGGGCATGTACGGCTACGATTTCGTCAACGACACGAAAATCCTCACGCCGCGCATCTACCATCCTATGATCCGCCGCACGAAAGGCGCGCCGCTCGAGCGCGTCACCTGGGACGAGGCGCTCGATTTCACGGCCGAGCGGCTCCGCGCCATAATTGAGGAGCATGGTGCGGAATCCGTGATGCTCACCGGTTCGTCGCGCGGCGCGGGTAACGAGGCCAACTACGTGATGCAGAAGTTCACGCGAGCCTGTCTGGGCACGAACAACATCGACAACTGCGCGCGCACCTGTCATGCGGCCAGCGTCATCGGGCTCATGGAAGTCGTCGGATCGGGTGCCATGAGCGTGAGCATCCCCACGTTGGAGGAGACGGACTGCATCTTGCTGTTCGGCTACAACCCGGCGGCCAGCCATCCAATAGTGGCGCGCCGCATCGTGAACGCGAAGGAGCGCGGGGCCGATCTCATCGTGTGCGATCCGCGCGTCATCGAGTCGGCACGCATCGCGGATATGTACCTGCCGCTGAAGAACGGGTCGAACCTGGCGTTGCTGAACGCGTTCGCGTATGCGATCATCGACGAGGAGCTTGCCGACTGGGATTTCATCGACGAGCACACGACGGGCTTCGATGTCTGGTGGGAGGTCGTGCAGGACTACGCGCCCGAGGATGTGGAAGAGGTCACGGGTCTTCCGTCCGAAACCATCCGCCAGGCGGCGCGCCGCTACGCCAACGCCGATACGGCTGTCATCGGCTGGGGGATGGGCGTGACACAGCAGGCGCAAGGCGTGCAGACCGTGCGCGCCATCGCGGCGTTGGCCATGATCACCGGGCATATCGGCACGCATGCGAGCGGGCTTGCGCCGGTGCGCGGCCAGAACAACGTGCAAGGCAGCTGCGACATGGGCATGTGGCCCAGCCTGTATCCCGGCTACCAGCGCGTGAGCGACCCTGCGGTGCGCGCGAAGTTCGCAGCGGCCTGGGGTGTCGACGAGGAACGCCTGTCGCTCAAGGAGGGTTTCAAACTCACCGACCTGCCGCACGGCGTGGCCGAGGGCACGATCCGCGCGTTCTACAACTTCGGTGAAGACCCGCTGCAAACCGAGCCCGACACGGCGCAGATGCGCGCCACGCTGGAAGGCCTCGACCTGCTGATCAGCCAGGACATCTTCATGACCCAGACCACGGCGCTGGCCGACGTGGTGCTGCCCGCCACGTCGTGGGCCGAGCACGACGCCGTGTACACCGCGTCGGACCGCTCGTTCCAGCGCACCACCGCCGCGCTGCCGCCGAAGGGCGAGTGCCGCCACGACTGGCAGATTTTCGCCGACCTGTCCACGCGCATGGGCTATCCAATGCACTACCGCGACACCCAGGAAATCTGGGACGAAGTGCGCAGCCTGTGCCCCCAGTTCGCCGGTGCGACGTACGAGAAGATGGCCGGCACGGGCTACGCTCAGTGGCCCATCTTCGCCGAGGCCGCGGACGATCCCGACAACCACGGCACGGCCGAGCTGTTCGCGGGCGGCATCTTCACCACGCCCGACGGAAAGGGTCGCCTCGAGGCGGCTGCGTGGCGTCCGCCCACCGAGCAGCCCGACGAGCGCTATCCGCTCGTGCTGTGCACGGTGCGCGAGGTGGGTCACTACTCGTGCCGTTCGATGACCGGCAACTGCAAAGCGCTGGCAGCGCTGGCCGACGAGCCGGGCTACGTGAGCATCAGCCCGGTCGACGCCGACGCGCGCGGTATCGACGAGGAGCAGCTCGTGTGGGTCGCGTCGCGCCGTGGCAAGGTGCTGGCGCGCGCGGCGGTGGACGAGCGCATCAACGACGGCGCCGTGTACATGACCTACCAGTGGTGGATCGGCAAGTGCAACGAGCTGACCCTGCACGCCACCGACGGCGAATCGGGCACGCCCGAAGACAAGTACAGCGCCTGCCAGGTGGAGGCCATTCCCGATCAGGCGTGGGCCGAAACGTACCTTGTGGAGCGCTACGCCGAGCTGAAGGCGCAGCTGGCAGCCGAGGCCGACCGGCAAAACCCGCAGCCCGAGACCGAGATTTCGGCCGCTTCGAGCGAAGTGGCCGATGTCGTTCCCGCCGTTCCGGGCGGAGCGACCGAAGGCGGCGAAGCCGCCGGAGTCGAAGGATCCCGCGCGGCGTTAGCAGGAGGAGTTTCGGGGGCAGCAGGCGTCCCATCGGTTGCCGCCGCCGAGCCGCCCCGCGCGTTCGCGCCGCACGAGGCCGAGGTGGCGGGCCGCGCGCTGTACGCGAACGGCGAGGAAGAGACGCTCGTATGAACCGCTTCGTCGTATCCGACCCGTCGCGGTGCATCGGCTGCAGCGCCTGCCGCGTCACCTGCACGGAAAGCCATCGCCGCCGCGCCCTGCGGCCCGCCTCGCGCATCTCGCTCGTGAAGACGCGCACGGTGTCGGCCGCCGTGACGTGCCATCAGTGCGAAGGCGCGCCTTGCATGACGGTGTGCCCCGAGGGCGCCATCGTACAGGAGCGCGATCGCCTGCACGTGGACGAAAGCCGCTGCACAGGGTGTTTGCTGTGCGCGCTCGTGTGCCCGTTCGGGGCGGTGTACCCGTCGGCGCCCTCGACCGCGCACGTCAAGGCGGCGCCGTACAGCCGCGCTTCGTCGGCGCGCTCGGCCGGGTTGCTGCGCCAGAAGGAGACGGGCGCCTACACGTCGGTGGTGATGTGCGACCTGTGCGCGAAGTCGCCGAACGGCCCGCGTTGCGTGGAGGCCTGCCCTACGAAGGCGCTCGCGCTGGTGGACGAGGGCATGCTGGAGGCTTTGGGTCGCACGCGACGCATCGAGGCCATCGAGATGACCGACATCGCCATGCGCGGCGCTTTGGGAGCTGACCTGGCCGTTCGGGTCGATGCGTTGTTCGACAGGGAAGGGGATGCCTGATGGGGACGATCAAGCCGCGCGTGCCGAACGCCATCTCGGCGGGACGGCCCGCTTCGTCGGCGCGCCGCGTCCACGAGCCGGTCAAAGGAAAGCCTCGCCACGACTTCGAGCGCTGCATCGCTTGCGCAGCCTGCGCGGTGGCATGCGATGCGGGCGCTATCCGCATCTTCATCGACGAGGACGAAGGCCTGCTGGTGTGGACGCTCGACCTGTACGATTGCACGCAGTGCGGTCGCTGCGTGCCCGTGTGCCCCACCGGCGCGATGGGCCTCATCGAGGGCGCGGAGTTCGCCGACGACCCGGAGCCGCCCAAGCGCTGCCTGTTCGCGTTGGCCGAGTGCGAGTCGTGCGGCCGTTACTACGCAACGAACAAGGAGGTGGCGTTCGCGAACGAGCTGCTCGAGCAGGAGGAGCACGCCGATGCCGCTCGCGCTCGCGCGCTCACGTCCATCTGCCCCGACTGCAAGCGCCTGCACGATGCGAAAGCCGCCGCCAGGAGAAGCGGCATGAAGCGCGGATAACCTCCCAAATCAACGCAAGCACCCAGCCTCTGACGCGGTGTGGGTGCCTTCATTCCCTGCATCTGAGCGTAGCCCTGTTAGCCGGCGCTCGGCGTCAAAGGAGCTGCAAGCTTCGCCATTCATATATATGATGAAAATCATCATGGACAAAACATGCCGCTTTTCGGTAGTTTTCAGCAGCGAATCGGAGTGCTTGGTCAAGACAATTCGAAGAAATGCCAGGTGAGAAAGCTTTCGTTGGCTTCATCCTAGGCAGAGAATACTGAAAAGTGCCCCGTTTTGTCCATGACTTTTCGGCTAATATTAACCTGCAACCGGCAAGCAACTCGCGGGCGTTTCATGCGAAACGCCCGCATTCGCGTTGGAGAAACCACCCCGGTGACTTCTTTGCGCTAGCCGATCGAAACCAGCTCGCGGGGGTAGCTGTTGAGCACTTCGCAGCCGTCTTCGGTGACCAGCACGAGGTCCTCGATGCGCACGCCGAACTCGCCGGGCAGGTAGATGCCCGGCTCGATGGAGAACACCATGCCCGCTTGCACCGGCGCGTCGTGCGCGGCCGACACGTCGCCGGGCTCGTGCACGTCGAGGCCGATCTGGTGTCCCAGGCGATGCGTGAAGTAGGAGCCGTAGCCCGCCTCTTCGATGATTGAGCGAGCTGCGGCGTCGATGTCGCAGAAGCGCACGCCGGGAGCTACCAGCTTGCGCGCCGCCTCGTTCGCGCGCCGCACGGTGTCGTGCACCTCGCGCAGTTTTTCGCTGGGCTCGCCGAACACGAAGGTGCGCGTCATGTCGGAGCAGTACTCGCCCTTGCGGCAACCCACGTCGAACAGGACCACGTCACCGCTGGCCAGCGGCGTGTCGTCGGGCTCGTGGTGCGGATCGGCCGCGTTCGCGCCGAAGCTGACGATGGGGGTGAACGAGTGGCCCTGCGCGCCCAGTTCGCGGTAGATCGCCTCCAGCTGGCCGGCCACGTCGGCCTCGGTGACGCCCTCGTGCACGAGCCGGCGGAAACGGTCCATGGCGGCATCGTTCGCGGCGCTGGCGGCGCGCATAAGCTCGCGCTCGGTATCGTCCTTGATGGCGCGCGCGTCGTCTACCGCATCAGAGGCCAGCACGAAGCCGCTCGCCGCGCCGCGCTCCATGAGCGGCAGCAGGAAGCGGGCAGGCAGGTTCTTGTCGCAGCCCAGCGGCTTGTCGGCATCGCACAGCCCTTCGACGATGGCCAGCGGATCGTCGGTGTCGGTGAACGAGCGCACGGTGCAGGCGGCGTCGGCCGGCGCGGCGAACAGCGCATTCAGCACGAGGGTGGGTCGAGCGTCCGATCCGACGATCAGCCCGAGGAAGCGCTCGCCCGGCTCGATGAACGCTCCGGTGAGATAGTGGATGGAACGGGGATCGCATACGAGCATCTGCTCGAGGCCTCGGTTCGCGAGGTTGCGCCTCACGGTTTTGATGCGCTGTTCGTACATGGCGTGGCTCCTTACGTTGTCGCCGACAAGGTCGGACGGGTTTGTTTGCTGCGATGATAGCTCATCGAGCGCTACGCGCGGCGCATCTTCCCTCGAATGCGGGGATATTCGGGAGGGCTGGTTCGCGCAGGCGCGTTTAGCGTATGATAAGAAGCATGGCAAACGGACTTACATACATGCGCAAAACCACCTCGTCCGAGGCGACGAAACAGCTGGCGGCCACGCTTGCGCCCTACTTGCAGGCGGGCGACGTCATCGTGCTGTCGGGCGATCTAGGTGCGGGCAAGACGCAGTTCGTGCAGGGCGTGGCGGCAGGGCTCGGCGTGCGCGACCAGGTGACCAGCCCCACGTTCAACATCTTGCTGACGTACCCTGCCGGCTCGCTGCCGTTGTACCACTTCGATCTGTACCGACTCGAAGAGGCGGACGAGCTCGAGGACATCGGCTATTACGAGACCATCGACGGCGACGGCGCGTCGTTCGTCGAGTGGGGTGAGAAGTTCCCTGAGGCGCTTCCGTACGGTTATCTGGAGATATCCATCAGGGTGGACGACGAGGGCAACCGCTCCGTGCGGACCCACGCTTACGGCGACCGTGCACGTCGGTTGCTGTTCGTGTGGGCGAAGGATTCGAAATCGCGGCTGATGAAGTGCGCGGGAGGAACTGCGTGAGCGACATGAATTTGCGTCCCGAAGGGGCGTCCGAGCGGGCACGGTACGTGCTCGCCTTCGATACTGCCAACGAAATCATCGCTATCGGGTTGGGCGTGCTGCATGCGTCGTCGCGTATGATCGAGTTGACGGCTTCCGTGGAAGCCGAGGCTCGACGCGCGTCGAACACCCAGCTGCTGCCCCGCATCGACGCAGCGTTGGCCGAACACGGCGTGGCACGCGAGGACATCGCGTGCGTGGCGGTGGGCCGCGGCCCGGGATCGTTCACGGGCGTGCGCATCGCGATGGCTACGGCGAAGGGCATCGCGTCAGCACTCGAGGTGCCGCTGGTTGGCGTATCGTCGCTTGATGCGGTGGCGTGGAACGCGTGGGCGGCGGGCGAGCGCGGGCCGCTGTCCGTGGTGGCCGACGCCATGCGCAAGGAAGTGTACCCGGTGCGCTATCTGCTGAACGATACGGGCATCGAGCGGTTGGAGGCCGACCGCGTGGTGAAGGCCGAAGACGCCGCGCGGGAACTTGCTGCTGAGGGCGACCTGTCCGGGTCGGCGTCTGCGACGGTGCCCAGTCGCTCGGACAGTCCTGGCTCGCACGAAACGTCCGCAGGACGTTTCGGCTCGACGGGCGCGGCGCCGCGGAGCGAAGCGGAGCAAGTCCCCGAAGGGGAGACTCGCTTGGTGGGCGCCATCGCAGACGCCGACCCTGCCGAGGGGGACGCGTGGCCGCAGGTTTCCGCACGTCTTCTTTGCGGCGATGCGCTGAAGAAATATGGGGAGTTATTTGAGGGCTGCGGGGCGGCGCTGCCTGCCGAGTTGTGGATGCCGACGGGTCGCGGGCTGTTGCTGGCGCTGCAGGCGGCGTGGCGGGCGGGCGAGGCCGACCCGCTCGATGCGCGTCGCCATGACCCTGCGTTCGCGCTGCCGGTGTACACGCGCCTATCGGATGCGGAGGAGAACGAGCGCATCCGCCTGGCGAAGAACGATCCGAAGAACCTTGCGACCGGCGTGCAGGACGTGGCGAAGCGGGCCGACCAGCGCGCGACCATGCACGATACCGCCATCCTGAACGCACAGCCCGACGAGCATGGCATCACGTACAAGCCGCTCGATGCCGCCCATGCAGGCGCTGTCGCGACGTTGGAGTCCCTAGTCATGGGATCAGACGCTTGGAGCGAAGCGCTCGTGGCCGACGAACTCCCCCGCGCCGACCGCGTGTGGTGGGCAGCTTACGAAGGGGAAGCGCTTGCGGGTTACGCCGGCGGGTGGATCGTCGACGGGCAGGTGCAGATCCTCAAGGTGGGCGTCGACCCGGCCATGCGGCGACGCGGCATCGCGCGCGAGCTGTTGGCGCACGTGGCGGCCGATGCGCGCGACCTGGGCGCGTCCCGTTGCTCGCTCGAGGTGCGGGCGGGGAATGTCGGTGCGCAGGAGTTGTACGCCGCGCTCGGCTTCCGTTCGCTGGGTGTGCGCCCGCGTTACTACTCCGACGGCGAGGACGCCGTCATCATGGAGGGCCCTCTGCCGTTGGCCAGGCACGATGTGGCCGGCATGGAGCTGGTGGTGGGCGCTGCCAGCGACGATGCCCGCTCCCTCCGTGACGAAGTGCAAACGGATGTTTCACGCGAAACATCCGAACGCCGCCCCCTCATCCTCGCCATCGAATCGTCCTGCGACGAGACGGCGGCCGCCATCGTCGACGGCAACGGCACGCTTATCGCCGACGTCGTGGCCTCGCAGATCGACTTCCATGCGCGCTTCGGCGGCGTGGTGCCCGAGATCGCTAGCCGCAAGCACATCGAGGCTATCTGCGGCGTGTGCGACGAGTGCTTCGACGTGGCTGCTTCCGCGCTGGGCATCGAACGTCTGACCTGGCGCGATCTGGATTCCATTGCCGTGACGTACGCGCCGGGGCTCGTGGGTGCGCTCGTGGTGGGCGTTGCGTTCGCGAAGGGTGCGGCATGGGCGGCCGGCAAGCCGTTCATCGGCGTGAACCATCTGGAAGGCCACCTGTACGCCAACAAGATCGGCGCGCCCGATTTCCAGCCGCCCGCGGTGGTGTCGCTCGTGTCGGGCGGCAACACGCTGCTCGTACACATGAAGGGCTGGGGCGACTACGAAACGCTGGGTGCCACCATCGACGACGCGGTGGGCGAGGCGTTCGACAAGGTGGCGAAGGCGCTGGGCCTGGGCTATCCGGGCGGTCCCGTCATCTCGCGCGAGGCGGCCAAGGGCGACCCGCATGCCATCCCGTTCCCGCGCGCCATGATGCACTCGGGCGACCTGCGCTTCTCGTTGTCGGGTCTGAAAACCGCGGTGGTCACCTACATCAACAACGAACGCGCCGCCGGGCGCGAGCTGAACGTGCCGAACATCTGCGCCAGTTTCCAGCAGGCGGTGGTGGACGTACAGGTGAAGAAGGCCGAAATGGCGCTCGAACAGACGGGCGCGCGCACGTTCTGCCTCGGCGGCGGCGTGGCTGCGAACCCCGCGCTGCGCGACGCGTACGAGCAGCTGTGCGAGCGTCTGCACGTGCGCCTCACCCTGCCGCCCTTGAGCGCTTGCGGCGACAACGCCGGCATGATCGCGCTGGTGGCCCTCGACCGCCACAACCAGGGCAAGTTCTTCACCCTGGAAGCCGACGCCCAAGCCCACGCCAACCTCGACGAGCCGTACTGAGCCCCCAAATCTTTTTTCCGAACGGGCGCGGCCCTGTCATTCTATGAGCGCGGCGCCGTCAGGCGCGGAGGCGAAGGATATTGCGCGACGCCAGTGATGAGCCCCCGACGGCACCCCTGCCCCCCTCCCAAGGGGAAACCCCGCGCTCCGCGATCCGGGGGTTGACGGCTATGCGTGCGTCCCTCATAATTGACCGCCACAGTATCATTTGACGAGATGCGGAAGGAGGCGCGGCGATGGCTGAGACACTGGCGGCAGCGCACGGGCGTACGGCTCCTCGCGCCCCCTTGACGGGGGGGGGGGGCTCTC
>NZ_WWRZ01000018.1:0-6974 GCF_009875595.1 Eggerthella sp. BIOML-A1 | reverse complement strand
CAGGAGTCCGTATGTACAGCCAAGACTCAAAGGACAAAGCCCTCGGCATGCTGAGGCTCACCGGCGACGTCGAGAAGACCGCCAGGATGTCGGGCGTGCCCGGCAGAACCCTGCGCCGCTGGGCGGCAGCCGCGGCCAAGCCGCGGCAGAGGTCCCGCGGGGCCAAGTTCGAGCCCTACGGCGGCGAGGTCCGGGGCAAGGCGATGGAGATGGCTCGGGGCGGCGCGTCTTGCAGGGAAATCGCGGAGGCGCTCGGCATCGGGAGCCCCGATGTTGTACGCTACTGGCTGAAAGGCGGCGGAACGAAGGAGGCGCGGATGGACGGTCGGGCAAGGACACCTGAGGGCGACGAGCCGGCATACGCCGGCTTCGAGGGCGGCCTCGAGGAGAGGATTCGGCAGCTCGAGCTGGAGAACGACATCCTGAGGGGAGCCGTCGACCTTTTAAAAGCAGGGAGCCTCGGCTCGATGAGCAACATGGAGAAGGCCGTGCTGATCGACAAGCTGAGGCTGGAGTCCGACCGCCCCTTAAGAGAGCTCACCGGTTCCTTGAGGATCTCGAAGAGCTCCTATGAGTACTGCCGCGCGAAGCTGCGCGCGAAGGACAGGCACGCCCAGCTCAGGATCGATATCAGGAGGATATTCGACGGCGCCGGCGGCACGCGGGGCTACCGGTACGTGCACAACGAGCTGCGGGAAGGCGGCGTCGTCGTCAGCGAGAAGGTCGTGCGCAGGCTGATGGCCGAAGAGGGCTGCAAGGTTGCCTACCTGAAGAGGAAGCGGCGCTACAACTCCTACAAGGGGGAGATATCGGACGCGCCCCCCAACCTGGTGGGGCGCAACTTCCACGCGGACGCGCCGAACAAGCTGTGGCTCACCGACATCACCGAGTTCAAGCTGCCCAGCGAGGAGAAGGCGTACCTCAGCCCGGTCATCGACTGCTACGACGGCCTCGTCGTGGCATGGCGGATCGGAAGGCGCCCGAACGCGGCGCTCGCCAACGGCTCCCTGGAGGACGCGTGCGGGACGCTCTCCCCGGGCCAGCACCCGGTCTGCCACTCGGACAGGGGGTGCCATTACAGATGGCCCGGCTGGATCGGCATATGCGAGGGAAACGGCCTGGTCCGCTCCATGTCGAGGAAGGGCTGCAGCCCGGACAACTCGGCATGCGAGGGCTTCTTCGGCCGCCTGAAGAACGAGTTCTTCTACCATCGGGACTGGAGCGGCGTCGCCGTGGAGTCGTTCATGGAGCTGCTTGACGGGTACATCCGCTTCTACAACGAGCGCCGCAAGAAGCAGTCGCTCGGCTGGATGAGCCCCATGCAGTACAGGATAAGCAAGGGACTAGCCGCTTAGGCTGGTCCAAGGAATTGTCCGCACCCCCTTCCCACTCGGACAAAAAGTGTGTCCGGTTATTGACGTTTTCCCAGGTCGCATGAGGAAATTCACGGCAAAAAGTCACCGATTCCGGGAGGATGCCGTGGATAATATGAAATGCCCGTCCTGCGGAGGGCCCATGAAGCGGAACGGGAGGGCCCCGTCGGGCGCCCAGAGGTGGCGCTGCCGGTCGTGCGGCGCCAGCGCCACGCACTCCAACGACGTGGCCGCAAGGGAGCTCGCGGCCTTCGTCGGCTGGCTGCTCTCGCGCGGGACGCAGGCCGATATGCCGGGGCGCGGCCGAACCTTCAGGCGGAGGGCCGCCCTCTTCTGGCCGATATGGCCGATGCCGGAGGTGGTGGACGAGGTCTTCCGCGTCGTCTACGTCGACGGCATCTGGATCGCGCGCGACTGCGTCGTGCTCATAGCCTGCAGCGACGAGCACGTGCTGTCGTGGCACCTCGCGCGCGCCGAGACGACCGCCGCGTGGCGCTCGCTGCTCTCGCGCATCGCCCCGCCCGACATGGTGGTCACCGACGGCGGCAGCGGCTTCGCCTCGGCGGTCGCGGCCGAATGGCCGAGGACGAGGGTCCAGAGATGCGTGTTCCACGCGTTCTGCCAGGTCAAGAGGCGTACGACGTCGAGGCCCAAGCTGCAGGCGGGCGTCGAGCCCTACGCGCTGGCCAGGGAGCTGCTGCATGTGGAGACGCTCCAGCAGGCCGACTGGTGGGTCGAGCGCTTCATGCAGTGGTGCGAGTTCTGGTCCGACTTCCTCGAGCGGAAAAGCCTGGTCGAAGGCCGCATGGCCTACACCCACCGCAGGCTGCGCGAGGCGAGGTCGGGGCTCGTCCGGCTCGTCAACGCGGGGACGCTGTTCACGTACCTCGACCCGGCGCTGTGCGCAGAGGGGCCGATGCCCGCCACCAACAACAGGATCGAAGGGGGCGTGAACTCCCAGCTCCGCGAGGTCCTGAGGAGCCACCGCGGCCTCACGAAGCTCAAGCGCGTCAAGGCCGTGCTCTGGTGGTGCTACCTGCATGTCGAATGCCCGAAGGCGATGGCGGACACGCTGCGCGAGATGCCCACCGACGCCGACGTCGACCTGCTGAGGGAGCGATACGGCATGAGGGCCGAGGACGCCTCCCGTCCAGAGAAGCGGGGAGAGGGCCTCGTGTGGGAGGAGCTCCACCACAAGACGAGATACCCGTTCCGAAACGAATGAATAATAGGCCCAGACACACTTTTTGTCCTATAGGCCCCTCGAGCCGTTTGGTATACTCTCCTCATGGATGCGACAGTTAAACTTGCAAACCAGATTCGCAGTAGGCCGGGGATGCTTTGGCCCGCCGTCGGCATGGGCCTTTGCGTCGGATGGTTCTATGCTTTTTACAGAGTGTTTATATCAAGCGCGCCCTCTTCAGGCTGCCTGTACTCAACCACTTGCCTTTCCGTAGCGTACTTCCTTGCCTCGGCTGCCACCCAAATCCTCTGGATTCCGCTGGAAAAGAGGTATGGGGGTGTTTATCGATTGCCGATAGTTGCCGTTTGCGCAGCCATGAGCATGCTGGCGGGAGGCGCGTTGACCATGGCGGGTGCGTTGACGGAAAGCGGCTCGGCAACATGCATGGTGTACTTTGGTGCGGTAATTGCCGGGATCGGATCCTCCACAACCCAGCTAATATGGGCCGACGCGTTCGGCCATAGCGAATACGAAAACCCCGAGCTCATGATCGTGGTCGCGCTCTGCGTAGGGGCAGTCGTCGGTCTGGCGGTTCAGGTGCTAGGCAAGGCAACATCGATAGCCTTGATGTTTTTCCTGCCCATGGTGTCGTCCGTGCTGCTCGTACAAGCGGGACGATGGACCTCTTCGCAATCCCCAAAACAAGAGATTACGAGTCCGAAAAGAAAAGCAAGGCAACCGTGGAAAACGTGTATTATTATTTTTACGTTCTGGTTCGTCTATGAATGTTTCCGAGCAATTGTCTCTCCTCGCATGTTTTACGGTCTCGGCATATCACCCTCAACCGTCTTCGCCGTAGGAACCCTCGTTTGCTTCGTCGTCATCGGAACGCTCTTCTGGTTTTCGAGCCGCAACACATTGGACAGCGCATTCAGACTTTCGATTCCCCTTCTCGTTACGGCTCTGTTTCTGGAATCCTGTCTTCCCGAAACACCACTCGTCATTCCTTACCTCGTCGGGTTTCTGGCGAAAGAGCTTGCGAACTACTACGTATGGCTCGTATTGGTCTCGAACATTCGTATGGGAGTCCTCTCACCCGCTTGCGCAATAGGAAGATTCAAGTTTTTCTGCTATCTGGCATCATCATCCGGGGCAATCGTCAGCGTCGCCCTATCAGAGGGCGCGTTTTTCGTTCACGCTTCTTTTGCGATGGCCGTGGCTCTGGTTATCGCGCTTGCCGCATACGCGCCAACATCAATCGACCGCGTTGCGTTCTGCGCCCGCGGAGATCAGGAACAGCCTGTCGGCTCCCAAGAGAACGCACCTTCCGAAGGCCCACTTTTCTCGGAAAACGATGAGCCTAAAGAGGACGGGAGGGCTTGGCGGCAAGAAGAGATGGCGTTGATCAAGGCATTCGAGAGGAAATACAGCCTGTCGGCGAGGGAGGCGGAGATATTCGAGATGCTAATTCGCGGCCGCACCGTCACGTACATCAAAGAGGAGTTGTACATTTCGCGAAATACTGTGAATACCCATGTTCGTCATATCTACAAAAAAGCCGGCGTTTGCTCGAAACAGGACCTTCTCGATTTGTTCGAATCCGAACTACAAGAATGACCTTTGCCATCGGTCCGTACGGGCTACCAACCCAAGCTTGAGGACAATGACGAGGTGAAAACAGGACTCTCGTAAACCTCGTGCGGCAGGGCGGAAGAGGAGAGGACCAGCGCTCCCCTCTCGGCGTCCTGGGTGAACTCGAAGCGGGCGTCTTTGACGGTGCCGTCGGGATGGGTGACGCGCCAGACGCCGCTTCGGCCGTTCTGGGTGACTTCGATAGAGTAGAACTCCAAGGTATGGCTGACCTTGATGTTAAAGCCATCTCTCTCTGGCAAAAGAGGGGGATGGCTGCTCTCTTTAATATACCCTACGCAAAGTCCGTGTCAAAACTGGATCTGCGGCGGTATGCCCTGCGCTCTACAGGTCCATATACTGAATGTACGTCTCGTCCTCGCGAGGCCAAGCATGGCATGTAGTGCACCAGTTGTCCTCTGCTGCAGGAACGGACTGCCCCGTCGAATGGCAGGTACCGCAGCTCAAGCCACTGTTTCCATGCGTTCCCGCATGAGGATTGGAGTCTCCGAGGGAGTCTGTGATCTGGGCAAGAGCTTCGTACGTACCCCCGTGGCAGCTCAAACAAACTTCATTTGAGACATACGGATCCGACGGGGAGGGGTCGTCGTTGACGACTTCTTGCTCAGAGCCGGATTGGGAAGCATCATCTTTCGGATCCGATGCGGCAGGCGAACATGCGGCACAGCACATTATCGTCATGCATGCGAGTGCAAAGCTGAAAATGGGAACTGCAATTTTCTTAATCATGGCTACTCTCCCTTCACGGCATGCTTGGCGGCAACGTAGCCGAAGGTGGCCGCGCGACCCACTGATACCGACGGAAGGTGTCTCGGATATGTTCCCGAATACATGCCGCCCGAGGTGTTTCCTCCGGCGTACAAGCCTTCGATGACGTTGCCGTCGGTGTCAAGGACTTGGCAGTTTTCGTTGACGATTAGGCCGGAGACGGTAACCAGAAGGTCTGCCCTAGTGGTCATAGCGTAGAAAGGACCTTCCTTGACGGGCAGAGCAGCCGCCTGAACCTTGCCGTCGGTAAGAGCGGCAACTACCGAGTTGACGGAAACGAGATCGCGTCTGAACTCGGGATCGATGGGAGTGTCCATCGCAAGATACCCATTCCATTGATCGATGGTGTCGGGAAGAACCCCCTCGGGCAAGCCTAAGGTCTCAGCAAGCTGATCAAGCGTGTCTGCCTTGTAGAGGAACTCTGCATCGAAGTACTTCTTCAGCGCAGCTTCGTCAACACCGTTCATGACGATACTGTCGAAGATGTACCAAGCTCCGCCCGTGAAGTACAGCTGAGCGTTGATGGCGTTTGCCAGGCAATCCTTCTGATGGCTTTCGTTGCAGAAGCGCACGCCACGCTTGTTCACAATCGGCGCCACGGCCATAATCTTCGATTTGATGGACAGGCTGCGTCCGCCGGTCTTATGGAAGCCGCCGTTGAACACCATGGGGGCATGAGGGATGGGGTCCATGTTTGCGCCGACCCTGAGACCCATCATATGGCCGTCTCCGGTCGGGCCGCTGCACGGGCCCGTCAAGCTTGCGGTAGAAAAATCCTCGGGGCGCATCCACGCCTTCATCAGCTCGAAATTGTTCTCGTATCCGCCAGTGGCAAGCAGCACGCCCTTGGAAGCGTTGATTCGATAATAGCCCTCTTCGTTTTTGACGATGGCTCCGGTCACCCTGCCTGAATCGTCTTGAATCAGCTGAACGCCGGCCGTATAGTGACGCAAATCGACGTTAGAGCGGCTTGCGGCCACAGACGTCAAAGCCGCCATGGGGAACATTCCCGTCAGATGAGCGTTCCACTCCACCGGACCGGTAATCTTGAATTTATGCTCAGCTTGGATCGTCACCATGTCATAGCCGGTTTCGGGCTGAGTAGTGTTGTAGATCTCGATATCGTAATCGGACTGATCGAAAATCTCCTGCATATAGTCAATGGTTTCGCCCGAATTATTGATATAGGACCAAACGACATCGGGAAGAGCGCGGAAATAGCCGCTTCGCAGGATGGCGTCCGCAAAGCGAGCGGGATCCACTACGTTTCCGCTTTCGGCCTGCGCCTTCGATCCGTAGCCGCCGATGGATTCCCAGGTGTTACGCCCGCGGGACATCTTCTCGACGCAGATGACGTTGGCGCCCTCGTCGGATGCCTTCAACGTAGCCATAATGCCGCAGATACCCGCACCGATCACCAAGAAGTCGCAAGAATCCGTTTTCATGATCTCGGCTTCCGGAATCTCGCGATCTTCGAATGCCGCATCGCCTTGCAAATACTGCCAATCCTTGTCAATCTTCTTTACAGGAAGGTAGTTGACCTCACCGTCGAAGATGTTCAGATAAGGATTTTCCGCCAAAGTTTTCCCGCTTTCGGCCGGCGTTGTCGGTATGTCCGCAAACGCAGGCTTAATGGAAAAACCAGCAGCCGTTGTAGCCGCAGCTACGCCAGCCACGGCGGCTCCTTTGAACAAATCCCTCCTCGATATGTCCATCCTAGTTCCTTTCTCTCGACCTACAAACTCCGCTTTTCGCACTCGGCCCTCCGAAGAAAACCAAGTACGGAGGTATTCTGCAGCTCGCAGCGAAAGCTAAAAATTGATAATTAGTCGTGATTCAACCGGCGAGAAGGAAAATCACTATTTGTTAGTGATGCTCGACGCGGTCGGGCGACGCAGTCGCCCTCGAGCGGCTTATAGGACAAATAATGTGTCTGATTTTGGGCGTTGGCGCAGGCCAGCGCCCATTTTTTATGGGAAAAGTCATCCGAATCGACTTTC
>NZ_WWRZ01000017.1:2500-7500 GCF_009875595.1 Eggerthella sp. BIOML-A1 | reverse complement strand
GGGTTAAAAGAGAAGGGCTTTCACGAAGCTTCCCGAGCGTGAAAGGATTTGCCCGGACAGTTTGCTTCATGGAGCAGTTTTTTCCGCACCATCAGAGCGGCAAACATGAGTGCTTTTATAAGTTTAGAGAATTGAGAAAAGCTCATTTCCTATAGTTAACAGGACATGCCTTTGATATGAAAAAAAATACTACGAACTACGATTTTACCAAGAAAGATGTAAGAGACAAGTGAACAGTGAACAGTGATAGTGGGGACATTTTTTTTTTTTTAAGTAAATGGCAGTTTCTAGGGAATGATGATGGCAAGTTCCAGAGAGGCAGCGTAAAAGGATGAGGCTACTGGGAAGAAGAAAGAGGAAAAGTGCAAGATGAATAGCCAGTGCAATATATATACATGTATACTTAACAGATATGGAATGGTTGGCGAAGTAAATTTTTGGCGACGCGGTATGCGGAGTTGTAAGATGTACTACGATCGTATAGTGTACTGCGGCAAAATGTTAGTGCAGGAAAGCGGGAAGGAAAAAGAAGCAACTAAACGAGGGTGTAGAAAAAGACGAAGAGGAAAGGATTAACCGTAGAAGAGAGGGAAATGGAGGGAAGAGAACAAAACCGGAGTGTTTTTTTTTTGTAGGAATATCGGAGGAGAATATTGTTTGTACATATCAAGTAGTAGCAACCCAATGAGCATAATGGAGTGCTTAACTCTTCAGAAGAAGAGTGCAGCTGGATAGTGCGAATTTTTCTGAATCGAATGGTAGGTTAGTTATGGGATTTAGCATAGGAAGCCAAGAAACTAGAGAGAAAAAAAAAAAAAAAAGAAATAAAGATTGCAGCACCTGAGTTTCGCGTATGGTCACCCACTACACTACTCGGTCAGGCTCTTACCAGCTTAACTACAGTTGATCGGACGGGAAACGGTGCTTTCTGGTAGATATGGCCGCAACCGATAGTTTAACGGAAACGCAGGTGATATGAGGGCAGGGTCCAGACATGTTCAGTAGGTGGGAGTGAGAGGTGTTATGGGTGGAGGACAATTTTTATTATATTTCATCTAATAGCAATAGGATATGAGAGGTGAAAAAGCAAAAGCAATAGTGCATTGTGATGTGGAGAATAAGGTGCATACGATGAAAAAGGTGATTTGTCATTTACAAGAGGTAGGTCGAAACAGAACATGAAAGTTGGTCGGTAGGTGGCATGCAGAGGTAGTTTCAAGGTGACAGGTTATGAAGATATGGTGCAAAAGACAAATGGATGGTGGCAGGCATAGTAAAATGATGGTGTGGAAGACATAGATGGTATTTGTTTTGCATTTACGGCACCGGATGCGGGCGATAATGACGGGAAGAGATTTAGTATGTGGGACAGAATTTCGGCGGCAGTATTGAGACCATGAGAGTAGCAAACGTAAGTCTAAAGGTTGTTTTATAGTAGTTAGGATGTAGGAAATGTATTCCGATAGGCCATTTTACATTTGGAGGGACGGTTGAAAGTGGACAGAGGAAAAGGTGCGGAAATGGCTGATTTTGATTGTTTATGTTTTGTGTGATAATTTTACATTTTTGCATAGTATTAGGTAGTTAGATGAAAGATGAATAGACATAGGAGTAAGAAAACATAGAATAGTTACCATTATTGGTAGGAGTGTGGTGGGGTGGTATAGTCCGCATTGGGATGTTACTTTCCTGTTATGGCATGGATTTCCCTTTAGGGTCTCTGAAGCGTATTTCCGTCACCGAAAAAGGCAGAAAAAGGGAAACTGAAGGGAGGATAGTAGTAAAGTTTGAATGGTGGTAGTGTAATGTATGATATCCGTTGGTTTTGGTTTCGGTTGTGAAAAGTTTTTTGGTATGATATTTTGCAAGTAGCATATATTTCTTGTGTGAGAAAGGTATATTTTGTATGTTCCCGCGCGTTTCCGTATTTTCCGCTTCCGTATTTTCCGCTTCCGTATTTTCCGCTTCCGTATTTTCCGCTTCCGCTTCCGCAGTAAAAAAAAGTGAGGAACTGGGTTACCCGGGGCACCTGTCACTTTGGAAAAAAAAAAGAAAAAAATATACGCTAAGATTTTTGGAGAATAGCTTAAATTGAAGTTTTTCTCGGCAAGAAATACGTAGTTAAGGCAGAGCGACAGAGAGGGCAAAAGAAAATAAAAGTAAGATTTTAGTTTGTAATGGGAGGGGGGGTTTAGTCATGGAGTACAAGTGTGAGGAAAAGTAGTTGGGAGGTACTTCATGCGAAAGCAGTTGAAGACAAGTTCGAAAAGAGTTTGGAAACGAATTCGAGTAGGCTTGTCGTTCGTTATGTTTTTGTAAATGGCCTCGTCAAACGGTGGAGAGAGTCGCTAGGTGATCGTCAGATCTGCCTAGTCTCTATACAGCGTGTTTAATTGACATGGGTTGATGCGTATTGAGAGATACAATTTGGGAAGAAATTCCCAGAGTGTGTTTCTTTTGCGTTTAACCTGAACAGTCTCATCGTGGGCATCTTGCGATTCCATTGGTGAGCAGCGAAGGATTTGGTGGATTACTAGCTAATAGCAATCTATTTCAAAGAATTCAAACTTGGGGGAATGCCTTGTTGAATAGCCGGTCGCAAGACTGTGATTCTTCAAGTGTAACCTCCTCTCAAATCAGCGATATCAAACGTACCATTCCGTGAAACACCGGGGTATCTGTTTGGTGGAACCTGATTAGAGGAAACTCAAAGAGTGCTATGGTATGGTGACGGAGTGCGCTGGTCAAGAGTGTAAAAGCTTTTTGAACAGAGAGCATTTCCGGCAGCAGAGAGACCTGAAAAAGCAATTTTTCTGGAATTTCAGCTGTTTCCAAACTCAATAAGTATCTTCTAGCAAGAGGGAATAGGTGGGAAAAAAAAAAAGAGATTTCGGTTTCTTTCTTTTTTACTGCTTGTTGCTTCTTCTTTTAAGATAGTTATCTGGTTGATCCTGCCAGTAGTCATATGCTTGTCTCAAAGATTAAGCCATGCATGTCTAAGTATAAGCAATTTATACAGTGAAACTGCGAATGGCTCATTAAATCAGTTATCGTTTATTTGATAGTTCCTTTACTACATGGTATAACTGTGGTAATTCTAGAGCTAATACATGCTTAAAATCTCGACCCTTTGGAAGAGATGTATTTATTAGATAAAAAATCAATGTCTTCGGACTCTTTGATGATTCATAATAACTTTTCGAATCGCATGGCCTTGTGCTGGCGATGGTTCATTCAAATTTCTGCCCTATCAACTTTCGATGGTAGGATAGTGGCCTACCATGGTTTCAACGGGTAACGGGGAATAAGGGTTCGATTCCGGAGAGGGAGCCTGAGAAACGGCTACCACATCCAAGGAAGGCAGCAGGCGCGCAAATTACCCAATCCTAATTCAGGGAGGTAGTGACAATAAATAACGATACAGGGCCCATTCGGGTCTTGTAATTGGAATGAGTACAATGTAAATACCTTAACGAGGAACAATTGGAGGGCAAGTCTGGTGCCAGCAGCCGCGGTAATTCCAGCTCCAATAGCGTATATTAAAGTTGTTGCAGTTAAAAAGCTCGTAGTTGAACTTTGGGCCCGGTTGGCCGGTCCGATTTTTTCGTGTACTGGATTTCCAACGGGGCCTTTCCTTCTGGCTAACCTTGAGTCCTTGTGGCTCTTGGCGAACCAGGACTTTTACTTTGAAAAAATTAGAGTGTTCAAAGCAGGCGTATTGCTCGAATATATTAGCATGGAATAATAGAATAGGACGTTTGGTTCTATTTTGTTGGTTTCTAGGACCATCGTAATGATTAATAGGGACGGTCGGGGGCATCAGTATTCAATTGTCAGAGGTGAAATTCTTGGATTTATTGAAGACTAACTACTGCGAAAGCATTTGCCAAGGACGTTTTCATTAATCAAGAACGAAAGTTAGGGGATCGAAGATGATCAGATACCGTCGTAGTCTTAACCATAAACTATGCCGACTAGGGATCGGGTGGTGTTTTTTTAATGACCCACTCGGCACCTTACGAGAAATCAAAGTCTTTGGGTTCTGGGGGGAGTATGGTCGCAAGGCTGAAACTTAAAGGAATTGACGGAAGGGCACCACCAGGAGTGGAGCCTGCGGCTTAATTTGACTCAACACGGGGAAACTCACCAGGTCCAGACACAATAAGGATTGACAGATTGAGAGCTCTTTCTTGATTTTGTGGGTGGTGGTGCATGGCCGTTCTTAGTTGGTGGAGTGATTTGTCTGCTTAATTGCGATAACGAACGAGACCTTAACCTACTAAATAGTGGTGCTAGCATTTGCTGGTTATCCACTTCTTAGAGGGACTATCGGTTTCAAGCCGATGGAAGTTTGAGGCAATAACAGGTCTGTGATGCCCTTAGACGTTCTGGGCCGCACGCGCGCTACACTGACGGAGCCAGCGAGTCTAACCTTGGCCGAGAGGTCTTGGTAATCTTGTGAAACTCCGTCGTGCTGGGGATAGAGCATTGTAATTATTGCTCTTCAACGAGGAATTCCTAGTAAGCGCAAGTCATCAGCTTGCGTTGATTACGTCCCTGCCCTTTGTACACACCGCCCGTCGCTAGTACCGATTGAATGGCTTAGTGAGGCCTCAGGATCTGCTTAGAGAAGGGGGCAACTCCATCTCAGAGCGGAGAATTTGGACAAACTTGGTCATTTAGAGGAACTAAAAGTCGTAACAAGGTTTCCGTAGGTGAACCTGCGGAAGGATCATTAAAGAAATTTAATAATTTTGAAAATGGATTTTTTTTTTTGTTTTGGCAAGAGCATGAGAGCTTTTACTGGGCAAGAAGACAAGAGATGGAGAGTCCAGCCGGGCCTGCGCTTAAGTGCGCGGTCTTGCTAGGCTTGTAAGTTTCTTTCTTGCTATTCCAAACGGTGAGAGATTTCTGTGCTTTTGTTATAGGACAATTAAAACCGTTTCAATACAACACACTGTGGAGTTTTCATATCTTTGCAACTTTTTCTTTGGGCATTC
>NZ_WWRZ01000016.1:0-9879 GCF_009875595.1 Eggerthella sp. BIOML-A1 | reverse complement strand
CCGTACTCCCCAACGAGCGGCATCAGCTCGGAGACTCGCTCGGCGATGCGGCGCTGCTCGGCGAGGGGCGGCACGGGAACGAGAGCGGCATAAAGGTGTTTATCGTTAATGGCGGGATATGCGACACCTTTTGAATTGTCGGTGCGATTAGCGTACGTATCAAAATCTGGGGACATCAAATAGTTGAGCAAATACCCATTCGATATACCATCGAGGCAAACCATCGCCGCAAAACCCGTGCTTGCGATTGGCGGTAGCGAGAATTTGCGGTCAACGATGCACATGTTATGCAAGTAGGGTCGTACCGTTGAATAGAGAACATCACCCAACTTGACAGGCTTGCGTGCCCTCGAAGGTGCTTTATCGGCTTCAATCAAAGTTTCCTTAGAGCTCAAATGCTGGTGGGCATTGTCAATGGATCCAATATCGATATAGCTGAATGCGGAGGTTGGCTTAAGCTGCGCACGTTGATAAACAATATTGCCAAGCCTTGCCCACTCCCAGCCTTCAGGGATCTCGAACGGGATCTCGTCGTCGATGCAAATCGGCTCGCTCTCGCGGCCCTTCGCATCCACGCGCTTCTCATAGCGGGACCCATCGGAAGTGCTTCGGCAAGAATAACGAAACTAACAGGTCAAATGCCCCTATGGGTACCAACGAGCTTAGCTGGGTACTAAATGGGTGCCAAACAAAATGCGACCTTGGCTAAATCAAGACCCTATATCGAAACTGGCTACGCGATAATTGCAGCATATAGAGAACGCACCTTGATAAAGAAATATCCTGATATTCGGTGTAATCCCAGTTCATGACGACCATAAACTCAAACGGCTTGCTGCAGAAAACCGATATGGTACAAAAAGAAAAGTGTCTCTTGATGCCACGAGGCACTACTGATAAGTAATACTCTTTTGAACGGAATCACTCGCACTCGATGAATGCATTTGCACGTTGCATATCAGTATGTGTCATCAAGTATCACCTCGTGCTACTACGTCCGAATCAATCGCGAATCAAACGTTGATTCATTTCTGTCGGGATGATGATACCGCATTTCCCGCCAAGGAGAAGCCCGTACAATCACTCCCTGTCTCTCCTGCGGGAGTAGTTGCGGGTGGCTTTGCGAACGTTCCTCTTTTCCGAATCGGTGCACGATGGAGCAGGGCGGTGCAGATTGCGCCGATATTACATAGAAACCAAGATAATCAGCTATTAACTAGTCTTGAATTTCCGTCTTATTCAGGCGATCGATGAAAGCTCTAATTTTCTCCTCGCGTTCTTTTGCAGTAGATAATTTGCCCGCTTCGTCTTGCTGCTTCTCCCGACGTTGAACGAAATCGATTAAGAACTCAGCGTATCTGCGTGCTTTCGCGCTCTTATCGTCATCCAATCCCTCTTCGATCGTAAAGCAATCTTCATTAAGATTTACATCGCTCGAGGGAGAAGTGACTTTTAGTAAGAAGTCTGAGTAATCCTTAGACACGTTCAGGTCGTAGGACAGATCATCAAGGGAAATGATTACATGCCCGTCCTTGTTAATCGTTACCATTCTGTTCTCCGATCTTGAAATTGTATTTGTTAAGCCTCATCTTCAGATAGCGCTCACCGCCATCAAGCACATCGGCGATTGACTGCTTGGTGTGCTTATCGTTTAACACTCCGCATCTATACGAAATATTGTCGTCATCGTTGTTGCATACAACTACAGTCCTTGCGTCACCGTTGACGATAATCGGAGCAGAATGGCTCACGACGAAAAACTGAACATCCAGCTTGAGCTTCTTCAGTCTATCGATAAGGAACTCTTTTATGGTTGCGACATCAAGATTGTCCTCAGGTTGATCCAAAACTATGTATACCCATTTTCCTGCTGACACTTGATCGTTGAGGAATAGCTTTAGTAAAGCCTGCGCTTTCATGCCGGGGGACATGTCGTCAATCTTCTTACCAGCAATAACCACGCAGCTTTTTAGTTCAATCGAATCGCTTGCCGACTTTTCAAGTAAGTCGAAGTAATGGTTGTAGTAGGAAAGCAAGCCTTGGTTTTTTACACTCCGAAATTTTGTTCCATTAAACAATTTATGCATATCGGTCTTGTTTGATCGTTCAAGAAAAGCGTGAGCAAGAGCGTTTATTCCTGTGGGAACAAGCGCTCTAACGAGATCATTGAACGCTGCGCAATCATCGTGGACTAAGCTAACGACAATCTGCTCACCGTCATTTGTCAGTTCTACCGGCTGAATTGGATCGAGCATCTGCTCATGTGCTTTTTGAGCTTCGTTGTTCAGGTGTTCGAGAGACTCCCGCAGTTCGAAAAGTTCATCGTAGAACGTATTTGCGGCCTTCGTTTTCTCGTCGTATTGATGGCGTTTGGTTGACCCGCTGGAGTTGTTGCATTCATGGAGCATTTCAAAAAACAGAGTCACGTTTTGCTCACGTTGGCTAAACCACGCCTCGTCTATTTCGCCAAGAAGCGATATGAATCCACTGACTCTTGTCGAGAGAACTTTGATGTCGCTCTCAATAGCGCGCGATTCCCTCTCCAACTCATCAAAAAGAGATCTATCTTCTGGATAATCGTCACTGAATTTGATGAGCTTGCTCTTGTCTTCCAGGGCTTCTGTCGCTTCAGATATCTCCCTAAGATGCTTGATGGCGTTTTCCACTTGCGGAAAAGCCTTGACTGGAGTTGTCGGCGCAGTAAGAGTTATGCCGGACGGCATCTCCTCCTCAAGATGGTCGATATGAACTGGGCCGGAATCATACTTTTTCTCAAACGCTGCAAGTAGGTCCTTCTCAAGTCTGAGGACGTCTTTATACCGCTGCTTTGCCGCATCGATTGACTTTGCTGCGTTCTCCTTTAATGGCGAAATTATTTCACCGAGAAAAGGAATCTCTTCGTATCTGCCATCCGCATATATATTTTCGAGCTCGCCTTGGCTAAGGTACAAGCATGGTGGACGGTCTTTTGTGGGAATGCCGCCATGGGTTAAAAATCGGACGGAATCAGAATCGACGAATGCCGCATATGTATCCAGTCCCTTGTCTGCCAATAAGCTTGCCAATAGGGTCTTTCCGCTTCCTCTTGACCCAACTATGCCGTTGTACCCAGGGCTGAAAGGCAGTGTGATTGTTTCGCTATTTTGCCTACCACCGTCTGTCCATACATTAAAGCTGACTGATTCTAAGAATTTTGTAGTGTTTGATTGTGGAAGGATGGAGCATGCGTCAGAAGTTCGAATGCGACTTTCTGGATCGCTGATTGCCAACAGGAGAGAATCGAGATCGCAATCAAAATCTATCCAGGTGTACTTTTTCCCGATATCGCCGATTTTCCCCGCATCGCTGAAAAGGAAGGCTGCCACGGTGGTATTCAGTTCTGAAGCTAGGCCGTCCGATATATATTTCCGACTCTTTTCACCGCCTTCAACCGCCATTGCATGGCTGTAATAAAACAGCCTGTCTTTATAATCCAGGTTCTTTTTCGACCTATTTGGTAGGTACTCTGACAGACTCTTGTCTTTATTCTCATGTGGAACAAAGAAATGCGGTATCGCCGCTGCCCTTTCTTGAAATTCTTCGAGATAGATCGCAGTTGCTTCCGCTGCTTTGGAGAACGATTTACAATCAAGCAATTCCAGATTTTGTATTTTTTCAGCTTTGCCGTCATCGTCGCTGTCAATGAGTTCGTTCTTGATAATCGCCGAGATGAAAAGTTCTCTTACGATAGCTGCCATCTCTTCGGCATGATTCATCGAAAACCATACGATGGCATGGAAGCGACCTTTCCCACCGGTTTCTAAGCCGTAGGCTTTGATCGTTTCGTCCTTTAGCATGACGTCTATCTCGACGCCTCCAAAGAGGACTTTCCCTTTACCCTTCATTTGGTTCTGTAGATCGGTCAGCAGTTCAACATCTATGCTGTTGTGATCCGTTATTGCAAGGACATCTAATTCGCTCTTGAGTACAGCCCGAAAAAAAGTAGCTTTGTCATATCTCCTGCTAAAGCACGAGCTTGAATGCACATGCATATCACATTTTTTGAAAGTATTGATAGTAAGGCCAGCATCACGCATTTATGCTCCTCCTACTCTTCGCTGGCATCCAGCGGCATCTCGAAGGAGAGCTCGCTGGCATCGATCTCGCAGATATCGAAGACGCATTTCAGCAAGTCGATTTTTGCCGCAGTGCTGGATGCGGTGCGAGCGTAGACTCCGTTCGCGATCTTCGAATGCCCTGCGGATTCTGTGCTGCAAAATGCCGTTCCAGGATAGTTCGATCCGTCGACGAGCGAGTGTATCTTCGCCGGCTCCAGTTCATATACCAGTTGCAGGACTTTCGCCATCATGTCGTTCCACTGCGTCGCAACGTAGCGAACCCCTTTGAAGCTGAAGGCGGCGATCCTCCTGCCGGTGAACTCGGTGTCGGAATCGAGCTCGGCAACCTCGGGAAGAGCCTTCGAGGGCTCGTACGAGGACTTAGGCAGTGGCCAGGTCTCGAGGAACTGCTCTTCCAGCATCCTCTCGCGCTCTCTGAGCTGCTCTTCGCCCCAGGTTTCCTGCTGGCCGATCCAGTGGTTCATCCTGAATCCGCTGGACCTGAAGCCGTCCTTCATATCTCGCTTCTGCTCAAAAGGCCTGTTGCTGTAGTCTGAGTTGTACGCGGTGACGGTGAGGTTGGCCATCTTGTGGCGCCACTCCTCGTGGATGCGTTCCCAGTCATCGCCCAGGGTCTCCTTCCATTGGGCGTTCAGCGTCTGGGGCATGACGTGCTCGACGGAGAAGCTGCCCTCCTCGAGACCTTTGACGACAGAGACGCGCTCCTCGCTCGAACCGTTCTCGAGCCTGTCGTAGAGGTAGAGCTTGCGGTTCTGGATGCGGTAGAAGTCGCGCGTGTCGAGTGCGTAGAGGAACTCCTCGTTGTCGGGGAAGCGCCCAGTGCCGCTCTTATGGGTCAGGACGTATTTGACCACCTCGGCGTAATCGGCTCCATCGGAAACGCCCTTCAGCACGTCTCCGTGCAGCGTCTCGAACACCTTGTTCAAGGCGTTGGCAGGCACGCCGCACGCCCATCTCCTGAACAGGTACGAGTCAATCGTCCACAGCACCGCGGAGACCGAATCGTCGTCGATGTCGCCTTGGGCTCGGTACTCGAGCAGGTTGAGAAGGTAGGGTCTGGTGACCGACGCGTCGAAGACCCTGACGGCCTCGAGGGCGGAATCGATGCTCTTCACGCCTGTATTTGGGTGAATGCAGGTTTTGTAATGCTTCGAATAGTTCAGAAGCTCTTCGAACAGGGCCTTCGTGTCGAGGCTGAGCACTCCGCCGTCGGGATCGTGGAACTTCTTAGTTGTATACGTCCTAAACGCCGGATACACCTTCTTGATAGCGGGGGTCTTCGCCTCCATAGCAGAAAGGTAGAAGCGGATGTAGTCGCTCACCTTGTAGTCGGTGTTGCGTTCGACCGGATTCCAATAATCGTCGTAGTAAATCTCCTGAAGTTCTGGGTCGAGATTCATGAGGACGAAGTTTCTGATCTTGTCGGCCTCGGAAAGGTCGAGTCCCGTCGAGTTCAGGCTCTCGAAGATCAGCTGGGCATCGTCTTTGGGGTCGAGGGTGATGTCGATAACGCAAAGGGACTTGATAGCTTCGTAGAGCTCGTCGGCGGAGATGTCCATCTTTTCGATGCGGTCGAGAAAGTACAGGTAGTTCTGGGTCACGTTCGAGCCCTGGATATATGCGTCGTCCTTGCCGTCGAGAATGGCCCCGAACGCCTCGCTGTCGTTCTTCACTAGCTTCAGGCGTAGCTTGCGCTCTTTCTTGTGCCTCGCGTCGATGAGGTAATACTCGGCGATGTCTTCGGCGAGATCCTCTTCCTGCGATTTGACGACGCCTTTCTCGACCTGGGTCCTGATGGCGGCAAAGAGTAGGAATACCGTGGTGATACGCTGCTGGCCATCGATGACGACGCGCTCTCCGCGCGGCGTCTGGGATACGATGCTGCCGAAGAAATGCTCCTCGCGTCCGGTCTTGGAGACCTCCACCAGATCGTCGAACAGCCTTCCGCATTGCTCTGGCTTCCAGTCGTAGTTTCGCTGGTAAACGGGTATGACGAAACGCGTTTTCTTGCCCTCGATGATGTCGCTCAGATATTCCTTATGGCCGTCCATTCATGACCCTTTCTTCGGTTCCGTTCTTCTGTGGTGCATCATTTTGCATTCCCTATGCGAACGATGAGATCGTTGACCCAATCGATTGCAGAATCGACGTCATCGAGAACGGGAAGGTCGGATGCCTGCTCTGCGTAGAGCTCGTCCCAGCCAGCTTTCTTCGACACGATCGGAGGCCATTCCTGAGCCTTTCTGTAGGAGAAGAGCCGCTCGCAGATCCTTCGCGTCGCGACAAGGTCGACTTCCGACCTGTGCATGATGAGTTGCAAGTCGACGAGGTCGCGGGCTCGGTCGCCCGCGCCTGATACCGCATGCAGCTTTTGGGTAACTTGGTGGTCTAGTGGCATGAGCGGCGCCTTTCCGGGAGGCGGGAATCCAATTCCCTCGAACAACTCCGCGACATCTGGCATGTCCGACCACTCGATGGTGTCAGCATCGCCGATCTCGTTGAATCCGACTTCGAGCGGAACCGTGCACCACGATTTGCCGAGGTACGAGAGCTTCACCTCGCAGGGCTGCATGACGTATTCCTCGGGAACGTCCTTCGGCGAGGCCGGATCCTTGCGGACGACGCGTCCCGTGAAGCCCTCCCAGCCTTGGCGGAGGCGGTCGTTGAGCCTTTCCATGTAGAGGTCGGCGTCCATGGCCGTCGCCGTGTCCAGGTCTGTAGTGAACCTCGTCGCCGCGTCGCCGTAGCGCATCTTGATCGCGCTTCCGCCCTTCACCACGCCGTCGGGGAGCATCTGAGCGACGATGGCGTTGGCCATGCACGTGCGCAATCTCATGTAATCCTGCGCAGCGCCTCCGCACGAGCGCCTGATCGCGTCGTCCAGGTGGCGCATGCTGTTCGGCTTCTTCGTCATCTTTCGATCTTCTCCTCGATTTCCTTCTTCTCGCCTGCGTTCAGATATCCCATGCGCAGCGCCTCGGAAGCAGCCTCGAGTGCCCTGTCGGCGCCCATGGTCTGCGCGGCGCAGGCTATCGCGGCAGCAAGCGGCTGGCAGGGAACGCCGTCGATCCAAGTCGGCTCGGCATCTGATCTGACGATCCTGACGCCTTTCCCTAGGTCCCGCCGGACGCGGTTCGGCGTGGCGACCCACATCTTGGATGGGTCCGTGGGTGCCAGCTGGAGTAGGGCGACGACGGACTCTCCGTAGAGGAAGGCCCCGACGCCTGCCGCCTTCACTGCGATCGCGAAGGGGGCTTGGGGCTGGGATGGCCAGACGGGCATACGGTACACCCCGCGCGCAACGCGGACGAGCTTTCCCGCTTTCGCCTGCTGGACGAGCTCGGCGTTGGACATCCCGAGCTTCGCCGCCTCGGATGAGGTGATGAGCCCGAAATCGTCGACTCCCTCGTATATGTCATCGATTTTTGCCATGTCAGAAGTATAGCGTATTTACTATACTTTTGACATCTGAAAATCGACTAGCAGGTACCATCTCGCACGTCTATCCGAGCTATTGCCCCGCAGCGGTCGTAGGTTTCTTCCTGAGCCTGCACAGCTGCGAAGCCATCGTCGAAGACATCGGGTGCGGCAGGGTGGGCATCCTGGTCGACGGCAACCACATCACGCGGGTCTTCGTCAAGGACGACCGCCGGGGAGAGGGTCTCGGGTGTATCGCCATGGGCATTCTCGAGAAACGGGTCTTCGAGGGGCACCCCTGCGCGAAGGTAGACTCCTCACTGCCGGAGACGCGCTTCTAAGAAAGGCGCGGGTACGTTACCGCTGGCCGCGAATCCTGCAGTCTCCCCGAAGGCGCGGTCCTCGTATGGGAACTCATGGAGAAGAAGCGATAAGCTTCTCGATCGCCTAAATACAGGTAGCGCCAGCATGCAAACGAACTTGAATTTGATTCGAATCAAGGTGGAGACGATTGGAGCGGCAAAAGGGAGTGAACGCCGGCGGCTTTGCCGAATGCCAACGACCGCCATCGTGGCGCAAGTGTGTCCAACGACATGCAGCTTTGGGAAACCCGAAGAATGATTCGCAATCAAAATCGCAGGCGATATGCATAAAAATCACCCCCCCCCGAAACATCAACATTTCGGGGGGGGGGGGTGATTCGCAACTGTCATTCATCAGTTTTGCAGGTGGCTTGGAGCGCCTTGAACCACCTTGCGCCTCAATGCGTTGCCATGAATGATTGCAGGTGGCTTTACGCTTTTGACCTCGGATTATTCCCACTCTTTCACGCTCGTTTGCCGTGGCGTCATTCCAGTCAACTCCAGTTGAGTCGTCAGCTTTGACTGTCATGCCGCCGAATCCCGCCGCATGTCCTCGCGTAAGCGTTTGGGACAAAACCTGGGACAAATCCGCGAACTATTTCGAAACCGGGGGGTGCGGACAATTCCTTGGACCAGCCTAAGCGGCTAGTCCTGGACTGGTCAAGGTTTCTTGGACGGAAAAATAAGCTTCTTCAGGCAACATCTCGCTCTAGGTCGCACGGGGCGTTATAGCCGATCGATGAGTGCATCCTCTGCCTGTTGTAGTAGAGCTCGATGTATTTGAACACGTCCTGCTTCGCCTCCTCCCTCGTCTTGTAGCCCTTGCCGTTCACCAGCTCGCGCTTGAGCGTCTTGAAGAAGGATTCCGCGAGCGCGTTGTCCCATGGGTTGCCTGGCCGCGACATGGATTGGGCGATTCCATGGGACTCGAGGCAGCGCTGGAACGCCCGGGAAGTGTACTGGGAACCCTGGTCGTCGTGGAAGACGAGGCTGAAGTCGTCGGGCGGGCTCTCCCTTCCGACTGCCTGCTCGAGCGCATCCGTGACCAGCTTCTCGGTCATGCGCTCGGACATCGACCAGCCCACGACTTTCCTGTGGAACGCGTCGATCACAGCTGCGAGGTAGAGCCATCCTTCGCCCGTTCCGATGTAGGTAATGTCGCCCACCCATAGCTTGTTGCGGGCTTCGACGTCGAACGCTCTGTCCACGAGGTTCACGCGCGGGTCGCCCATCTCGACCGCCTTCGCGCGTTTGTGCTTCCTGCTCGCCCCCTTCGCCTGCAGCCCCAGCTTGCGCATGACGGCGAGCACTCGTTTCTCGCTGACGACGATGCCGTCGCGCCTGAGCTCGCGGTTGATTCGGCGGTACCCGTAGCGGCCCTTGTGAAGATCGAACCTCTCGGCGACGAAGCCCTCCAGGGCCTCCCGCTCGATCTGTGCGTTGGATTTCCTCCTCTTCACGTAGTCATAGTATTCGGATTTGGACACGCGCAAGATCCCGCATGCCTTCCTGATGGGGCCGAACTCGCCCCTATGCTCTTTGAGGAACTCGCACCTCACGCATGGTCTTGACTCAAGAAGGCCCGGAAATTTTTTAGCAGCTCGTTCTCGCGCTCGAGTTCCTCGATCCTTTTGCGGAGCTTCACGATCTCGTAATCCTTGTTGACCTTCGGGCTGCCGTTTCCGGGGAAGGCGTTCTCGCCCATTTCCTCGTACTCCTGCGCCCACCGCCTGAGCGTCGAGTCCTTGATTCCGAGCTCCCTCGCAAGGTCGACAGCCCTCATCTCGCCGCCGAGGACCACCCGCGCCGCCGCTATCTTGAACTGCTTGTCGTAACGCTTCCTCTTCTGGGTCATATAGAACACCTTTCGCCCTTAACTTGGTGTCCAAGAAACCTTGACCAGTCCAGGAGTCCGTATGTACAGCCAAGACTCAAAGGACAAAGCCCTCGGCATGCTGAGGCTCACCGGCGACGTCGAGAAG
>NZ_WWRZ01000015.1:0-12356 GCF_009875595.1 Eggerthella sp. BIOML-A1 | reverse complement strand
TACCAGGAGGAGCCCTGCTTCATCCAGCCGCCGGAGCGCATGGCGCCGGAGCCTTCGAAGTAGTACCACTTGCCGTCGGCCGCCTTCGCCCAGCCCGTGGCCATGGCGCCGGAGTCGGTGAGCCAGTACCACGTGCCTCCCTGCTTGATCCAGGAGTTTTGGGTGGCGGATGCGCTGTTCGCGAACCAGTACCATGATCCGCCCAGCGTCTTCCACCCCTGATAGGCCTGTTTGAGCCCTTGGTAGTACAAGACGAGTCGGGGGTCGTGATTGAACGCGTGGTACGTGGCGGCGTCCTTCATGACGTTCAGATGCAGGCCATCTCTCGCGAACGTGGCCACGACGGCCCCGTATCCGTTCGCCGACGCTTCCGGCGCGGTGAAGTAGCGGACGCCGAGCCGGTCAAGGGTCTTGGTCGCGTATTCGGGAAGATTGCTGCTGTTGCCCGTCTGCACGGCGTACGTGGGGGAGAGTGCTGTCAGGTAGGACGGCGTGTTCGATCCGCTCAGGCCGTGATGAGCCAGCTTGAGCAGATCGACGTGGCCTATCATGCCCGAAAGCCGATCCTCGTCTCCATCGTAGTTGTTAATGTCTCCTGCGAGGAAGGCGGTGGAGCCGCCCGCCTTCACCTTGACGCCCCAGGAGAAGTAGTTCGCGTCGGGCACGGGGTTGAACTTGTAGTCGTCTCCGTAGTTGACGATCTCGATGTTCATGTCTCCTAGGGTGAAGAAGGGGCTTCCCGTGGTCGAGGGGTCGGGGGCGTGCTCGTGGATCAGGTTGGGATCGACCGACCGGGTGACCGCGATGCCCTCTTCTGGCAGTAATTCGGAGTTGTACGGATCGTCCTGGTCGGTGGGGTCCACGCCGAAGCGCTCCATCACGCCTTCGGCGTCCAGCACGTCGGCTTGCGGAGCGTCGCCGACAGCAGTCAAGTCGCTTTGAGCTTCGACGGGGTTCGGCGCGGGTTCCACGGGCGCGTTCGGATCCAGGTTTTGGATCAGGATGGCGCCCGTCTCTTTCGCCGCAGCGATAGCTCTGTCGTACACGTACTGGTTGTCCCAGAGGCGAGCTTCGTCCGATATGAATGAATCCTGATATTCAGCCAGGTACACGCGCTGGGGGCGGAACTCGCGGATGATCTCGTCGGCGGAGCCTATGTGGTCGCTGTGGGGATGCGTGCCGAGGTAGAACTCGAGGTTGCCCGAATTCACCCCGAGGTTTTTCAGGTATGCGACGACAGCATCCTCGACGCCGCTCCCTTTTACGATTCCGGGGCGGAGCGGGTAGCGTGGATCCGATCCGTCAGGGTAATCGCTGTCCTCGCCTGAATCCACGATGCCGAAGCGGCCGTTGCTCTCCAGGACGATGGCGTCCGTGCCGGCGAAGGGGAGGATATGGATGTGCGTGCCGGCGCTCGCCGCTTCGGTCTGGCTCTGATCAGCGTACGCAGTCGGTGGGCTTGCAAGCGCCGGAGCCGCGCAGGCGACTGCGAGAACGATTGCGAGCATGGTTCGGAAGGCGCAGGGGCGCGGCAAGCGCATGGGATTCACGGAAGCCTCCTTGACGATGGCGCGCTGGGCGTGCGGGTTCGTTGCTTTCGACGGGTCGCTTGGATATTCTCCTCATTATACGATTTGGTCCTGGTTCTTCGGTAATCAACGCTAAAATAGGGCTTTGCAATTGAGGAACTCGACGGGATTGGGCGGATGCGGCCGATTACCGGGCACATTTTGATGACGTGAAGAAATCCGAGGTAGGACTTGCCATGGAGCGCCTGACGATAGACGACATGAAGGAAATCCAGCTTGAGCTGATGGACGAGCTGGACAGGGTTTGTCGTGAGCAGGGCATAACGTATTTTTTGGCGTACGGCAGCCTTTTAGGTGCGGTTCGCCACGGCGGGTTCATTCCGTGGGACGACGACATGGACGTCGTGATGCTGCGCGCCGACTACGAGCGTCTGATTGCAGGGTTCGACGAATGGAAGTCGAGCGATCGCTTCTCCTTGGCGTGGTATCGGGACGGAAAGTCCATCTACTCCTTCGTCAAGCTGGTCGACACCACCACGCGCGTGCTGGAGAATTTCGTCGACAAGAAAACGTCCACGGGCGTGTGGGTCGATATATTTCCGCTCGAAGATTTGAAGCCCGGCGACCGACGTCCTTATCGAAAGAATGCCCTCTTATCGCTGGTGCGCGGCTTCATCGTCGCCGATCCGTCGGTGGGGTCGAGCGCCTTCGTGAAGCTCGTCAAGCGCATCGTGTGTCCGTTCGCGCGCAGGCTCGATGCGTTGAAGTACGCTCGCGCCATCGACGAGAACGCTCGCGATGCCAACCGGGGGGAAAGGTCGGACGTGGTGGCCGACATCGTCGGCACGGAGAACAAAATCGTCGAGTTTCCCAGAAGCCTGTTCGACCCCGTCGAGATGCCCTTCGAAGATCGGGTGTTCCTGGCTCCGGCGGGCTATGAACGATTCCTGGAGCTACAGTACGGAGATTGGCGGGCGATTCCGGGCGACGATGATCGGGAGATCCATACGTTCGAGGCGTATCGTCTATGAAGCCGACATCTTCCAAGATGCGAGACGTGCCGCCCCTGTCCACCAAGCAGAACATGCTGTGGAACTCTGCGGGGTCGATGACGTACTTGGCCTGCCAATGGCTGGTCACGGTTCTCGTTGTGAGGTTGTCCGCGGGCTACGACGATGCCGGCCTGCTCTCTTTGGCCATGTCGGTTGTTGGCATCTTCGGCACGTTTGCGAACTACAAGATGGGGACGTATCAGATTTCTGATATCAGGCGCGAGAACGACCTCGCCGAATACCTGGGCTTCCGTTGTTTGACGCTGGGCTTGGCTTTCGTTGCGTGCATGGTGTACGCCTATCTAACATGCGCCCCGTACGCGCTGGCCACCATCGCGCTTTTCTTCGTGTTCAAGGCCGTAGGCTTGCTGATTGACATCCTGCACGGTGCCGACCAGCAGCATCGCCGTATGGACTATATAGGAAAGTCGTTCATCGCCCAAGGCTTGAGCACGCTCGCCGCGTTCGTAGCGGTTTTTTGGTTCACGCGGAACCTGAACCTCGCTATCGTGGGGATGACCGCTTCGGCGCTCGGAGTCCTTGTGCTGTTCGACATACCGAAAGCTGGCCAGTTCGAGCGCGTCTGCTTGCGGCTATCTCGCAGCAAGGCGCTCTTCTTTCTCAAGGTGTCGTTTCCCGCCGTGCTGGCCTCTTTGGCCGCTAGCGCGATTTTCGCCATCCCGAAGCAGTATCTGGCCATGACCTCGGGGGATGCGGCTCTCGGCATCTACGCGTCGGTGGCCGCGCCTGCGCTCGTCATCCAGATGGGAGCGATGTATTTGTACGGCCCTCTCCTCGACGTCTTCCCGCGCCACTTCTTCGACGGGGATCTTTCGGGTTTCCTCAAGCTGCTGGGGAAAACGATCGGCGGTATCGTCTTGGTGGGGATCGCCTGTTCCATTGTCTTGGAGCTCGTCGGATCGTGGGCTTTGCAGCTTTTGTTCGGTTCCAGCATCGAGCCGTACGTCTATCTTCTGCAGCCCATCATCCTATCCACGATACTGACGGCTTTTCTCTGGTTTTTCGGGGATTTGTTGATCACGTTGCGCAACTTCAAAGCCAATTTCATCGGCAACATCGTCGCGCTTGTCTCGGTGCTGGCGGTCACGTTCCCGTTCGTGAACCTGTGGGATATGAACGGGGTGAGCTTTGCCGGAGCCGTTGCCTGCCTGGCGGGCGTGCTGACCCTTCTGGGATTCCTCATAGCCACGGTGCGGCGCGGGCCTGCTCGCGCGCACGGGGGCAATGGAGAAAGGACGGACGGATGATACGTGTTCTGCATGTCATTGGCGCTATGGATCGAGGGGGCGCCGAGACGATGATAATGAACCTGTACCGCGCCATCGATCGAACGAAGGTGCAGTTCGATTTCCTGGTTCACGAACAGCGCGTGTGCGACTACGACGAAGAGATCAAGGATTTGGGAGGCGAGGTGTTTCGCGGGCTGCCTCGTTTCAAGGTGGTGAACTATTCTACGTATCGCGACGAGTGCCGCGACTTCTTCTCTCGTCATTCCGAGCATCCCGTCGTGCATGGGCATATCGGAAGCTGTGCCCCGGTGTACCTCAGGGAGGCGAAGCGGCAGGGCCGGGTGACGATCGCGCATAGCCATTCCCAGAAGTTCCCTCTTTCCGTTACGGAGCTGGGATTCAGGGCGTTGGCGTATCCCGTCCGACGCGTGGCCGACAACTTCATCGCCTGCTCCATGGAGGCGGGGGTTGATCGGTTCGGAAAGGCCGTCGTCGAGGGCGAGCGGTTCCATCTGTTGAAAAACGCCATCGACGTCGATTCGTACGCCGGCGACCCTTCCGCTTGCGAGCGTGCCAAACGATCTCTTGGATTCGCCGGCGTTCCGTTGATTGGACATGTGGGCAGATTCGATCCGGTGAAGAACCACCTGTTCCTCGTCGAGACGTTCTCCGAAGTGAAAAGGCGCATTCCCGATGCCAAGCTGCTGCTGGTGGGTCGAGGTCCTTTCGAGGGCGGTGTTCGCCAAGCGGTCGAGGATGCCGGCCTTGAAGGCGATGTGGTGTTCTTCGGAGTCACCGATCGCGTGCCCGACGTGCTGAAGGCCCTCGATGCGTTCGTGTTCCCCTCGTTTTCGGAGGGCCTGCCTATGTCCGTGATGGAGGCTCAGGCCGCCGGCGTGCCGTGCGTGTTGTCCACGGGGGTTCCCGAGTTGGCGGTTGCGGTTCCTTTTGCGGTCGAGCGGCTGCCTTTGGAGGCCGGAGCGGGGGCGTGGGCTGATGCGGTTGAGCGCGCTCTGTCGAAGCGCTTCGACCGGGCGGAAGCTGCCGCGGCCGTGCGCCTGTCGGGTTTCGATATCCGCGACACGGCCGCATGGCTCGAATCGTACTATCTGGATCTGGCTGAAACCCAATAAAAAGCAAGGGAAGGTGCGAAAGCGGTGCAATACGAACAGGACGTGCTGAGGAAGCTGCAGCTTGCGGAATTGAGCATCCTCCGCGACATCGATTCGGTATGCCGATCGGAGGGCATACCGTACTTCCTGGAGTGCGGCACGCTTTTGGGCGCCGTTCGGCACGGAGGGTTCATTCCGTGGGACGACGATATCGATGTAGGGATGCTTCGACCTGATTACGAACGCTTCTTGAAGGTGGCTCCGAAAGCGCTTGGAGAAAGGTATGCGGTGTGCGAGCCTCGGGCGAATTCCCGTTGTGCTGGCATGTTCGCGAAAGTTTGGAAGCGTGGCACGAAGTTCTTCACGGCGGAAACCATGGAGGCGGGAATCGATCAGGGCATCTTCGTGGACGTGTTCCCCTACGACATCCTCCATGCCGACGAGAGCGTTGCTACTCGGCAGATTCGGCGATGTCGAGCATGGCAAAGCGCGTCTTACCTGCTGCACGCTCGGCATGTGACCGTGCCCCATTGCGGCATCCTTGGTGCGCTCGAAAGAGGTGCTTGCTCGGTTGCCCACGTGGGTGCAAAGGCGTTTTTGAACCACGAGCGTGTCGTGAGGTCGTTCGAGGCTTGGGCGCTTCGAGGTTCGGAGCGTCCCGGCAGTGATTACATGAGCATGGCGTACGTTACTGATTCGGCGTTTCCTGCGGACGAGCTTTCGCCTGGTCGTGAGATGCTGTTCGAAGGGTTCTCGTTTCCCGTTCCCGCTCGAGCGGAGTCTTATCTTGAGAGGGTATACGGCTCGAGTTGGAGGGAATTGCCCCCGATTGAGGCTCGTCGCAACCATGCTCCAATTGAGCTCGACTTCGGAAGCGATTAGGCGCTGCGGATCGGAAGCTCCCGATAAGCTTATGTTCAAAAAGTACACCTACTTTACAGTATTGAACAAATCTACTATGCTTCGTTTTGCTATTCGATAAAGTCGACGAGGAAGCGGAGCGTATGGTCGCGGCAATTTCACGAAGAAGGTTCTGCTGGATTGCCGCGGGCGCGCTAGCCGTCTTGGCGCTGCCCGGCTGCAGCTCGGCGAACGACGGCACCGTCGTCATCTACTCGTGTGCCGAAGGCGTGCGCAACGAGTCGCTGATCACGGCGATGCATGCGCGTTTCCCAGAGTACGACATCCGCCTGCACTACATTCCCACGGGCAACTGCGCCGCGAAGCTGAGGATGGAGGGTTCGCAATCGGAGGCCGACATCGTGCTTGACCTCGAAGGCGGTTACATCAAGCAGGTGTCGGAGTGGCTCGACCAGCTTCCCGCGCAGGATGCGAAGCGCTACTGCGCCGACCTGGTGGATCCCGACCATCGCTACTTCCCCTTCGCGCGTGAGAGCGCATGCATCGCCGTGAATGAGACGACGCTTTCCGCGCACGGCCTCGAGGCCCCGCAAAGCTACGAGGATCTGACCGATCCTCAGTACAAAGGGCTGGTTACGATGCCGAATCCAAAATCGTCGGGCACGGGCTATAACTTCGTCAAAAGTCTGGTGAACGCTTGGGGCGAGGACGAGGCGTTCGACTACTTCGACCGTCTGGCCGACAACGTGTACCAGTTCACCTCATCGGGATCGGGCCCGGTGAACGCGCTCGTTCAGGGCGAGGCCGCCATCGGCCTGGGCATGACGTTTCAGGCCGTGTCCGAGATCAACCAGGGCGTGCCGCTGAAGGTGCTGTTCTTCGAGGAGGGCGCGCCGTGGGCCGTATACGGCATGGGCATCGTCGAAGGCAAAGGCTCGCGCGCCGCCGTGCGCGAGGTGTTCGACTGGCTTTCCACCGAGGGCGTCAAGATCGACAACGAGACCTACGTGCCCGATCAGGTGCTCGCGGACTTCAAGGCCGAGATCCCGAACTACCCGACCGATATCGATTACGCCGACATGACGGGCATCACCGACCCCGACGAGAAGAAGAGGCTGCTGGGAAGATGGAAGTACTGATGACGAACGAATCGAAGGCGCCGGCCGCCGGCGGCGCGCCGAAGAAGCTGTCCGCGCGCGGCCTCGTGAAGCGCTTCGACGGTAAGGAAGTGCTGCACGCGCTGGACTTCGACGTGTTGGACGGCGAGTTCCTCTCCATCCTTGGCCCGTCGGGGTGCGGTAAGACCACCACGCTGCGCATCCTCATCGGCCTCTTGATGCCCGACGAGGGTACGCTCACGCTCGGCGGGCGCGACATCACCACGGCGCCTCCTGACGACCGCGGCATGGGCATCGTCTTCCAGAACTACGCGCTGTTCGAGAACATGACCGTGCGTGGAAACGTGGAGTATGCGCTGAAGTTCAAGCCCGAGCTGAAGGCGCGTCGTCGTGAGATCGCGCAGGGCGTGCTGGAGCAGCTGGGGCTTGCAGAGCACCTCGACAAGAGCGTGCGCCAGCTTTCGGGCGGCCAGCAGCAGCGCGTGTCCATCGCACGCACGCTGGCGCTGAACCCCGAGGTCATCCTGTTCGACGAGCCCATGAGCGCGCTCGACGTGGAGACGCGCCTGTCGCTGCGCCTCGAGCTCAAGCGCATCCAGCGCGAGTTCGGCACCACGATGGTGTACATCACCCACGACCAGGAGGAGGCGTTCGCGCTGTCCGACCGCGTGATGGTGATGGGCGAGGGCAGCATCCACCAGCTGGCCGCGCCCGACGAGATCATCGCCAACCCGGCCGACGACTACGTCGCCGACTTCGTGGTGAAGAACCTGCGGATCAAGATGGATTCGCTCGCCCGCTTCATGGATCGGTAGGCGGCCGTGAGACGGGCAGGGAAACTCAACCTCACGCGCATCGTGCTGGCGGCCTTCTTCCTGGTCGCGGCGGTGCTGCCGCTCATTGGCATGTTCTCGCGGCTTGCGAGCCCCGAGGCGCGCGCCGTGTTCGGCACCGAGCAGTTCGCCACGGCGTGCCTCAACTCCATCGGCGTCGCGTTGACCTCGACGGCCATCTCGCTCGCGTTCGCGCTGGCGATGTCGTGGGTGCTCTGCCGTACTAACGTGCGGGCGAAGGGCGTCATCGCCGTGGTCATGACGCTGCCCATGCTCATCCCGTCGCTCGCGCTCGGCATGGGCCTGGTGTTCCTGCTGGGCTCGAACGGCGTCATCACGAACGCGCTGGGGCTGGACTTCTCGCTGTACGGGTTCTGGGGCATCGTGATGGGTTCGGTGCTGTACTCGTTCCCGTCGGCCTTCCTGCTGCTGTACGATGTGCTGAAGTACGAGGACGCCTCGCCGTACGAGGCTGCCGACGTGCTGGGCGTGCCGAAGCGCAGCCAGTTCTTGCGCATCACGATGCCGTATCTGCGCAAGCCGCTCATCTCGGCGGTGTTCGCCACGTTCACGCTTGTGGTGACCGACTACGGCGTGCCCCTCATGGTGGGCGGCAAAACCACCACGCTTCCGGTGCTCATGTACCAGGAGGTCATCGGCCTGCTGAACTACGACACGGGCGTGGCTATCGGCTTCGTGCTGTTGATCCCGGCCATCGTGGCTTTTCTCATCGATGTGCTCAACGCGGACAAGGGGAAAAGCTCGTTCGTGTCGAAGCGCTTCTCCATCGCCCGAAGCGCCGTGCGCGACGTGCTGGGTTACGCGCTGGCCGCCATCGTGTCGGTCGCTATTATCTTGCCTCTGGGTTCGTTCGTGCTCGTGTCGTTCGTAAAGAAGTACCCCGTCGACATGGCCGTGACGTTCGACAACGTCGGCCGGGCGCTCAACATGAACGCGGGCGATTACTGGTTCAACTCCATCGTCATCGCCTGTCTCGTGGCGCTCGTCGGCACGACGTTGGCGTACTTCGCAGCGTATATAACCGCGCGCATGGGGGGCCGCTTCGCGAAGCTGCTGCATCTCGTGTGCATCACGACGCTGGCCATCCCGGGCCTCGTGCTGGGCCTGTCCTACGTGCTGTTCTTCAAGGGCTCCGTCCTGTACGGCACGTTGGCCATCCTCGTCCTGGTGAACCTCGTGCACTTCTTCGCCTCGCCGTACCTGATGGCGTACAACTCGCTGGGCAAGGCGAACGAGAACCTGGAGGCGGTCGGATCGACTATGGGCATCGGGCGCGCGAGCATCCTCAAAGACGTGCTGATCCCCCAGACGATGGATACGATCATCGAGATGGCGGGCTACTTCTTCGTGAACTGCATGGTCACCATCTCGGCGGTGGCGTTCCTCGCTACGACGCTCGACATGCCGCTTGCGCTGCTCATCACCGATCTGGACGCGCAGCGTCTGACGGAGTGCGCCGCGTTCGTGTCGCTGATCATCCTCCTTACGAACATTGCCTCGAAGCTCGTGCTCGCAGGCATCAAAAAAGCTATTCATCGCGCGGAAGCGCCCGAGGCCTTCGCGGCCTGACGCGTCCGTCGCTCGAACGAGAGGGATACTGCTGCCATGGAACGTTCTCTTGGTGTGAAGGATTTCAAGATACTGACCGCGCTCGAGGAGCGCGTCGACGAGGCGCTCACGCAGCGCGAGATCGCCACGGCGGCCGATTTGTCGGTTGGCACGGTGAACCGCGCGATGGCCGATCTGCACGAGCGAGGCTTCGTGCGCGAGGGCATGCTGTCGGCGGCCGGCTTGGAGGCGCTCGAGCCCTACCGTGTGAAGCGTGCGGTGCTGATCGCCGCCGGGTTCGGCTCCCGTCTGGTGCCCATCACGCTGAACACCCCGAAGCCGCTCATCCGAGTGCAGGGGCGGCGCATCATCGACTCGCTGCTCGACGCCGTGTACGCGGCGGGCATCGAGGAGGTGTACGTGGTGCGCGGCTATCTGGCCGAGCAGTTCGACCAGCTGTTGTACAAATATCCTGGCCTCAAGTTCATCGAGAACCCCTTCTACAACGAGGCGAACAATATCTCGTCGGCCGTGGCGGCGAAGGATCTGCTGCAGAACGCTTACGTGTTCGAGTCCGACCTGCTGCTGTACAACCCGAAGCTGATCACGAAGTACCAGTACTCGTCGAACTATCTCGGCGTGCCCGTGCAGGTGACTGACGACTGGTGCTTCCAAACGCGCCGCGGTGTGATCACGGGACTGTCGGTAGGCGGGACGGACTGCCATCATATGTTCGGCATCTCCTATTGGACCGAAGAGGACGGCAGGAAGCTGGCCGACGACGTGCCGGCGACGTTCGCCATGCCCGGCGGCAAGGAGCGCTATTGGGACGAGGTAGCGCTGCGATACTTCGCCCGCAACTACGAGGTGGTCGTGCGTGAGTGCACGTTCGACGACGTGATCGAGATCGACACGTACCGCGAGTTGCAAGAGCTTGACAAAGCGTACGTGTGACACGGAAGGTCCGATACCGTTCGCTCACGCGTTCAGCTGCTTCGGTGCGTCCGACATACGCCATCTGTCGAGAGGTCTTCGGGAGGGGCTCGTTTACTGATATACTCATCAGCGGTAATATTTGCGACAACGCATCGTAGTAGCAACTGACAGTTCGAAGTACGGAGGTGCTCCATGCACCAGGTTTCATCCCGATTGTCCAAGCTGGCCTTGTCGGTTATGCTGGCTTTCGCGCTCGTTCCCACGGCTTCCGTGGCCGCGATGGCCGATCCCCAGATCTCCGATCCGGCATCCGACCCGGTCATCCAGTCGCCTTCCATCGATCAGGGTGTGTCGGAAGAGGCTCCCGCTTCTACCGAATCGTGGCAAGGGGAGGGCTCGGAGCCCGCTGAGGCGGACGAAACCGCCCAACCCGATAGCGAGGCCGAAGCCTCGGCGGCGGCTCTCGGTCCCGACCGGCAACCGGTGGGCTTCGTGTACTTCGACGAAAGCTCCCCCAGCGCGGGCGGTTCCCAGCTCGTCGTGGTTGCGCTGGACGACGAGTCGATCGAGCTGACGTCCGCAGAACTGACGCTGACGGCTCCTTCGGGCGCGTCGGTCAAAGCGACCGCTTCCGAGTACGCGGGCAATGCGGCGCTCTTCTCCGTAGACGTTCCGGAGGCCGGGGAGTACCGTCTCGAACGGATGGAGGGCGCGTCTGCCGCCGACAGCCGCACGCTGCTGGTGGATCTGTCCTCCTGTGAGGGCGAGCCCTACGCGTTCATGGTGGCCGAGCCGCAAGCCGAAGCGTTTTCCCTGTCCGATGAGTCGACCGGCGGCGTGTCCGTGTACGCACTGACCGACGACGGCCAGCTTGAGGAGGCATCGTCCTTCGAGGAGGCTGCGCAGCTGTCCGCCGAAGCGGCTTCTGCCGTCGCAGGTCGTTCGGCCGCCTCGGGCGCGCGCAGCCCCTCCGGCAAGTTCGTGGTTGCCTTGGATCCCGGCCACGGAGGTAGCGAGCCCGGGGCTTCGGCCAACGGTTTGGTTGAGAGGGAGCTCACATGGAAGATCGCGTTGTACTGCAAGGAGGCGCTGGAGTCCTATGCGAACGTCGAAGTGGTGCTGACGCGTGGAAGCGACGAGAAGGTGAGCCTTGTTGAGCGCGTGAACCGCGCGGTTGACGCAGGAGCCAACGTGTTCGTCAGCTTGCATCTTAACTCCGGACCTGCTTCGGGCAACGGTGCCGAAGTGTGGTATCCGAACGACAGCTCGTATCGTCACGAGCTTCACGAGGAGGGCGCACAGCTCTCCAGCAAGATCCTGGAGAAGCTGACTGCACTCGGCTTGACCGACCGCGGCATAAAAGTGCGCGATTCGGAGCGCGTGGATGGCGAAGGCCCGTTCTACTATCCCGATGGCAGCATCCAGGACTACTACACGGTCATCGAGGCAAGTCGCGAAGCCGGCATCGTGGGCATCATCGTCGAGCATGCGTTCCTGTCTAATAAGAGCGACAGCGACAAGCTGAAAAGCGAGGCGTTCCTGAAGGAGCTGGGCTACGCTGATGCCGAGGGCATAGCCGAGACGTACAAGCTCTCTTCTGGGTGGGAAATCGACAACGGCCGCTGGAAGCTGAAGCTGGCCGACGGTACGTATGCTACGAGCAGCTGGCAGCAGGTCAAGGGTAAGAAGTACTGGTTCGGGGCGGATTCGTACGCCGTCACCGGATGGCAGACCATTGATGAAAAGCGCTACTATTTCGACAGCTCGTGTGCCTTGCGGACAGACGGGTGGTTGAAAGACGACGGGTCCTGGTATTGGCTTTCGTCTTCCGGCGTCATGCAGACGGGGTGGTTGAAGCTGGGTGGAACGTGGTACTGGCTCGATCCGCAGACTGGCAAGATGGCAACGGGCTGGACGACGGCTTCGGACGGACATCGCTACTACTTCGACGGATCGGGGGCCATGCAGACGGGTTGGGCGAAGGTAGGCGGAACCTGGTACTACCTGTCCGGCTCCGGCGCGATGCAGACCGGCTGGCTGAGCAAGGGCGGCTCCTGGTACTGGCTCGACCCCGAGAGCGGGAGGATGGCCACCGG